>NZ_JACJES010000007.1:0-174339 GCF_014164175.1 Pseudoalteromonas sp. SG44-5 | reverse complement strand
GAAGTGGGTGCATTGCAAACGGAATTAACCCGCATTGCAGAAACTACATCGTTTGGTGGTCAAAGTTTATTGAACGGCTCGTTTGGTAGTAAAGGGTTTCAGGTTGGTTCAAACGCTGCAGAAACAATTACTATGTCACTTGGTGATATAAGTGCTGATAAGTTAGGTACAACTACAAGAGCTGCCGTTGAGGGGCAATTTGCAAATGCAAGTGTTGGATTGTTAGCAGCTGAAGGGGCAACATTATCATTTACTCATACCGATGCGGATGGTAGTAGAGATATTGATGTCGATCTAACTAATGTAACAGGGCCAGAGTCTTTAGCATCTGCGTTAAATGCCTCTTTAAACGGCCTAGGTATAGAAGCTAAAATATCAGGTACTGCAGGGGCTGAGGATGTGGACTTTTCAGGTAGTTTATTGGAAGGTAGCACTATAGTTGCTAAAGCTTTTCAAGCAGATGGTACCACGGCGATTGCTCAAGCAACTACAGTGGCTGCTACCACGACGACTGCTGATACAAAAGCCTCTGATATCGATATCAGTACAGCAGTTGGTTCTAGCAACGCACTAGCTATTATTGATAATGCTTTAGGTGAAATTAATGAAAGCCGTGCTGATTTAGGTGCATTACAAAATCGTTTTGGCCATACAATCAGCAATCTTGCTAATATTCAAGAAAACGTATCTGCTTCACGTAGCCGTATTCAAGATACTGACTTTGCAACAGAAACCGCTAACATGACGAAGAACCAAATATTGCAACAGGCAGGTACGTCAATTTTGTCGCAAGCGAACCAGTTACCACAAGCAGCGCTTAGCTTACTAGGTTAATAGCTAATTAGGTCAATAGTTCATTAGCTTATTAATAGCTAACTAATACCAAAAGTCAGTATTAGTAATTTAAAAAAGGAGATGGCTTTGTTCATCTCCTTTTGTCGTTTAACTTACTAAATTAAGCTAATTTATAAATAGTGTATAATGTTTAAAACTATTTAGGAGGCGTTATGAATACAATTACCTCAGGCGCAGAAGCTTTAGTAACAGCAAGTAACGCAGGGCAAGCTAGCGAAAGTAAAGCAGGGCAAGCCGGTACAATATTAACTACTGGTGCCATTGATGATGTTAAAAAAAGTGCTTCACAAGCGCAGCAGTATCAAAGTAATGCAGACACTGCTACGCAGCAACAACCGTTAGAGCGTGAACAACTTGAAAAAGTGGCGCAGCAATTGCAGGATTTTATGGGCGAAATGAACCGCAGTTTGCAATTTCAGGTTGACGAAGATTCAGGCCGCGATGTAATTAAAGTGCTCGATAAAACCACTGGCGATGTAATTAAACAATACCCTTCGGAAGAAGTGTTAAGTTTAGTGTCTAAGCTGTCTGAAACTGCGGGTTTATTAATTGACCAAACGGTATAGCTATATAAGTATATAACTAAATAGTAGCTGCGGTTTTTAAGTTTTTTGTTTTTTATTTAATAGTGTAAAGGGGTATAAACATGGCTATTTCGTTTACTGGCTTAGGTTCAGGCTTACAAGTATCTGAAATTGTAGGTGCATTAGTAAATGCTGAAAAAGCGCCTTTTGAATCACGTTTAAATAGAAAAGAAAGTAGCTTAACTACCGACATTTCCGCTGTGGGTGCGCTTAAAGCTGCACTTGAAAAAGTACAAGAGTCGATGAGTACATTAGGCGACGTTGATAACTATCAAAAACGTACGACATCGGGTAATGATGATTTTATATCGCTTAGCTCAGATAAAGACGCTCAACCAGGTGGCTACTCAGTAAAAGTAAATAATTTAGCCACTGAGCATAAAATAATGTCGAGTGCATTTGATGCCACCAACCCTGTTGGTGCTGGCACCATGACGTTAAGCTCGGGCGATAATAGCTTTGATATTGCAGTGTCAGACACCGCAACGCTAAGCGAAGTGCGCGATGCAATAAACAACAGTAAAGATAACAAAAGCATTAACGCCACCATAATTACTGATGATACTGGCCAGCGCTTAGTGTTTTCGGCTCAAACTAGTGGTGTAGAAAACCAAATTAAAATAGCAGTGGCCGATGACGATGCCAATAACACCGATACCTTAGGCCTTTCGCGTTTAGCGTTTGATCCTGCACCTGCAGGAATAAAAAATGTGAGCGAAGTAGTTGCCGCTGTTGATGCGTCAATAACTATTGACGGCACAGTAACAGTAACTAGTAGCACTAACGAATTTAAAAACGTGATTGATGGCGTGACTATTACCGCTAAAAAAGCACAAGGTGTAGACGACGACCTAAGTAAGCTAACCGTTAAAGAAAATAACAATAATATAAAAGCTGGCTTAAATGGGTTTATCGAAAGTTATAACGAGCTGTTAGAGCTAAGTAAAAACTTGGGTAAATCTGGCGAGGATGGCGCTGGCGTAATGGCGGGTGATTCTCTGCTACGTGGTGTTATGTCAAAGTTAAGGCAAGAAATTACCAACAGTGTTGACTTAGGTGATGGTAACTCTTTGTCGTTGTCGCAGTTAGGTGTTGAAGCCGACCGCTATGGTAAATTAAGCTTAGATAGCGAGCGCTTAGACGAGCAAGTAAAAAATGATGTTGATTTAGTACAGCAGTTTTTTATTGGCGAAAATAAAGACGAAGGCGGTTTTGCCCAATCGTTTGATGAGCTAATGAACTTTTATACTAAGTCTGATGGCTTAATTCAAAACAGAATAGAAAGTAAAGAAGGCCAGCTTCGCGGGATTGATGACGAACGAGTATCGTTTGCACGTAAAATGGAGTCGTTAGAGTCGCGCCTTTATGCGCAGTACAACAGTATGGATTTATTAGTAGCAGGCTTAAACTCAACCAGTAGTTATCTTCAATCTCAGTTAGATAACATGCCAGGCGTAGTTAGAAAGTCTAAGTAGTTAAGGGCTCAAGCTCTAGGGAATATACTAGGCTTTAGGCTAATACAAACACTGAGCTTACCAAAGGGTAGCTGTTAGTTTTATAAGTGCGGCTTTATTTAATAACAACAATACCGCACTTTTTGCGTTAAACAGATTAAAACAGTGCAAAAGGCTTTAAGTGATTTACTCACAAAGAGGTTAAGAGGGCGCTGCGCTTTAGAGAAGAGCAGTGGGCAACACCATCGTTTAATTTACTTTTTATTATGCTAACTGTCTTTTTAAGTGCTTTTGTAAGCGCTGATCGCTTTGTCTGACTTTTTATGCTTTAACAAGGCTTTAAACGAGTCGTCTTTATGGATGTTAGCTTGAGTTAAAATAGCATTGATATGCGCTTGTGTTGCTATAAGTTCGTCACTACTTGGCTGCTCATTGCTTTCGCACCAGCTTTTTAAACACGTATTTAACGCTTCAAGCTGTAAAGCTGCCGCGTCAGCATCGTTGTTATTTACCAGTGTTTCAAGCTCGCAGAGCAATTGTTTAATTTGCTCTGCTGGCTGTTGGTCAGTTATTAAAGGCATAATAAATTAAACTGCAGGAGAGCGTTCGCTAGCAGGAATATTATCCCACCCTTCTTTTATTTCTTTTACTATGCTAGAAACTTCCATAATTGCTGCTGTATCGTTATTTAAGTTAGCTTTAGTTAATGTACGTTGGCAATAGTCGTATAACGCTAATAAGTTGTCTGAAATTTCTGAGCCTTGCTCAATGTCAAAATTAAGTGCGTCTTGTAATGCGCCAAAAAGTAAAATGCAGGCTGAAATGTTTTCGCCCTTTTTTTCAATTTCTTTGCGTTCAATAAAACCTTTGGTTGCAGCTAAGCGCCCAATAATGTTACTAAAAATTAGGTTTATTTGTTCGTAAGGTGTCATTTCGCTAATACTGCTTGCACGAACTTGACCGTATTTTTTAATTGATGCATGTGCCATGAGAAGATCCTAAATTTTGATAACTAAAAATATTAATACAATGCCAGCAATTATAATGCCAAGCATTTTATATATACTTACTTATCGGCATTTAAGGCGGCAACTTAAGTAAATATTAGTGAATATTTTTATTATAAAGTGACTTTATTCTCTAATTTAAGTATTAAGCTTTGCGATTAACTTATTATGCGAATGTAGGGGGCCTTTACAACCTTAATACTTAATACTTAATACTTAATGGTTAATCCTTAAGTATTGTTGCTTTAATTAAAGTGTCTGTTTTTTGGCGTTAATGTCAAAAAGTCGCCACTAGTGCTTGCATACAATTTCAACTGGCTTACAATTTGATTAACAAAATAAATTAGTGAAATGAATGGCCCGCTAAATATGATCTTAATTTTAGATAATAATAACAATCGCTCGATAGGATTATATGCCTCACTTACTTTTATAGGTGAAGCGGTGCAATTACAAACGGAAGCCGACTTTGAGCAAGCGTGTAGTAAGTATCAAAGTAAAGAATGCATTGTAATTTTAGGTGCATTGCAGGCACTTGATCACGAAAGTTTAATTAAGCGCTACCCTACGTTTCCTTTTTTGCTAATTGGCGAAACACTCAAGCCTTTACTGAGTATTGCTAATGTAGTGGGGCTAATTTGTGAGCCATTTAGCCACGAAGTAACCACGCAGTTATTACATGATTGCCAACAATATCAACGTATGCTGCCTAATGAGCACAAACACAGTAAGCCACATAATACCTTTGACGGCTTAGTGGGCGAAACAGCAGCGGTTAAAGACCTGCGCTTTTTAATTGAGCAAGTAGCCAAAACCGATGCTAATGTGCTTATTTTAGGTGAGTCGGGCACAGGTAAGGAAGTGGTTGCGCGTAACGTACATTTATTGTCTAAACGCCTTAAAGGGCCTTTCGTACCAGTTAACTGTGGTGCGATTCCGGGGGAGTTGCTCGAAAGTGAATTGTTTGGCCATGAAAAAGGCGCATTTACAGGGGCAATTTCTGCTCGTAAAGGGCGTTTTGAACTGGCGCAAGGCGGTACGCTATTTTTAGATGAAATAGGCGATATGCCGCTGCAAATGCAGGTTAAGTTGCTGCGCGTATTGCAAGAGCGCAGTTATGAGCGAGTAGGCGGCACTAAAGCGATTCAGGCCGATGTACGTATTATTGCTGCAACCCACCGTAACCTCGAAACTATGATAGAGCAAGGCACGTTTCGTGAAGATTTATACTACCGATTAAACGTATTCCCTATTGAAAGCCCGTCGCTTACTCAGCGCGCCGATGACATACCGCTGTTATTAAAAGAGTTAATGCGCCGCGTTAATGAGCAAAGTGGCTCAACCGCTAAGTTTACTGAGCGCGCGGTCGAGAGTTTAAAAGAGCATAGTTGGCCGGGTAATATTCGCGAGCTTGCAAACTTAGTTGAGCGAATGGTGATAATGTTCCCAGAAAAAGTGGTAGATGTTCCCGATTTACCGGCTAAGTATCGTTATATTGAAGTTGAAGCCTATGAGCCGCAGTACCCAGAAGAGTTAATGGAGCGCGATGCTTTTAACGACATATTTAGCACCGACTTTAGCGATTATGACGATGAAACCGACCACCCTACAGCAGCAGATTCAGGCTTGTTACCCAGCGAAGGGATTGAGCTTAAAGAATACTTAGCCGAGCTGGAAATTAACTTAATTACTCAAGCATTAGAGCGCTTTGATTATGTAGTTGCCCGCGCCGCCGAAATACTCGGAGTACGCCGCACTACTTTGGTCGAAAAAATGAAAAAATATAACTTGTCGAGAGACTAAAAATTAAGGACAGCTATCAGGTTTTAGGTGTCAGGGGTCAGGCTTTAGGTAAAAAATAACCAAGCACAGCGTTTAGCTTGCTGATGCGCGTACGTAGTGCGACTTAGTCTTAGTAACAATATTCGCTAAGAGGGTTAGAGACGCTGAGCTATAGAGACTTATAAATAGGTGTACTGTTCTTTTTTTGTGTTGTTATGCACAGCTCTTGGTGAAAATAAATTTCACTAAATGTAATAATTACAGAGGCTTGATTAAAAGCCTGAAATCAGACTGTTTGCCTAGCCTCTATCCCTTAGCCCCTAGCCCCTAGCCCCTAGCCCCTAGCCTCATAACTTCTTCTTTTCTAAAACAGTTATTACTGTGATCGTTAACCATACCACAGGCTTGCATATGGGCGTATACGGTTGTTGGCCCTAAAAACTTAAAACCACGCTTTTTTAAATCTTTAGCAAATGCGCTTGAGGTAGGGGTAATTGCTGGGGCGTTGTCAGCAGAATTTAAATTACTTACTTGCGGCTTATTGCCAACAAACTGCCATTGATAGTTACTGAAACTGCCAAACTCTTGCTGAATTTTAATAAAGCATTTGGCGTTATTTACAGTAGCAGCAATTTTTAAGCGATTGCGCACAATACCCGCATCAAGCATTAGTCGCTCAATATCTTGCTCGGTAAATGCTGCTACTTTGCGTACATCAAAATCGGCAAAAGCATTTTTATAACCATTACGCTTTTTTAAAATAGTGTACCAACTCAAGCCTGCTTGCGCCGACTCCAGCGTTAAAAATTCAAACAGTTTTTTATCGTCATACACAGGCACTCCCCATTCGTTATCGTGGTATGCAACGTAGTCGGGTTTGCTGGTGTCGAGCCATGAGCAGCGAGATTGCTTGGTCATTATAGTTCCTTAGTTGCGGTGCTTTTATTTGCGCGTCATTTTAATGTCGCGTATTTTTACTGTGTAACTCAATGATATACATGGTAATAAAAGGTGGTATAAATTGTGCATTTAAAGCTATATCTGCATCAATTAGAGATTTGATTATGGCACTTGCTAGTGTGTTAAAACCACAGTTTATTTCTGCAAATCAGTATAACCCATGTTTACTTCAAGAGGAGTATATAGGGGAGTTAAGCGATCTGCGTAAACAGGCTAGTTGGCTTTCGCATTTAGTAGATACTATGCCCGCAGGAGTAATTGTGCTTGATGGTAAAGGCATGATAGCGAAAGCGAATCAAATTGCGATTGATATGCTTGGCGAGCCGCTAGAAGGCGAAAAGTGGTTTAGTGTTATTCAGCGCTCTTTTCGGCCTCAGCAAGATGATGGTCACGAAGTGTCTTTAAAAGACGGGCGCTTAATAAAACTTGATATTACCGCACTTGCCCCAGAGCCTGGGCAACTTATTTTAATGACAGACTTGAGCGAAACCCGCCGCTTACAAAAGCGGGTTGCACATATGCAGCGTTTAAGTGCGCTGGGTAAAATGGTGGCATCTTTGGCGCACCAAGTACGTACGCCGCTGTCGGCGGCTATGCTTTATGCTGCTAATTTAGGTTCAAAACGCTTACCCGAAGCGTCGCGCGATAACTTTCAAACTAAATTAATGTCGCGCTTAAAAGATTTAGAAAACCAAGTAAACGACATGCTGCTATTTGCCAAAAGTGGCGATCAGCATGTGGTTGAGCAGGTGTCTATGCAGCAATTATTAAGCGAAGTAAAAACCGGTGCAGATGCCATGATAACGCTTAATAACAGTGAGCTTGATGTAAGCTTACCTGAGCCCGACATTGCGATTTTAGGGAATAAAACCGCGCTTGCCAGTGCGATTCAAAACCTGATTCATAACAGTATTCAAATTATAGGCTCTGGGGCACAAGTGCAAGTAAGTGCAATGCGCGATTTGCAAACCCCAGATTTTGTACGCATTAGCGTGAGTGATAATGGCCCAGGTGTTGACCTACAGCAGGTAGATAAACTGTTTGAACCATTTTTTACCACTAGCAGCCAAGGCACAGGCTTAGGGTTGGCGGTTGTTAGCTCTGTTGCTAATGCGCACCAAGGGCGTATAGAGGTGACTAATAATGTACATGGCGGCGCTTGTTTTAACTTGCTATTGCCAATTAGCGCAGCATCTAAATTAGAGGAATCGTTATGAGTAATACTATTTTAGTTGTAGAGGACGACGCAGGGCTTCGCGAAGCATTAATAGATACCCTAGAAATGTCGGGTATTGAATGCGTTGCTGCCGATAGTGCAGAGCAGGCGATGTTACTACTAAAAAAAGAATCCTTTTCGTTAGTGGTGAGCGATGTGCAAATGGGCGCTATGAGCGGCCTAGATTTGCTGCGCAGTATTAAATTAAATTACCCCGATTTACCGGTCTTAATGATGACCGCTTACGCAACTATTGACGATGCGGTAGAGGCAATGCGCTTAGGCGCGATTGATTATATGGCCAAACCATTTGCACCCGAGGTGCTATTAAATATGGTGAGCCGCTATTTACCCGAAAAACCCAAAGAAACCGACGGCCCTATTGTTGCCGACCCAACGAGTATTCAATTGCTGGAGCTTGCAAGTAGGGTAGCTAAATCAGACGCCAGTGTTATGGTGCTGGGGCCAAGTGGCTCGGGTAAAGAAGTATTAGCGCGGTTTATTCATGATAAATCAGCGCGTGCTGCAAAGCCCTTTGTGGCTATTAACTGTGCGGCGATTCCTGAAAATATGCTCGAAGCCACGTTATTTGGCTACGAAAAAGGCGCTTTTACTGGCGCGATTCAGGCATGCCCAGGTAAGTTTGAGCAAGCACAGGGCGGTACTATTTTACTAGATGAAATTACCGAAATGGATTTGGGCTTACAAGTTAAACTACTGCGTGTATTACAAGAGCGCGAAGTTGAGCGCTTAGGGAGTCGTAAAACCATTGCGCTGGATGTACGCATACTCGCAACCAGTAATCGCGATTTAAAACAAGCGGTAGCGAATAATCAGTTTAGGGAAGATTTATATTATCGCCTTAACGTTTTTCCGTTAATGTGGCGGCCATTGTGCGAGCGCCCTGGCGATATAATTGTGTTGGCGAAGCACTTAATTGAACGCCATTTAATTAAAGCTAAGCAGCCGCTGGCTATTTTAGATAAGCAAGCTGAACAAAAGCTCCTTAGCCATACATGGCCAGGTAATGTGCGTGAGCTTGATAACGTAATTCAGCGTGCGCTTATACTGCGCAGTGGCAACAGCATAAGTGAGCAAGCTATTTTTATTGAAAACTTAGCACCAAGCAACTTTGTAGTAGAGCCAGCAATTAGTGAAAGTGCGTTAACTAGCGCCTATTACGATAGTAAAACAACAGCCATTATTAATGACGAAAAGTCGGGTGATGAAAAGCTTGATGATCAAACACCGAATGAGCAAAAATCAGATTTACTCGCTCAAGATACAGGCAGTTATAAAGATGAGCTTAAAGATAAAGAGCATCGAATTATTTTAGAAACACTTGCGCGTTGCCAAGGCAAGCGTAAAGACGTAGCAGAAACCTTGGGTATTAGCCCGCGAACTTTACGTTATAAACTAGCGCAAATGCGCGACTTAGGTATTTCACTTCCTGCATAACCTTCAAAAAAGCCCTAAACTCAACACCTTGAATTTAGGGCTGTCAAAACTCTGACTAAGTAAAAACCAACTGTAACACCATGTATTTAAAGCTTTATTTATGTGGCACGTTTTGTGCTTTATTAACCTTAAGAGTTAACTGCATTGTTAGAGACAAATAATGAAAATTCAAAATAGCGCTGTATTTCAAGAAATGCAATCAATGGCCTTAGAAGCGGGCCGTAATAATCAAATCAATAAATTGCCTACGCAAGTTCAGTCTACGTCATCAGCACAATTTGGCGATATGCTTAGCAATGCGCTCAATACTGTGCATGAGTTACAGCAAGACACAGGTCAAAAAGTAAAAGCGGTTGAAATGGGCGACAGAAGCGTATCGCTTGCTGAGGCAATGATTGCTTCGCAAAAGTCTTCTGTTGCATTTGAAGCGACCGTACAAGTGCGTAATAAACTTGTTGAAGCTTACAAAGAAATCATGAATATGCCTGTTTAATCAGGTAGTGGAGAATAATTGTGGCGCAATCTAATCAATCTACAGATCTTGCACTTGCTAGTGGCGGTATTGAGCAAAGCGATAGTGACGATCAACAAGAACAAAAGTCGGGCTATTTAAGTGCGTTAAGCGGTGTTGATGTATTGCGTCAAGTTACCCTTATTATTGCACTGGCGATTTGTTTGGCAATTGCCATTTTTGTGATTATTTGGGCACGTCAGCCAGATATGCGCCCATTAGGTAAAATGCCCACCGAAGAGCTAATTCAAACGCTTGATTTTTTAGATGCGCAAAAAATAGATTATCAACTAGATGGCAATGTAGTGTCGGTTGATGAAAGCGAATACCAAAATATAAAATTACTAATGACTCGCGAAGGTTTGGATCAAGGACCTACTTCTGGCTCAGACATAATAATGCAAGACATGGGCTTTGGTGTAAGCCAACGCTTAGAGCGCGAGCGCCTAAAGCATGGCCGAGAGCAGCAACTTGCCCGCACTATAGAAGAGCTTAATAACATCACTCGCGCCAAGGTGCTGTTAGCTATTCCAAAAGAAAACGTATTTGCCCGCAGAGAGAAAAAGCCTTCAGCAACTGTGGTGCTTACGCTTAAACGCGGCCGCTCACTTAACAGCGAAGAAGTAGACTCTGTGGTGGATATGATAGCCTCAGCAGTGCAAGGGCTTGAGCCTGCACGCGTAACGGTTACCGATCAAAATGGCCGTTTATTAAATTCGGGCTCACAAAGCTCACTTTCTGCGCGTTCTCGTAAAGAGTACGACCTAGAGCGTAAGCGCGAGCAAGAATACCTAGAAAAAATTGATAGCATTTTAATCCCTATTGTTGGTTTGAGTAATTACACTGCGCAAGTTGATTTGAGCATGGACTTTAGCTCATTAGAAGAAACGCAAAAACGTTATAACCCAGACCTACCAGCGGTAAGAAGCGAAACCACGTTTGAGGAAAACAACATAGGCGGCTTAGCTGTGGGTATTCCTGGCGCGTTAAGTAATCAGCCTCCGGTAAATTCAGATATTCCAGAAGTGGCAGGCCAAGGCGGCGCAGGAAGTGCTACTTCACCGAGTCGTACGCACAAAGAAGCCACGCGTAACTATGAGCTCGATACTACTATTTCGCATAAGCGCCAACAAAGCGGCACGATTCGCAGAATTAGCGTGTCGGTGGCGGTTGATTATTTGCCAACAGTGGGCGAAAACGGTGAAACCACCATGACCCCGCGCTCGGTTGAGGCACTGTCAAATATTCGACGTTTATTACAAGGTGGTGTTGGCTTTGATATACAGCGCGGCGATGCCCTAGAAGTAGTAACAGTTCCCTTTGTACGAGAAGCCGTAGATATGAGTTTTGAAGTACCTTTATGGGAACAAGACTGGTTTATGAAAATAGTACGCTTAGTACTGGCTGCATTGGTTATTATTGTGTTGATTATGGCTGTAGTTAAACCTATGCTAAAACGCTTAATTTACCCAGACAGCACGCTTGATGAGTACGATGAAGATGCACTTAGCTCAGGGGTTGATATTGGCGATAATAGCTTAGATATGCTAAATAAAGACTTTGATTCTGCTTCAGTTGGCTTCTCAAGCGATGGTACACTGCAGCTACCCGATTTACATGGTGACGAAGACTTACTTAAAGCCGTACGTGCCCTTGTAGCTAATGAACCAGAACTATCATCACAAGTAGTGAAAGCGTGGTTAACCGAAGATGACTGATCAAAACCAAAAACAACTCCCAGCAGCTTTCGATGTTGATAAGCTAGATGGCGTAGATAAAGCGGCCATACTGCTATTAAGTTTATCTGAAGAAGATGCAGCGCAAATACTCAAACACTTAGAGCCCAAACAGGTACAAAAAGTGGGTATGGCGATGGCCGGTTTGCAGGATCTATCGCAAGCTAAAATAAGCGCAGTACATAATTTATTTATAGAGCAAATTCAAAGCTTTAGTACAATTGGTTTTCAATCAGAAGACTTTATTAAAAAAGCACTTACCGCTGCATTAGGTGAAGATAAAGCCGCCAGCTTAATTGACCAAATAGTAATGGGATCGGGCGCTAAAGGGCTGGATTCGTTAAAGTGGATGGACTCGAAGCAAGTAGCTAACATTATTCGTAATGAGCATCCGCAAATTCAAACCATTGTATTATCTTATTTAGAGCCTGAGCAATCTGCCGAAATACTGGCGCAGTTTCCTGATAAAGTGCGCCTGGATTTAACCATGCGTATTGCTAACCTTGAAGAAGTGCAGCCAGCTGCCTTGCAAGAGCTTAACGAAATTATGGAAAAACAGTTTGCTGGCCAAGCGGGTGCGCAAGCTGCGAAAATGGGCGGCTTAAAAGCGGCTGCCGATATTATGAACTACCTAGATACCAACGTAGAAGGGCAGTTAATGGACTCTATTCGTGAGCATGACGAAGAAATGTCGCAACAAATTCAAGATCTTATGTTTGTGTTTGAAAACTTAATGGACGTAGACGACCGTGGTATTCAAGCAATTTTACGCGAAGTACAACAAGACGTACTAATGAAAGCGATTAAAGGCACAGACGATGCGCTTAAAGAAAAAATACTCGGTAATATGTCTAAACGTGCTGCCGAAATGCTTGCCGATGACTTAGAGGCAATGGCGCCGGTGCGTATTAGTGAAGTAGAAGCAGCGCAAAAAGAAATACTCTCTACGGCGCGTCGATTGTCTGACTCGGGTGAAATACAGCTTGGCGGCGGCGGCGGCGAGGAGTTTTTATAAACCATGACTAAATCGTCAATGCACAAAGGGCGTCCACTGCACGCAGATGAAGCCGATGAACTATTAAAGCACTGGGATGTTCCTGATGTAGCACCCGATGAAAAAAGCTTTGGTAATCGCTCTACTGCCTTTGGTACACCGCTTGCTGAGTTGTATCGAAAAGAAATGGCTGAAGAGTCGCTAATTGAAGAGCCGCAAGAACCTGAGTTACCTGCGCTTACTATGGCCGAACTTGAGCGCATTAGACAAGATGCGTTTGAAGAAGGTGTAAAACAAGGGCACGAGCAAGGTTACATAGATGGTTTTGATAAAGGTGTTACCGAAGGTAAAGAAGCTGGCTACAAAGAGGGCCTAGTGCTGGGAAAAACCCAAGGCCAAGAAGATGTAAAACCACTAATAGAAGAGCAGTTAACTGGCCTACGTAGTATTTTAGAGGGGTTAACCGCGCCGCTAAGTAAAGTAGATGAGCAAGCTGAAAAGCAATTAGTGCAATTAGCCGTTATGCTTGCAGAAGCCATTATTTATCAAGAAGTAAAAACCTCTCCTGATGTTATTTTACACACCCTTAAACACAGTATTGATGCGCTTAATACCGAGCAAGAAAAAGTACGCATTCATTTACACCCCGAAGATTTAGAGCTAATAAAGCAAAGTTATGGCGAGCAAACAGTGACAGATAATAACTGGCAGTTGATTGCAGAGCCAACGTTAGAGCGAGGCGGCTGCGAAGTTAAAACGGCGCAATCATCGCTTGATATGACACTTAAAACGCGTGTCAAAGAAACATTGGATAGTTTTTTGCATAGCAGTAGTATCTAACTATTTAATTGGTCTGTTATGTCTGCTTTAGATGTTTCATTAAGCGAACGCTTATCTCAATACAAACAGCATATTAAACCGCCAACACTTGCTGTAGCGGGTATTTTAACGCGAGTAGTTGGCCTTACCCTTGAGGCTAAAGGCTTACGTGCGCCTGTAGGTAGCCAATGTAAAATAGAAACTATGAACGGCTTTGTTGATGCCGAAATAGTTGGTTTTAACGACCAAACTTTATATTTAATGCCAAACGATCATATATCGGGGGTGCTCCCTGGTGCTCGGGTGATCCCCCAACTTAACGACACAGGTTTACCTGTAGGCATGAGTTTGCTGGGCCGCGTAGTTGATGGCTTAGGTCGTCCTCTTGATGGTTTAGGTAAAATTAATGCCGAGCACTATCTTAAGTTTGCCCAAAAACCGATAAACCCTCTTTCAAGACGACCTATAAGCCAGCCTATGGATGTAGGCGTGCGTGCTATAAATTCAGTAATAACAGTAGGACAAGGCCAGCGAATGGGCTTGTTTGCAGGCTCGGGTGTAGGTAAGTCGGTACTGCTTGGTATGATGACTCGTGGTAGTGAAGCCGATGTTATTGTGGTGGGACTGGTGGGCGAGCGTGGCCGCGAAGTAAAAGAATTTATTGAAGAAATACTTGGTGTTGAGGGGCGTAAACGCTCGGTGGTTGTAGCAGCACCGGCAGATTCTTCACCATTAATGCGTTTAAAAGGCTGCGAAAGTGCGGTAACAATTGCAGAGTACTTTCGCGATCAGGGATTAAACGTTTTGTTATTGCTCGATTCGGTAACGCGTTATGCCATGGCGCAGCGTGAAATAGCACTTGCAGTAGGCGAGCCACCGGCGACTAAAGGCTACCCGCCTTCGGTGTTTGCAAAACTGCCAGCGCTGGTGGAACGTGCCGGTAACGGCGGAGAAGGGCAAGGCTCTATTACTGCCTTTTTTACCGTACTAAGTGAAGGCGATGATATGCAAGACCCCATTGCCGATGCGGCGCGCGCTATACTCGACGGCCATATTGTACTTTCGCGGGAACTGGCCGACAGCGGTCATTATCCGGCAATTGATATAGAAAAATCTATTTCACGAGTAATGCCGCAAGTGGTATCTGAGACGCATATGCAACAAGCGCGAGTGCTTAAGCAGGTATATTCTATGTACCAGCAAAATAAAGACATGATCACCTTAGGTGCGTATCAAAAAGGGACAGATCAAATGCTTGATCAAGCCATAAATATGATGCCAAGAGTAAATGCCTTTTTACAGCAAGGCATGCGTGATGTAATTAGTTACGACGACGGCCTGCAAGGGCTAGCGCAGTTATTAGGGCAAGCATAATGGCTAAAAACAAACTGCATTTATTACTAAAGATTGAAAACGATAAAGAAGAAACGCTGCGGATGAGCTATTTGCAGGCGAATCAAAATTTGCAGGCAAACCAGCAAAAACTCCAAGGTTTAAATAACTTTAGATTGGAATACACCCAGCAATTACACATTAAAGGGCAGTCGGGCTTATCAAGTGCTGGGTTTAGTCAGTTTCATGCATTTATTGCTAAAATAGAAGAAGCAATTCGCCAGCAAGCCAATACAGTAAACACTGCAAAACAAGTGGTTAGCCAGCGTAAAACCCTGTGGTTAAAGCAGCAAATTAAGGCTAAAGCAGTCGCTAAACTAATTGAAAAGCAACAGTTAAAGGCCGATGTGCTAGTGGCTAAAAATGAGCAAAAAATGTTGGATGAATTTTCGGCTAATCAGTTTTTTCAACGACACAACAATCGACTTTAGTAAGTAGCGAGTACTTTAACCGCTTTAACAAAAGCTTGTACCTTATAAACAAAGGCACGTTAATTGCTTTGTTGTTAAGTGAACTATAATTTTAGGTATTATTGGGTGGTTTGTTGCCGCTTTATATTAGGTGATTTATGACGATTAATGATATTTCAATGTTAGCGGTATCTGAGCAAGACGCTTACTCTAATAAACAAACGAGTAACTCAAGACGTAATGATGACTCTGATACTGGTTTTTTTTATCAGTTAGAAGATGCCAATAAAGCGGCTTACAATAATAACAGCAAAGCTAAAGCAGGCGCTAGCAATGCTAAGGCTGAGCAGCCTGAAACACAAGACGATGCTGTTTCGGGCGATAGTATGTTGGCGCAAATAAACGCTGCGCACACTATAGACACCTCAGTTAAAAAGAACGCTGATGCTAAAGCCGAGGCTTTAGATGAAGACGCTAAGCAATTAAAAGGGAAGCCTGATGATCAGCTTGCCCCTATTGTAATTGCACCGCAAAAAGGTGTGTTTAGCGATGTTGCAGCAAGCGCTGAAGCGGCAAATGAAAAGTTAATGCCCTTATCTCAAAGTATGGCTACGGCAAATAATAAAGGCGATGCAACAGCGCAAAAACAATCGGTAGATGCCGCAGTAATGAACTTGCTAAGCAAAGATAGCGAAGCAATTAAATCAGATCCGTTACTTGCTAAACTTACACCCGAGCAGCATGAGCAATTAACTACTCAGCTGCAGGCAAGTAGCAAACCCAATAGCAACGACAACCTCGCAACGTTAAAGCAAATGCTTACTCAATATGTTGTTGAAAGTGATAAAGCAAGCGCAGCAGACACGGCTAAACAGGCTTTAAATTCTCAAATAAATGCATTAACCACCCCAGAAAAACAAGCGCTACTGAGCCAGTTAAATAGCTATATTAAAAATGAGCAGCCACAAGGTGAGCAGCTAGCAAGTATTAAGCAAACAATTGCAGAGCTAAGCGCATCGATTGATAAAAAAGTATTAATATCTGCAGATGATAAAACAGCATTAAATGCGCTTAGCGATAAAGAACTCACTAAATCGTTAGAGTCATTGCAAAAAAATAACACTGAACAGTTATCACCCCGAGCAGCACAATTATTGACGCAAATTACCAGTACGGTAAATGGTTTAGGCCTATACGATAGTGTAGGGTATGAGCAAACTATAATTGATATGCAAGCGTTGCAGGCTGGGCAATTACAAAGCACAGCGCAAGTTAAACAAGCAAGCTTGGACCCAGGTGTTATGCAAGCGCTTAATATTATAAAAAGTGACGCGGCAAAAATGTTGCAAGAGCGAGTGAGCTCTATGCTTAGCATAAATAATAAAGTAGCAGAAATTCGTCTCGACCCACCAGAAATGGGCAGTATGCAAATTCGCATCAGAAGCGATGCAGAGCAAGCACAAATAAACTTTGTAGTACAAAACCAGCAAGCTAAAGAAGCGCTTGAACAATCGCTTCCGCGCTTACGCGAAATGCTTGCCCAACAAGGCATAGATTTAGGCGAAAGTACTATTTCTTATGGTGAGCCTGGAGGGCAAGGAGCAGAGCAAAATGATGACAACGATAGTCGTCGTTTAGCTAATAATGAATTGACTACTGATGAAAACGATGAGCAAATTAATACACAAATGCCAAGTTCTCGACAACAAACGTCATCATCAATAGATTACTATGCCTAAGTACTGCTATTATAATAGCTAAAACAAGCAAGTACCTTTGCTAATAAAGGAAATATCATGGCTGAAGAGACTAATTTAGAAATAGAAGAAACAGGTAACAGCAAAAAGAAAATCATAGTAATTATTGCAGCTGTATTGCTTGTTATTGTTGCAGCTGTTGTTGGTTATTTTTTGCTTTCGGGCTCAGACACGCCAGCGGAAACGTTAAATGATGAAGCCGCTACAGCACAGCAAGCTAGCTCTTCTACAGGTTCATCGGCCAAAATAGGCAGCGCACTTTATGTTGCAATGCCAAGACCTTTTGTATTTAACATACCGGGCTCTAGTCGCGATAGAATTGTGCAAATTAAAGTGGAATTATTAGTGCGCGGCGAATCAAACGAAGAAACCGCTAAAAAGCATATTCCACTAATAGAAAGTACATTATTAAGTATATTTTCTATGACCACGGCTGACGAACTAAGCACCAGTGTAGGTAAAGAAAACTTACGCTTTGCAGCACTAGAAAAAGTACAAGCTAGCTTAATGGACGTTGAAGGCAGTAAAGTAATTGAGCGGGTATTATTTACCGGCTTTGTGATGCAATAAGGGGCTAGCGTGAGCGATTTATTATCCCAAGACGAAATTGATGCGTTATTGCATGGTGTTGATGACGTTGACGAGGAAGATATACCCGAAGGTGAAGACGGTGAAGGCAATACGCTTCAGTATGACTTTTCTTCGCAAGATCGGATCGTACGTGGGCGAATGCCGACACTGGAAATTGTTAATGAACGCTTTGCTCGTCATATGCGAATTAGCCTATTTAACATGATGCGCCGCACCGCTGAGGTGTCTATAAATGGCGTACAAATGATTAAGTTTGGCGAGTATGTGCATACTTTGTTTGTGCCAACTAGTTTAAATATGGTGCGTTTTAGACCTTTAAAAGGCACCGGCCTTATAACCATGGAAGCACGTTTAGTGTTTATTTTGGTTGATAACTTTTTTGGTGGTGATGGCCGCTACCATGCAAAAATTGAAGGGCGTGAATTTACCCCTACAGAGCGACGCATTGTGCAAATGTTACTAAAAATAATCTTTGAAGATTATAAAGAAGCATGGGCACCGGTAATGGATGTATCGTTTGAATACTTAGATTCTGAAGTAAACCCTGCTATGGCTAACATTGTAAGCCCAACCGAAGTGGTGGTTATTAGCTCTTTTCATATTGAATTGGATGGCGGTGGAGGAGACTTTCATATTGCTCTGCCTTATTCTATGCTGGAGCCAATTAGAGAGCTGCTTGACGCGGGTGTGCAATCGGATACCGAAGACACCGATTTACGTTGGAGTAAGGCACTACGCGATGAAATAATGGACGTAGAGGTTGAGCTATCTACTCAGTTATTGGAAGTGGATTTAACGCTAAAACAAATAATGGAACTCAAAGCAGGTGATATTATTCCGGTAGAAATGCCTGAGCATATAACTGTATTTGTTGAAGAATTACCGACATTTAGAGCTAAAATGGGCCGCTCACGCGATAGTGTTGCGCTGCAAATTAGTGAAAAAATTAAACGACCTGATTCAGTTAAATCTGAGCTGCATGTATTTACCAAAGGCGGCAAGAAAATTGATTCAGATGCAGAATTAGCAGAACTAGAAGATGATTTACACCTCTCTGACGGTGTAGACTTAGACTGGTAATTGATTAAAAGGTTAAACGTATGAGCGATGATCAAGACACTATGGATGAATGGGCAGCAGCTTTAGCCGAAGCTGAGGGCACTGATGACAGTGGCCAAGCAAAAGTAACTGAACTCGATGAATTAAGCGATGCAAAACACGAGATCAGTGGCGATGAAAAGCGCAAGCTCGATACAATTTTAGATATACCTGTGACTATTTCTATGGAAGTAGGACGCTCTAAAATTAATATTCGTAACTTATTACAATTAAACCAAGGCTCGGTGGTAGAGCTTGACCGTGTTGCAGGTGAGCCGTTAGATGTACTGGTTAATGGTACTTTAATTGCCCATGGCGAAGTGGTGGTAGTAAACGATAAGTTTGGTATTCGTTTAACCGACGTAATTAGCCAAGTAGAACGGATCAAAAAATTACGATGAGTATGGTTGTTGCTTTAACCAGCTCGGTATTTACAAAAGCAGAGCAGGTAACACCCACAGGCGATATTCTCTCTATGGTGTTATCGCTTGTTATGGTGCTGGTGCTAATTATAGTACTGGCATTTTTTGTGAAAAAGTTTAATCCAAATTTAGCAAATAGTGATGAGTTTAAAGTAGTGCGTAGTTTACCACTGGGCTCGCGTGAGCGTTTAATGGTGGTAGAAATAGATAACGCACAACATTTATTAGGGGTTACCCCGCACAGCATTAACTATTTACATAAATTAGATACACCTTTGAGTGAAAAAGAGCTACCAGAATTAGCAAAACGCTTTAGTAAGCTTTTAAACCCACAAGCAAATCAAAATAAAAAGAATTAAAATTATGACTAAATGGCTGCTTCTTATTTTTGTCATGCTGTTTGTACCAAATGTAAGTGCAGAAGGAATAGACGCACTAACCATTACCACAAATGCAGATGGCACCCAAGACTACTCGGTAACGCTGCAAGTATTGGCGATTATGACCGCGCTGAGCTTTATTCCAGCGGCTATAATCATGATGACCTCGTTTACCCGTATAATTGTAGTGCTGGCTATTTTGCGCCAAGCCATAGGTTTACAACAAACCCCCTCAAATCAAGTATTGCTAGGCATGTCGTTATTTTTAAGTATTTTTATTATGGCGCCTATTTATCAGCAAGTGAACGAACGCGCTATAGAGCCCTATCTAAGCGAGCAAGTCACTTCAATGGAAGCATTGGAGCTGGCAAAAGAGCCAATGAAAGCCTTTATGCTGTCGCAAGTGCGTATTAAAGATTTAGAAACCTTTGCCAAAATAGCGGGATACGATCAGTTAGACTCGCCAGAAGCCACTCCTTTAATTGTACTTATTCCGGCGTTTGTAACCAGTGAGCTGCAAACTGCTTTTATTATTGGTTTTATGTTTTTTATTCCTTTTTTAATCGTGGATTTAGTGGTGGCGTCGGTATTAATGGCCATGGGTATGATGATGCTATCGCCAATGATAGTGTCTTTACCGTTTAAAATAATGCTGTTTGTGTTGGTTGATGGCTGGAGTTTAGTGATGGGAACCTTGGCAAAAAGCTTTGGTTTAGGCACATGACCTTACTTAACACTAAGCTAATTACGCACTAGGAGTACGCCGTGGAACCAGAAGTATTTGTTGATATTTTAAGTAGCGCGCTGTTTTTAGTAATTAAATTGGTTTCTGCTATTGTAGTGCCGGGCTTAATTGTGGGTTTAGTGGTTGCCGTGTTTCAGGCTGCAACTTCAATTAACGAGCAAACTTTGAGTTTTTTACCACGCTTACTAATTACTATAAGTGCGCTTATTGTTGGCGGCCACTGGTTTACCCAAGAGTTAATGGACTTTTTTACCCGCCTAGTATTACTTATTCCTGAAATTGCAGGCTAAGTATGGAATTACCGTTTGCTGTCGTTATTCAATGGTTGAGTGACTTTTTACTGCCATTAGTGCGTATTAGCTCAATGATTATGGTAATGGCTGGCCTTGGCGCTAAAAACGTACCCACACGTATAAAAATGGGCTTAGCAATTGTTGTTACTTTTGTTGCTGTGCCTATGCTGCCGCCTGCTACCTTTACTAATTTGTTTTCGTTTGAAATGATTTTAGTGGTTATTCAGCAAATGCTAATAGGCATTGCGATTGGCTTTGCATCTACCTTATTGTTAAATACCTTTGTGTTAGCTGGGCAAATACTGGCTATGCAAACGGGTCTTGGTTTTGCCTCTGTGGTTGACCCCTCCAATGGTTTAAGTGTGCCTGCAGTAGGGCAGTTTTACCTTATTTTAGCGACCTTATTATTTTTTGTATTTAATGGTCACTTAATGATGATTCAAATGGTGGTACACAGCTTTGAAGTGCTGCCAATTGATGGTAATTGGTGGTCGGTGGATCATTACTGGGACATAGTAACTTGGGGCGGCTGGATGTTTACTACAGCGCTGGTACTATCACTGGCACCGCTTACCGCTATGCTGGTAATTAATATGTCGTTTGGCATTATGACCCGCGCCGCGCCACAGCTAAATATTTTTTCTATTGGTTTTCCGTTTACTTTAGTTGCAGGGCTTATCATTATTTGGGCGACCTTAGGTAACTTTGTATCGCAGTTTGAGTTTCAGTGGCTAAAAATGGTCGAGTTAATGTGCTCATTAGTGGGCTGCTCGCCTTAGGAGGTTATTGTGTCTGAAGATTCTGGACAAGAAAAAACCGAAGAACCCACATCCAAAAAAGTAGAGGATGCCAAAAAGAAAGGTCAAATAGCGCGATCCAAAGAGTTGGGTACTATGTTTGTGCTTATTTTTTCGGCTATTTCGTTGCTCATGTACGGCCCCGAAATTGGTAAAGGTTTGTATAACGTAATGGGTAGAATGCTTAGCCTAAACCGTAACGAAACCTACGACACCACCAAAATGTTTGCTGTATGGGGCGAAGTGGCCGATGCGCTGATGTTTCCTATGGCAATGTTTGTATTAATTATTGTATTAGCTGCTTTTATTGGTAACACCATGCTAGGTGGCTTTAATTTTAGTTGGCAAGCTGCTGCACCTAAAGCCAGTAAAATGTCACCTGCTAAAGGCTTTAAACGTATGTTTGGCCCGCAAGCTGGGGTGGAGCTGTTAAAATCGCTGTTAAAGTTTGGTTTAGTTGCCAGTTTTGCAGTGTTTTTAATTAATACCTTTTTTGATGAGATACTGCACTTAAGTGTAGAAAGCGCCCCAGGTAATATTATTCATGCCTTAGAAATATTGGCTTGGATGTTTTTAGGCTTGTCTTGTACCTTAATTATTATTGCTGCGATTGATGCGCCGTTTCAAAGCTATAACCACAATAAACAACTTAAAATGACCCTTCAAGAAGTAAAAGACGAGTATAAAAACTCAGAGGGTGACCCACAAATAAAAGCGCGCATAAGGCAAACCCAGCGGCAAATGTCGCAAAAACGTATGATGCAAGATGTGCCCGATGCCGATGTTATTGTAACTAACCCTACCCATTACTCAGTGGCTTTAAAGTACGACACCGAACGCGCCGGAGCACCTATAGTAGTTGCCAAAGGAATTGATGAAATGGCAATGCAAATTCGTAAAATAGCGATTGGTAATGAAGTGCCTATTTTAGAGTCGCCGTCGCTTACTCGAGCACTTTATCATACTGCAGAAGTGGGGGAGCAAATCCCGGATCAATTATTTACCGCAGTTGCGCAAGTATTAGCTTATGTGTTTCAGCTTAAGCGCTTTAATAAAGGGCGCGGAAAACGCCCCACCAAACTTAATAAAAAACTGCCTATTCCTGACGATTATCAGTATTAATTTAAATAACCTATAACTTGGAATAGTTATTGCAATTTCACAGTAGTGTCAATTTTTTGAAATTGTAGGGTTATGGGATTTAAAGCGGTATTACAACAACTTAACAAAGATAAAAAAGAGTATGCCAAAGGCGTAGGTACACCATTAATGGTACTTGCTGCGCTGGGTATGGTCATTTTACCTCTTCCTCCGTTCCTGCTTGATATATTATTTTCTTTTAATATTGCCCTTGCTTTGGTGGTGTTACTGGTAACTGTATACACCATGAAACCACTTGAATTTGGTATGTTTCCGGCTGTGTTACTAATCGCCACTATTATGCGTTTGGCACTTAACGTTGCCAGCACCCGAGTAGTATTACTTGAGGGCCACAATGGTGGTGACTCTGCCGGTAAAGTAATTGAAGCCTTTGGCTCTGTAGTTATTGGTGGTAACTATGCGGTAGGTTTAGTGGTGTTTTTAATCTTGATTATCATAAACTTTGTGGTAATTACTAAAGGTGCTGGGCGAATTTCTGAAGTGTCGGCGCGCTTTACCCTTGACGCTATGCCGGGTAAACAAATGGCAATTGATGCCGACATGAATGCGGGCTTTATTAGCGCCGAGCAAGCCCGAGAGCGCCGCGAAGAAGTTACCCGCGAAGCCGACTTTTATGGTTCTATGGATGGTGCCAGTAAATTTGTTAAAGGCGATGCTATTGCCGGTATTGTTATATTAATTATTAATATTGTTGGTGGCTTATTTGTTGGCATGATCCAACACGATTTAAGCTTTGGCAATGCCATGGAAATTTATACCTTGCTCACTATAGGTGATGGCTTAGTTGCACAACTTCCCTCATTATTACTCTCTATTGGTACTGCTATTGTTGTAACGCGTCAAAATGAGTCGCACAACATGGGCGATCAATTTAAGAAACAACTCGGTAACGAAAAGTCGTTATTTATTGCTTCAGGCATTTTAATTATTATGGGTTTAGTACCTGGTATGCCACACGTAGCGTTTTTAAGCTTGGGCGCATTATTAGGTTATTTAGCTTACTACACCCAACAAAACAAATTAAAAGCGGCAGCAGCACTTGCTGAGGAAACCGCTAATGGCAGCGCAGTAGGTACAGGCATTGCCAATAAGCAAGAGCAAAAAGAGTTAGGCTGGGACGATGTGCAGCAGGTTGATGTAATTGGTTTAGAGGTAGGTTACCGACTTATTCCATTGGTTGATCAATCCCAAGGTGGTGAATTGCTAAACCGTATTAAAGGCGTGCGTAAAAAGCTCTCTCAAGAATTAGGCTTTTTAGTGCCGCCGGTACATATACGCGATAACTTAGAACTAGACCCAAATGCATACCGAATTACCTTAATGGGCGTATCAAGTGGCGAAGGCGAACTAAAACACGGCGATGAATTGGCAATTAATCCGGGGCAAGTATTTGGTCCTATAAAAGGGATTGCAACTAAAGATCCGGCTTTTGGTTTAGATGCGGTGTGGATCAAGCCTGATCAAAAAGATGAAGCGCAATCGCTTGGTTATACCGTGGTTGATTCGGCGACTGTGGTTGCCACTCATATTAGCCAATTACTCACCAATAATGCGGCGTTATTATTAGGCCACGAAGAAGTACAAAACCTATTAGATATGCTAGCAAAAAGTCACCCAAGGTTAGTAGAAGGCTTGGTGCCTGATGTATTGCCATTAACTACCATAGTTAAAGTTTTACAAAATTTATTAAACGAAGGTGTAGCTATTCGTGATATGCGCTCAATAGTACAAACCCTTGTAGAGTATGGCCCACGTAGCCAAGACCCAGATGTTTTAACCGCTGCGGTACGTATTTCACTGCGTCGATTAATAGTTCAAGATGCAGTGGGCATGTCTTCAGAAATCCCTGTCATAACCTTGGCGCCTGAGTTGGAACAGATGTTGCATCAGTCATTACAAAATGCAGGCGACGAAGGTGCCGGAATAGAGCCAGGACTTGCAGAGCGACTTCAAGTGTCATTAAACGAAGCGCATCAAAATCAAGAAATGGCCGGTGAACCTTCAATACTGTTAACGTCAGGAATGTTACGCACTGTGTTATCTCGTTTTGTTAAGTACACCATTCCAGGATTGCGAGTGATGTCTTATCAAGAGATACCAGACGAAAGGCAGATCAAGATTGTTAGCTCAGTAGGCCAACAATAAGATTTTAAAGGGGTTAAACCATGAAGATTAAACGTTTTTTTGCTAAAGATATGCGCACAGCACTTAAAGAAGTTAAAGATGAGCTAGGTGTTGATGCGGTTATTATGTCTAATAAAAAACTCGCAAACGGCGTAGAAATTGTCGCAGCGGTTGATTATGACAAAGCAGCCCCTAAAGCCGCCGCGCCACAACAAAGTGCGCCGCTGCAGCAGCGTACGGCACATTCTGCCCACTCGCAAAGCATGCATAACTTTGTAAAACCAGAGCCACAGCGTGCTAGACCTGAGCCACAAGCAAAGGTAGCCGACAGCTTACAAGCATTATTAGAGCGCCAGTCGCCGCGTCCACGTTCAGCAGAATTGGCTTCAATGTTTTCGCAATCAGGTATAGACACCTCAGAGCATTATCAAGAGCCGGTCGCTAAACAACGCCCTACAAATATGTTTGCGCGTGAAGAAGCTGCGCAAGCACGCCCACAAACGCAAGCTGACAGCTTAGGTTTTGATGACCTAGACCGTGATTTTGATGAGTTAGACACGCCAGTTGCGCAAAAACACACGACTAAAAATACCGAAAGTGAAGCAATGAGCACAATGCGTGAAGAAATGAACGCAATTCGCCAGTTATTAGAGCACCAAGTGTCGGGTTTAATGCAGCAAGATATGGCGCGCCGTGACCCAACGCGCGCATGCATGATTGACCGCTTAGTAGGCATGGGAATCGATAAAGAAGTTGCTGAGCAAATGGCTTGTTTTGTACCTGAAGATGTTCCGCGTCAGCAGGGCTGGAAAGCGCTGTTAACTATGGTTGAAGATCAGATGCAAACCACGAATAACGAAATTTTGCGCCAAGGTGGTGTTTACGCATTAGTTGGCCCAACCGGTGTGGGTAAAACTACGACAGTGGCTAAGCTCGCGGCATTAGGTGCACAAAAATATGGTGCTGATAAAGTAGCGCTAATTACTACCGATACTTACAGAATTGGTGCTTACGAGCAGCTTGCAACATATGGCCGTATTATTGGCTGTGGGGTTAAACAAGTTAAAGATGCGAACGAACTGGCTGAAGTGTTATATCATTTACGTAACAAGCGCTTAGTACTTATAGATACCGCAGGTATGAGCCAACGTGATTTACGTTTAACTGAGCAGTTAAATACCTTAATGCGTAATCAGCGTGTGGATATTCGTAATTACTTAGTATTAAGTGCCACTGCGCAAATAAATGTGTTACAAGAAACCGTAAGACACTTTAAAAAAGTACAGTTAAGCGGTTGTATTTTCACTAAACTCGACGAATCATTAAGTTTAGGCGAGATAATTAGTATTGCGATTCAAAATCGCCTGCCAATAGGGTATCTTACTAATGGTCAACGAGTACCTGAAGATATTCGAGTTGCAAATGCAGAAAAACTAGTGAAAAAAGCTGAGCAATTATATTTAAAGAGAACAAAAGTACAACATTCACGACACCAATCAGTGGCGTCGAGCACAGTAGAGATGTATGATTAACACAGTATTAGATCAAGCAAGCGGCCTGCGTAAAATGAGCAAAAATAATAATAACGGCGTTAAGGTTATCGCCGTCACTGGCGGTAAAGGTGGCGTTGGAAAAACAAATGTATCGTTAAATACTGCGATCGCTTTAGGTCAGCAAGGCAATAGAGTGTTAGTGCTTGATGCCGATTTGGGTTTAGCCAATTGTGATGTAATGCTTGGACTACGTGTTGAGCGTAATTTATCGCATGTGTTATCTGGCGAATGTGAGCTTGATGAAATACTAGTAGAAGGCCCCGCTGGGATAAAAATAGTACCAGCGACTTCGGGTTCACAAAGTATGGTTGAGTTGTCGCCTGCAGAACATGCTGGGCTTATTCGTGCTTTTAGCGAACTCAATACTGATTTTGATATATTAGTTGTTGATACCGCTGCCGGTATATCGGATATGGTGCTGAGTTTTTCTCGCGCTGCACAAGATGTTTTGGTTGTGGTATGTGACGAGCCTACTTCAATAACCGATGCCTATGCACTGATCAAAGTATTAAGCCGCGAACATGGCGTGTATAAATTTAAAATTGTTGCCAATATGGTGCGTTCATTACGCGAAGGGCAAGAGTTATTTGCAAAGCTATCAAAGGTTACAGACCGATTTTTAGATATATCAATGGAGCTGGTTGCAACCGTTCCTTATGATGAAAATATGCGCAAAGCAACACGTCGTCAAAAAGTAATTGTTGAACTGTTTCCTAGTTCTCCAGCTGCACTTGCCTTTAAAACATTAGCAACAAGAATAACAAAGTGGCCAATACCGAACCAGCCTTCGGGTCATTTAGAATTTTTCATTGAGAAACTCGTTAACGGCTAACTATGACTACATTGGTGAATAGAGCTATGGGATATGAATCAACACAAAATTTAAATATGATTGTTGAAAAGCATGCTTCATTAGTAAAAAAAGTAGCATGTCATTTAATTGCTCGTTTACCCCCTAGTGTACAACTCGATGATTTAATTCAATCAGGAATGATAGGATTAATAGAGGCGTCAAAAAACTTTGATGCCACTAAAGGCGCTAGTTTTGAAACCTTTGCGGGTATTCGTATTCGGGGCGCTATGCTTGATGAAATGCGCCGTGGAGACTGGGCTCCTCGCTCAGTACATCGTAAAAGCCGCCAGGTTATAGAAGCTATTTCAGCATTAGAAAGCAGCCTGAATCGTGAACCTACAGACAGTGAAGTTGCCCAAAAGCTTGAAATTACACTAGAGCAATATCATCATATTTTAACCGATGTTAATTCCAGTAAAATCTTAGGAATAGAAGATTTAGGTATTGATGAGGATGTTATAACACCTGTTGGGCACGATTTAGCACTAGACAAACCCTTTCATAATGTTAAAAATGAAAGGTTTAATGAATCTTTATTAAGTGCAATTAAATCCCTACCAGAGCGAGATGCAATGGTGCTTTCGTTGTACTATAACGATGAAATGAATTTAAAAGAAATTGGACAGATACTCGATGTAAGTGAGTCGCGTGTAAGTCAGATACATGGTCAGGCGATGATTAAGCTAAAAGCAAAAATCAATGACTGGATAAATTAGAAGTAAGTAAATACAGGTTTAGGCCTCACTGGAGGATGTTTTGGATAAAAACATAAAAATTCTTGTTGTTGATGACTTTTCAACGATGAGACGTATTATTAAAAACCTATTGCGTGATTTAGGGTTTACCAATGTTTTAGAAGCAGATGATGGCTCAACTGCTTTACCTATGTTGCAAAATCAATCATTTGACTTTGTAGTAACAGATTGGAATATGCCGGGCATGCAAGGTATTGACTTGTTAAGAGCAATACGCGCAGATGACAAATTAAAGCATCTTCCGGTTTTAATGGTTACTGCAGAAGCTAAAAAAGAGCAAATTATTGCAGCAGCCCAAGCAGGTGTTAATGGTTATATTGTTAAGCCATTTACTGCGGGTACATTAAAAACTAAATTAGAAAAAGTGTTCGAACGCTTAGGTTAATAAGGGGAGAGGCTTATGTCAGCACCTGCTGCGCCTCAGATTACTTTAGAGCAAGCACGTCAGCTGGTCACTTTTTTAGAAAACGGTGAGCAACATAAAGCTGATCAGTTAATTTTAGAAACTGCTTCTCAAGAACAATCATATTTGTTTGCAGAAGTAGGTAAATTAACGCGCCAGTTGCACGAGTCTTTAAAGGGTTTTGAGCTTGACACCCGCATAACAGATTTAACCACTGATGCCATTCCGGATGCTAAAAAGCGACTTAACTATGTCATAGAAATGACAGAAAATGCCGCCAACAAAACCATGGATGCGGTTGAAGCGAGCCTGCCTTTAGCCCAGCAATTAGCTGATGATATTTCGCATATCAAGCCAACCTGGGATCGGTTAATGAGCCGCGATCTTGAACTTGGTGAATTTAAAACATTGTGTCATAGCATTGATAAATTTATGAACAGCTCGCATCTTAAAACCGATGAGTTGCAAGTATTAATGACTAATGTGTTAATGGCTCAAGATTATCAGGATTTAACCGGACAAGTAATTCGCCGTGTTATTGAGCTGGTACGCGAAGTTGAAGAAAGTTTAATTCATCTGTTAACTGCGTTTGCAGCACAAGATGAAAACGATAACCAAGAGCAACAAAAAACAGAAAACTCGATTGCCGCACAAGCATTAGCAGGCCCAGAAGGCCCTATTATTGATAAAGAATCGCGTGATGATGTTGTATCTGATCAAGACGAAGTTGATGATCTTTTATCAAGTTTGGGCTTCTAATAGGAGAGTAACTGCATGAGCTTTGAAGTCGATGAAGATATATTACAAGATTTTTTAGTTGAAGCTGGAGAAATCCTTGAGCTTTTATCTGAACAATTAGTTGAACTGGAAAATAACCCAGAAGATACTGAATTATTGAACGCTATTTTTAGAGGCTTTCACACTGTTAAAGGTGGCGCGGGCTTTTTAGCGATGTCAGAGCTGGTAGATGCCTGTCATGGCGCAGAAAACGTGTTTGACTTACTGCGTCAAAAAGTGCGAACAGTTAACTCTGAGTTAATGGATGTTATACTTCAAGCACTTGATACTATTAACGAAATGTTTGCTACGATTAAAAATCGTGAGCAACCAGAGCCTGCCGATCCTCAGTTACTCGAAATATTACATAAATTAGGTTTACCGCCCACAGAAGAAGAGCTTGGTGGTGACACTATTGCGCCAGTAATAACGCAAGATGCTAATTTAGATGATGACCCTTTTGCATTTGATGAGTTGTTTGATGCACCCAGTGCAGCAACAAACGCTACAGCAAACGATGCGCATATTGATGAAATTAGCGAAGATGAATTCGAAAACTTACTTGATGAACTTCATGGCAAAGGTAAAGGCCCTGCAATAAAAGAGTCATTAAGTAATAGCAGCGACTTAAGTGGCGATATTACCGACGATGAATTTGATAGCTTATTAGATGAGCTTCATGGAGTAGGAAGTTTTGGTGCGGTAAATAAAACCCCAAAACCTCAAGCAGCTCAAAGTCCGGCTGCTAGCACTAACGATGATGAAATAAGTGACGATGAGTTTGAAGCTTTACTAGATGAGCTGCATGGCAAGGGAGCGGCGCCAAAATCTAAAGAAAGCGCGGCAACACCTGCACCTGTAAATAAAGTTACGGCTCCTAAAGCAGCTGTAGTTAAAGCCTCACCAGTAGCAGTTGATAAAGTTAAGCAGCCACAAGCGGCTGTTGTAGCAGCAAGTGCTAATACCAATACCGCTGCGCCAGTTGCTAAAAAAGCGCCGCCTGCACAAGCTGAAACGACAGTAAGGGTTGATACTAAACGCCTTGATCAAATTATGAATATGGTGGGCGAGCTTGTATTAGTACGTAATCGTTTAGTGAGTTTAGCCACCAGTTCAGAAAGTGAATCTATGAGTAAAGCAATATCTAACTTAGATGTTGTTACAGCTGATTTGCAAGGCGCGGTAATGAAAACGCGAATGCAGCCAATCAAAAAAGTATTTGGCCGTTTTCCGCGTGTTGTTCGCGACTTAGCACGTACCTTAAATAAAGATATTAATTTATTGCTGGTTGGCGAAGAAACCGATTTAGATAAAAACCTAGTTGAGGCACTGGCCGATCCATTAGTGCATTTAGTACGTAACTCGGTTGATCATGGTATAGAAATGCCAGATGATCGTGAAGCTGCGGGTAAACCGAGAACAGGTACCGTTACGCTTTCTGCTTCGCAGCAGGGGGATCATATTTTGCTTACCATTAAAGATGATGGCGCAGGTATGGATGCTGAAAAACTAAAACAAATAGCAATTAAAAAAGGTGTGCTTGATCAAGAGCAAGCAAGCCGTTTGTCTAACACCGAAGCTTACAACCTGATATTTGCGCCAGGGTTTTCTACCAAAGAAGCAATATCTGATATTTCTGGTCGTGGTGTTGGCATGGATGTGGTTAAAACTAAAATCACCCAGTTGAATGGCTCGGTTAGCATAGAGTCAGAACTAGGTGTGGGCACTATACTTGAAATTAAAGTACCGCTAACTTTGGCTATTTTACCTACCTTAATGGTGGTAGTGAGTGAGCAAACATTTGCACTACCATTAGCAGGGGTAAGTGAAATATTTAACTTAGACCTTACTAAAACGAATGTGGTTGATGGTCAGTTAACTATTATTGTTCGTAAAAAAGCAGTGCCTTTATTTTATTTAGAGCATTGGCTAGTGAAAGGTGCCGATCGTACAAGCCGTAAAGCGCAAGGGCATGTGGTTATTGTGCAAATAGGTACACAACAAGTTGGCTTTGTGGTTGATTCGTTAATTGGTCAAGAAGAAGTGGTTATTAAGCCGTTAGACGCTTTATTACAAGGTACGCCTGGAATGGCAGGTGCCACTATTACTTCGGATGGTGGTATTGCACTTATATTAGATGTACCGAGTATGTTAAAACACTACGCAGGTAAATAATAAAGTAGACGTATACTTTATACGTCTACACAATAAAAATAAGAGAGCAAAATGGCCGTTAAAGTTTTAGTTGTTGATGATTCGAGCTTTTTTCGCCGTCGAGTGAGTGAGATTCTTGAATTAGATAGCGAGATTGAAGTAATTGGCTTTGCCGTAAATGGCCGAGATGCTGTAGAAAAAGCAGCTAGTTTACGTCCTGATATGATCACTATGGATGTAGAAATGCCGGTGTTGGATGGTATAAGTGCTGTAAAAGAAATTATGGCCAGTAACCCGACGCCAATTTTAATGTTTTCTTCGTTAACTCGCTCCGGTGCAACTGCAACTTTAGATGCACTTGATGCTGGTGCTATGGATTTTTTACCGAAAAAATTTGAAGACATTGCTCGCAATAACGAAGATGCCATTAAGCTGCTGCAAAGCAAAGTAAAAGAAATTGGCCGCCAACGTATTAGACGTGTTGCTAGCCCTAGACCCTCCAGTATAAACAAACCTTTATTTACACCTACTTCAGCGCCAAGCGCATTAGCAGCAAGGTTTGCACAAACAAATAAAACAGCAACAACAGTAGTACAACCAGAGCGAAGCTTTAATAATTCGCCAGTAACTAGTCGCAGTGCAATAGTAACAAAGCGCGCGAGTGGCAAGCACTATCAACTAGTTGCAATTGGTACATCAACCGGTGGACCTGTTGCGTTGCAAACTATATTAACTCAGCTTCCTGCTAACTTTCCGCACCCTATATTGTTAATTCAGCATATGCCCGCTGCGTTTACTCCGGCTTTTGCGGCACGCTTAAATAGTTTGTGTAAAATTCAGGTAAAAGAAGCGCAGCAAGGAGATCGACTGCAAGCAGGTGTGGCTTACTTAGCACCGGGTGGCCAGCAAATGATGATTGATGGTCGTGGGGCAAGTAGAACACTACGAGTTTTTGAAGATAACAGCGAGCGCATTAGTTACAAACCAAGCGTTGATGTAACCTTCGCCAGTGCCGCTAAAGCGTATCAAGGTAATGTATTAGCTATAGTGTTAACTGGTATGGGCGCAGATGGGCGTGAAGGCGCTCGTATGCTTAAACAATCAGGGGCAACCATTTGGGCACAAGATGAAAAAAGTTGTGTTGTTTATGGTATGCCACAAGCAATTGCTAATGCTGGTTTAGCTAGCGAAAGTTTGCCATTAGATGAAGTAGCAATACGTTTAAAGACAGAGGTGGGCTGTGGATAAGCTTTCCGTACTAGGTTTACTTATTGGCTTAGGCGCCATTGCAATAGGTTACTCGTTAGAGGGCGGTGTGGTATCGGCATTATTTAACGGACCTGCGTTGATCATTGTACTGGGCGGCACATTGGGTGCTGTAATGTTACAAACATCAGCCAGTACTTTTAAAAAGATGCTAGAAATTACGCACTGGGTTTTTGTATCGCCTAAATACAATATTGAAGATGCCATAGAGCAAGTAAAAGGATGGTCACATAAAGCACGTCAAGAAGGTTATTTAGCCCTTGAAAACGAAGCGCTTACCCACCCAGATGCCTATGCTGCAAAAGGGCTTGGATTATTAGTTGATGGTTGCTCAGATCAAAAACTGCGCGATACGTTAGAAATAGATTTACTGTTAGAGCGCGAACGTCTGCTAGAGGCAAGTCGTGTTTATGAAGCTATGGGCGGTTATAGTCCGACCATAGGTATTTTAGGGGCCGTGCTTGGTCTTATTCAGGCAATGTCGTTTATTACAGATCCGCAAAAGCTTGGAGCCGGTGTTGCCACTGCCTTTATAGCAACTATTTATGGCGTGGGTTTAGCTAATTTATTATTTTTACCTATGGCTAATAAGTTAAAGCAACGGGTTGAGCAAAAAATGCTTTATCACGAAATGCTTGCCGAGGGCGTAATTGCAATAAGCCAAGGCGAAAGCCCAGTAAGTATTGAATTAAAGCTTGAAGCCTATCGGGTTGACCGCCCAAATGTCGTGGTTGAGTAGCAGCTATTATGTTACGTCGTCGCTTGCGCAACACCACTACTAAAAGTCAACACACAGAACGTTGGCTGGTGTCTTATGCTGATTATATGACGATTATGTTTGCCTTTTTTGTGGTTTTGTACGCAATAGCAATTAACAAAGAAGAGAAATTTCAAGTGCTGTCCGATTCGATTGGTTATGTATTTGATAAGTCAGCCCGTCAACATTCGCAGCAAGGAACTGGGGTAAATGGCGACGCAATATTGACAGACAGAGTAACCCCAGAGCAAGAGGTGCTCTACGGCGAAAGTATTTTAAAAGAAGAACACGGGCCAAAGCTGCTGGACGGACAAAGCGATACCAGTAATATTGAGCAAAAACACCTTGGCAAACCACTCGATAGTTTGTTGGCTAAGCTGCAATCGTCATTAATAGATGAAATACGCGATGGTGAAGCAAGTTTAGAACTCAGCCAAGATTGGCTGATCATTGAGCTTAGTTCTGGCATGCTATTTTCAAGTGGTAGTAGTGTAGCGCAAGTTCGAGCTAAGCAAGTTGTTAAAATAATTAAAGATATTATTGCTCCGGTAGATAACTATATTAGAGTACGCGGCTATACTGACAACCAAAGCATAGGTAATGAAATGTACCGCTCGAATTGGGAGTTGTCGGTGGCGCGTGCAACAGCCGTTTTAGTTGAGCTTGAAAGCCTAGGTATAAATTCAGCGCGAATGGCGATTGAGGGATATGGTCAATATTCTCCTTTTGCCACTAACGATACTAAGCAAGGGCGTGCTGAAAATCGCAAAGTAGTTATTGCCCTATCTAAATATGGGTTGCCACCAACAGCAGAAGTAGTAAGCGTTGAGCCGCAACAAGTAGTCGTTAAACCTGAGCCTGAAGCAGAATTACCCTCTGACGATAATACAATAAAAATAATTCGTTTACCCCATGGCGGTATTCGTATATCGACTCGAAATGAACTGTAATTAGGATGCAATGTGAAGATTTGGACTGTAGCAAATCAAAAAGGTGGAGTAGGGAAAACCACAACCGCGGTTAGCCTTGCAGGTATTTTAGCATCTCAAGGTAAGCGCGTATTATTGATTGATACCGATCCTCATGCCTCATTAACCTATTACTTTGGCATTGATTCCGAGGATTTAGAGGTTAGCGTATACGATATTTTTGTACGCGGAACTAGCATGCAAAGCGAAGAAATACTCCAAGCATTATGTCCATCTAGTATTGAAAACTTAGATATATTACCCGCCACTATGGCTATTGCTACTCTAGATAGAAGTATGGGCAATAAAACCGGCATGGGATTAATATTAAAAAAAGCGCTTGCAAAAATAAGCGAATATTACGACTATGCAATCCTCGATTGCCCCCCAGTACTTGGCGTATTAATGGTTAATGCGCTAGCTGCGAGTGAACGCATTTTAGTGCCGGTACAAACAGAGTTTTTAGCGCTAAAGGGGCTCGACAGAATGATGCGTACTATGCAGTTAATGCAAACATCTCAAGCTAAAAGCTATGAATATACTATAATTGCCACCATGTACGATAAGCGCACGAAAGCCTCGTTAGAGGCATATAAAACACTGCAAAATACTTATACTGATAAAGTGTGGCCGGGCGTTGTTCCGGTAGATACCAAATTTAGAGACGCCAGTTTAGCGCAACAAGTTCCAAGTGAATTTTGTCCACGGTCTCGCGGGGTATATGCCTACAAGGCATTGCTCGATTATTTAATAGAACAAGGTTAATCAATGAGTAAGCAATTATTTGCTAATGAAAAAGTAATGACTCAATATCTAGGCGCGTTATTGTGCGAAGACGAGCCTGTAGATAATCTTGAACCCGTTGCAAAATTACTTGAGCAAGTAACGGATAAAAAAACTGAACACCCAGATTTAGAAGCGCAGAGCACACAAAGTACGCCAGTATTTGAGCAAGCTGTGCCAGAAGTTATTAAAAAGCCGATAGCGCAAGAAATCAAAGCCCTAGTCACCTCTGCTGAGCAAACACTGTCGGCCGAGCAAATATTAGCCGCACAAAGCCAAGCTGATTATTTTGACGGGCAGTTTCAAGCCTTATTTTTTGAAGTGGCAGGATTAACGCTAGCTGTGCCGCTTAAAGCGTTAGGCGGTATACATGAATTAAGTGAAGTAAATCATTTATTTGGTAAACCAAAGTGGTTTAAAGGCGTTATGCTCAATAGAGATGAAAAACTTAATGTGGTTGATACCGCACGTTGGGTTATGCCAGAAAAGTATGACGAAAAGTTAGAGGCGTCACTTAACTACAAGTATTTAATTACACTAGGCGACAGTCAGTGGGGATTATTGGCAGAAAAGCTAATAAATAACATTACATTGAGTAAAGAAGATGTAAAATGGCGTACAAACCAAAGTAAGCGCCCATGGCTTGCCGGTGTTATTAAAGAAAAAATGTGCGCTTTAATAGATGTAAATAATTTAAATGCATTATTAGAGAAAGGCCTAGACAGCCGTCAGTAGTAATGACCATTACGGGGAAACAGCATGAACCAAGATAAGTTACTGTCAGCAAATAAAAATGCAGATAATAATGATGAAATACTACAGTGGGTAACGTTTAAGTTAGAAGACGAAACTTACGGTGTTAACGTAATGCAAGTGCAAGAAATATTACGCTACACTGAAATAGCCCCTGTACCTGGTGCACCTTCGTACGTGATTGGTATTATTAACTTACGTGGCAATGTGGTTACGGTTATTGATACTCGTGCCCGTTTTGGTTTAGCCGGTACGGATGCAACAGATAATTCGCGAATTTTAATTATTGAAGCTGAAGAGCAAGTTATTGGTATTTTAGCCGACAGCGTATCTGAAGTGGTTTATTTGCGCAGCTCAGAAATAGACAGTGCGCCGAATGTAGGCACAGAAGAAAGCGCTAAGTTTATTCAGGGTGTGTGTAATCGCGAAAACGAGTTACTTATTTTAGTTGATTTAAATAAGCTACTTAGTGACGACGAATGGGATGAGTTGAGCGATTTATAAGCTTTACCAATAAAAATTATGTTATTACTCAGTTTAGCAATTATAGCGTTAGCTGTTGCCCTTATAGCATTGGCGATGATCATTCTATTTAAAAGCAGCTATGCAAGTGAGCTTACCTCTCAGCTGCAGCAATTTAAAGACTCGGCTGAGCAAATTAATATTTTACGCAGTGAGGTACAAGAGTTGCGCACTGGGTTATTAAGTATTGGTAAGCGAGTACTTGAAGTTGAGCAGCAAAATGAAGAGCTAACTCAACAACAAGCAGCGCAAAAGTATGACGATCCAGATGCAAAAATTTATTCTCGTGCTGTAAAAATGGTTGAACTTGGAGCTGATTTAGAAGAAGTAATTCGTGAATGCGAATTACCTAGAGCAGAAGCAGAACTGCTGTTTTCATTGCATAAACAAAAAGGCGCTTAGCGTCTTTTTTGCTTTTTAATGCTGTTAAAGCTACGCCTTAATATTTAACTTACCTTGAAAGTCTTGCCAGCCTGGCGGAAATTGCCCTCTTAATACATACGAAAATGCAATTAGCTCAGCAATTACATAATACAACTCTTTAGGTATTTCTTCCCCAAGCTCTAAGTGTGATAACGTTTTGGCTAATGCTTCATCTTGATGGATCATAATGCCTTTTTTTTCAGCCGCTGCTATTATTTCATCAGCTAATTTGCCAAAGCCCTTGGTACTTACCATAGGCGAGTTTCCGGCTGCATATAAAAGCCCAATCGCAGATTTGTTGTTGGCTGAGTCACTCATTTTTATACCTTAATATTAATAATGGCATGCGATTTATAAAAAGCTTGATGGCTTGCATCGCCTTGCTTTAAAGTAAGATCACCTACTTGCAAACCATGCTTGGCTAATTTTGATCTTAAATTATCAAGATGCGGATGAGCCATAGCGGTCACTTCTTGGCTTGATGCAAATAACTGGCAATCAAGTGCTTTATCCATTAATTCGGCAGTAATTTGTAACTGACCAAGCTGTGCATAATCAAAGTTTAACCTAACAAACCAGACATTTTTTTCTGCTAGCTTATCGCCACTGGGCTTTTTATATTGGCCTAATGTTATTTCTGTTTGCGCCGCTTCTGGCGGTAATTTCATTGGTAATAAAAAGTTTACCAAGGGGTTTGAGTCGGCTAGCTGATTAGCAGGGGTAACATTTACTTGGCCAAGGGTATTTTTAACTTGTGTTAACTCCCCCGCAAGTGCTTGCACTTGGCTTTGTTGCAGTTGCTCAAGTAATTTAGCACCAGAGTTGCCGGTTTTAAATGTGGGTAATAACACCTGCAGTAGTGCATCTAAGCCGGTTTGATTATTAATGCTAATAGGTGTAGTTGTTTGGCTAATAATAGGCGCGGCTAAAATGCTTACTGCAAGTTGCTCTAATCCCTTACTAAAACTGCTTTGCAGCATGTCGTTTGTCAGTTGCGTTGGTTGTAATGTGGCAAGAATTTCGCGCTGTATAGCTGTTGGGTGCAAATTGTTACTAGAAACCATCCGATTAAATGCCTGATTTACGAGGCGCGTTAAGTCGGCTGGTTGCTGCGATAACTGCTGTGCAATATCTGCTATTTTGCTGCTTAAAAGCGGCGTGTTATTGGGTGTGTTTATTGCGCTAGCTGCACTGAGTTGGTTTAGCAGTGGAGCGAGTAATTTAGCTTCTAAAGGGTGTAATTGATTTTGCGAACTTAGTTTGCCATTGCTCGTTGTTGCAAAGAGCATGCTTGTTGGCAACTGCCATAGGCTAACACTTGATTTAATTAATTGGGTTAACTGCACTAAAGGTGGCAACTGGTTAGGTTGCTGGTTTAACTGCTCGGCGACATTTAGTTTATTAATACCTGTTGGCGTTTGATTTATAGCGGCAAAAGGTTTGTTTTCGAAGTATTTTACTGCATCACTTATACGCGTTTTTAGTTCACCAAAACTACTTTTTAACCAAGAATCAATAGGGCTGTTATTAGCCGCTATTAATGGACTAGTAGGGTTATTTAAATTGCTTGTTGATACGCTGCTTTGCTGCGCCGAAATTAGTTGATTAAACGGTTTTGTGAACGAGTTTTTAAGTATGACAGTGGTACTGTTTATATTAGTTTGAATTAACAGTTTGTTGGCTTGGCTGCTCAAGTTTACGTTTGTTACGGTATGCGAAAGTTGGTTAAGTTGATTATTGTTTATATTAAGCTTAAATGAACCTGCTTGTTGTGCATGCGTTAAAATTGCAAATTTAGGGGTTGCTTGTAGCTGTGCATTTGGCAAATTTTGCGCAAGTAAACTTGCTAGTTTTGCTTGAGTTATGGGTTGTGTATGCACGGATTCAGCAAAGCGATTGATAACGTCTAGCTGCGCGCCTTTATTATTAGTGCTAATTATTATTTTTAATGGTTGCTCGGCGGCCAGTAGTTGCGCTACCTCTTTATTAATTGCAATGCTGGCATTAAGCTTTTCAATTACCAGCTTGGGTGTAGGCGTTAATACGACCTGCGCCGGCATAGGATTATTTTGTAACTCGCTTCCGGTATTTATATAATTTAAAAATTGCTGTAATTGCACCGGTTGATTAAGTGTAAGCCTTGTATTGTTGGGGGTAATTGCAAGTGACTTGCCCTCGTTACTGAGCTGTATGCTCGCACTGGCTATTTTGTCTAAGTTTTTTGGCGCAGTTGTAATACCAAGCCTGAGAGTTTGCCAGTGCTTATTTATTAATACATCTAGGGTAATCGATTCTTTAGAAAACTGAATGTTTTTTGCCGCAAGCATCTCGCCAGGAAGCGAGGTTAAGTTATGCTTAGGCGCATTAGAGGTTAGGTTATTAACCAATGAATTAGATAATGTAATTTGCGTAGGTGTATTCATTATTTTAAATCAAGTTTTCTTTATTTTTAGTGAATCGATTTTAAAGCAATATTCGTATTACCCTATCATTATGATAGACTAACGCCTAATTTTTGGCAGAGAGAATCGTCATCTTGTTACACATTAAGTCCGTCACCTGCATCAAGCAAGAACGTTGTTTGTTTGCGGATCTTAATTTTAGCCTTAATAGCGGCCAAATCATGCAATTAGCAGGTGCTAATGGTGCTGGTAAAACGTCTTTATTACGTATTATAGCGGGCTTTTCTATGCCTGATGAAGGCGATATTTTGTACCTTAATCAGTCGATTAAAAAGTACTATGAAGAGTACGCCAGAGATCTATTATTTATAGGCCATAAAACCGGGGTTAATGTGCAGCTCAGTGCGCTTGAAAACGTTAAGCATTGGCTGGCAATTAATGGCTACACTAATGAAGGTGATTTATACCCTTTATTAAGTAAGCTTGGCTTAGTAGGCCTTGAAGATGTACCGGTTAGAACGCTCTCTGCTGGGCAGCAACGCCGTGTCGCGTTAGCTCGATTATGGTTAAGTGAAGCTAAGTTATGGATTTTAGATGAGCCATTTACAGCACTTGATAAAAGTGGTGTTGCCTTTTTACAGCAACGTTTTGTTGAGCATTTAAAAATTGGCGGAGCTATATTGCTAACCACGCATCAAGATTTAACGGCTCATTTTAGCAACTTACAAACACTCACTTTGGAGTATCGTCACTAATGACCCGACAACACTCCTATTGGTTACTTTTTAAAGCCGTGTTTAGTAAAGATGTTAAACTTGCTTTTCGTCAGCGCGCTGAAATTATCAATCCTATTTTGTTCTTTTTAATTGTTATTTCATTATTTCCGTTAGCTATTGGGCCAGAGCCCGGTCTACTGGCAAGAATGGCGCCGGGTATAATTTGGGTGGCTGCTTTACTCTCAACTATGTTGGGCTTAGATAAGCTGTTTAGAGATGATTATAACGATGGCTCACTTGAACAACTTATTGCATCGTCGTATCCGTTATCGTTAACTGTGTTGGCTAAAGTAGCCGCGCATTGGGTGATCACTGGGCTTCCTTTAGTATTAATGACCCCACTGTTTGCACTACTATTGAATTTAGATAACACAGCATTAATGGCTACGTTACTAACGCTATTATTAGGTACGCCTTTGTTGAGCTTTATTGGCGCAATTGGGGCTGGGCTTACTGTAGGATTACAAAAAGGCGGTATTTTAATGAGTTTATTGGTGTTGCCTTTGTATATTCCGGTTTTAATTTTTGCAACGTCAGCTATCGATACCAGTACTATGTCGCTGGATTATAGTGGGCAGCTTGCCATTCTTGGCGCTATGTTAGTTATTGTTATTATTAGTGCGCCAATCGCCATATCGTCAGCATTAAAAGTGAGTGTAAGTTAATATGTGGAAGTGGTTACATCCCTATGCTAAAGCAGAGCGTGCATATAAATTATGCAATACGTTATTGCCTTATTTTACCGTAGTTACGGTTATTAGTATGTTAGTTGGTTGGGTATGGGGGCTTGGTTTTGCGCCTGCCGATTACCAACAAAAAGACAGCTACCGTATCATTTTTATTCATGTGCCTTCGGCTATTCTATCTATGGGTGCTTATTCATCAATGGCAATTGCGGCCATTATTGCACTGGTTTGGCAGTTACGAAACGCTGAACTTGCAGTTATTGCAATTGCGCCTGTAGGGGCGTGCATTACTGCGGTTGCACTTATAACCGGTGCTGCATGGGGTAAACCTATGTGGGGCGCTTGGTGGGTGTGGGATGCGCGCTTAACCTCAGAGCTAATTTTATTATTTTTATATTTGGGTGTGTTGTCTTTGTACCATGCCTTTGAAGATAAAAAGGCAGCGGGTCGTGCCGCTTCTATATTGGCTATTGTAGGGGTTATTAATTTACCTATTATTCATTACTCTGTTGAGTGGTGGAATACCCTACACCAAGGAGCCTCAATAACTAAGCTAGATACCAAAGCAATTGATCCCAGTATGTTTTGGCCATTAATGGTAAACATTTTGGCGTTTGCGGCTTTTGTTGGCACTGTTACTTTAATTCGTCTTAAAAATGAAATATTACAACGTGAAAAGCATCGCCCATGGGTGCGCCAGTTGTTAACTAAGAGGTAGTTATGCAGTTTGACTCATTTTCTGATTTTATTGCAATGGGAGGCTATGGATTTTATGTGTGGCTTTCTTTTGGTACATGCGCACTTATTTTATTAGGTATTTTATTTAGTTCACTCAGAGAGACTAAACATATTATGGCATCGGTAGAGCAACAAATAGCGCGAGAAGTTCGTATTAAAAATGCTAAGCAGGAGCAAATATAATGAACCCAAGACGTAAAAAACGCCTTTTAGTTATTGTTGCAGTGCTGTTTGGCATTGGTGCCTCAATAGGCTTGGTACTGTATGCATTACAAGAAAACATTAATTTATTTTATACCCCAAGTGAGCTTATTGACGGTAAAGGCCCCAATAAAGAAAAACCACAAATAGGCCAAAAGCTACGCATTGGTGGCATGGTTGTACCAGGTTCGGTAGAGCGCAATGAGCAAAGTTTAAAAGTAAGCTTTACTTTAGTTGATACAGGCCCAACCGTGGTAGTGCGTTATCAGGGGATTTTGCCTGACCTATTTCGCGAAGGCCAAGGCATAGTTGCACAAGGTGTACTTGTGGAGCCCAATGTAATAGAAGCATTTGAAGTACTTGCTAAGCATGATGAAGAATACATGCCTGCTGAAGTGGCAGAAGCGTTAAAAGGAATTAAACACGAGAAACCTAAATACAACCTAGATAGTGGTAATTAATAATGATCCCAGAACTTGGTTATTTTTCTTTAACGCTTGCCATGGTGCTAAGCGTTTTATTATGTGTTTTTCCGCTGTGGGGGGCACATACCGGTAATTTACGCTTAATGCGTGCTGCTCCTTCGTTAGCGGTAGGGCAATTTGTATTTGTATTTATTTCGTTTGCCGCCCTTATTTATGCCAGCCTTACAAATGACTTTACAGTTGCGTATGTGGCGTATCACTCAAGTAGCTCTTTGCCTTGGTATTATCAAATAACCTCGACCTGGGGTGGGCATGAAGGCGCTATTTTATTGTGGTTATTGATGCAAGCTGGTTGGACAGCTGTTGTTGCACTGCGCTCTAAAGCACTACCTTGGGTATTGCGTGCTCGTGTACTTGGTGTGCTTGGCTTTTTAGGTGTTGGCTTTATGATGTACACCTTATTGCTTTCAAGCCCATTTGAGCGTTTATTACCTTATTTTCCGGTAGAGGGGCGCGACTTAAATCCGCTGCTACAAGATCCGGGTATGATCATACACCCGCCGTTACTTTATATGGGTTATGTAGGACTATCTGTAGCGTTTGCTTTTGCAATTGCGGCACTTTTAACTGGCAAGCTAGATAATACTTGGGCCAAATGGTCTCGTCCTTGGACTATGACCGCGTGGGGCTTTTTAACTTTAGGTATTACCATAGGAAGTTGGTGGGCGTATTCAGAACTTGGCTGGGGCGGCTGGTGGTTTTGGGATCCAGTAGAAAATGCATCTTTAATGCCTTGGTTAGTAGCAACAGCACTTTTACATTCATTGAGTGTGACAGAAAAACGTGGTGTATTTAAATCATGGACAGTACTGTTAGCAATTGCAGCATTTTCACTTAGCTTACTGGGCACCTTTATTGTGCGCTCAGGTATTATTGTATCTGTGCATGCTTTTGCAACAGACCCTGATAGAGGCTTATTTATACTGGCCTTTTTAGCTATTGTTGTTGGCGGTGCATTAGCACTTTATGGCATGCGCGTATCGCAAGTGCGAAGCGAAGGGCGTTACAAGTTAGTATCGCGCGAAGTAGCACTGTGGCTAAATAATATATTCTTAGTGGTTGCTACTTTAATTGTATTACTAGGTACTTTATTGCCTATGGTACACAAAGAAATGGGCTTAGGCAGTATTTCAATTGGCGAACCATTTTTTAATAAGATGTTTGCAATACTGTTAGTGCCATTTGCTATTTTAATGGGTATTGGGCCGTTTTTACGCTGGAAGCAAAATAAATGGGCGTTTTTACAAAACAAAATACTAATGGGTGTATTAGTCAGTATTATTATTACCTTTGCTTGGTTATTTTCTAGCTATGATGTGATTGCACCGCTTACCTTATTAGCAACCACGTTAGCTGTATGGATTGTAATTACAACAGGTATTGATTTGTATAGTAAAGTTACCGTACATAGCACCTTTAAAGAAGGCTTTAAGCGCTTAGGTTTAGGTTATTGGGCTATGGTACTTGGCCATATAGGTATTGCCTTTGTAATTGCTGGCGTAACTCTTACTTCGGCATACTCGGTTGAGCGCGACGTATCAATGAAACCAGGTGATACGGTGCAGCTTAATCAGTATCAATACCGCTTTGAAGGAGTGAAAAATGTTCGCGGAGCTAATTACAGTGGCCATGCGGGTGTTGTATCGGTATTAAAAAATGACAAGCTAGTCACTCAGTTACATGCCGAAAAACGCCGTTACGATATTGGCATGCAGTTTATGACAGAAGCAGCAATTGATGCAGGCTTCACACGCGATTTATACCTAGCGTTAGGTGAGCAATTAAGCGAAGGCGCGTGGTCATTACGAATTTATCATAAGCCATTTGTGCGTTGGATGTGGATTGGCGGTATATTAATTTCGTTAGCAGGGTTTGTAATTTTATTTGATAAACGCTATCGCACCTCATCGCCTCAATCAACAAAAGAAACAGCGGAGAGCGAAGCATGAATCGTAAGCTTTTAGCTATAGCACCGTTACTGGTTTTTGCTTTTATTTGTGTGTTTTTATTCCAAGGGTTATTTGCTAACCCAAGGGAAATACAAACAGGGCGATTAGGGCAATCTATGCCAGAATTTAGCCTGCCAGATCTAATGCAAGATAATAAGCAGTGGAGCAATGAGCAGTTAAAAGGTGAGGTTTATTTATTAAATGTATGGGGTACCTGGTGCCCTACATGTTTAGCAGAGCTAGGCTACTTAACTAAATTGCGCGAGCAAGGCGTTAAAATTATAGGCTTGTACTATGTGCAAGGTTACGATGCCGATTTTGACGGGCCATTTGATATGCAAGCACTGCGTAGTGACGTAACCAATATGCTAACGCGTGCTGGCGACCCATATCAGTTTAATATTTTAGATTTACATCGCACACTGTCGTTAGATTTAGGTGTGTCGGGTGCGCCAGAGACTTTTTTAGTTGATAAAAGCGGCACCATTTTGTTGCACCATACCGGTGATATAAATCCGCGAGTGTGGCGTGCTAAGTTTGCACCAATTATGCAGGAGCTCAAATAATGAAGTGGTTGTTATTAACCCTTAGCCTTTTTGTCAGTATGGGGGCGCTTGCTCAGCAAGACCGTTACCAATTTGACAGTAACGAGCAAGCGGTTCGCTTTGAAGAGCTAACCAAAGAGTTACGTTGCCCTAAGTGTCAAAATCAAAATATTGCCGACTCTGATGCGGTAGTAGCAAAAGATTTACGCGAGCGAGTATTAGCTTTAGTAAAAGATGGTAAAACGAAAGACGAAGTAATAGATTATATGATCGATCGTTATGGCTACTTTGTACATTACGATCCACCAGTAACCCCTGCAACTTTAGTGCTGTGGGTTTTACCGGTATTGATTGTAATTTTTGGTTTTGGTTTTATTGTTATTCGCCAACGCAAAGCATCGGTAAAACAAAGCTGGAGCAACAACGACGAAGCAATGTTAGTTAAATTAATTGCTAAAAATAAACGTCAGGAGCAAAGTTAAATGATTTTAATGTGGGCGTCTTTTGCTTTACTCACACTTATTGCACTGTTGTTTGTGATGTTGCCTTTTTTAAAAAAAGAGCGTGTTAAAACCATTACGCACAATGCGAACGCAGAACTTATTAGTATTTATGAACAGCGTTTAGTTGAGCTACAAAACGACTTAGAAAACCAGCGAATTGATGCACAAAATCACAGTGAGTCAGTGATCGAGCTCAAACGTCGCTTACTCAATGAGCTCTCTCCAGAAAAGTCACTTAATAGCCGTGGTAATAATCGTATTTTTGCCTTAACAGGCGGTGCGTTTGTGATTGCCCTAACCGGTGTTTTTTACTCTATGACCGGTAATCAGCAGCAAATATCGGCTTGGCACGATGCTATGGATAACTTGGCAGAGTACGGTGAGCGAGCTGTTATGCAAAAAGGCGAGCCGCTGAGTGAAAACGAGCTGCAAGCATTTGCATTGGCACTGCGAACTAAGCTTAGCCAAACGGGGGATGACGAAATTGCTTGGATGTTACTGGGCCGTGTGGCTATGTCATTGAACGAATTTGATATGGCGCAGCAGTCGTTTGATAAAGCGTTGCAAATGAATCCTGCCAATATGCAGGTGCTTATTAGTTACAGCCAAGTGCTGTTACTTGAGGGCAGTGAAGCAAGCATGACACGTGCTGCAGGTATGCTTTCAAAAGTACTGCAAGAAGAGCCGCAAAATTTAGATGCTATTTCTTTATTGGCACTCATTGCTTACGAACGTAAAGATTGGGTACAAGCAAAAGCGGCGTTTGAAGTATTACTTGCCAGTATGGATAAAGCAGATACCCGCTATAATATGATTGCGCAGCGTATTAGTGAGATAGAACAACAGCAAGCACAAAATGTTGACGTTACAAAGAGTGCAGCAATTAAAGTGACAGTAAATATAAGTACAGAGCTTAAAAATAAACAACCTGAAAACGGAATTTTATTTGTTTTTGCAAAAGCGTTAAATGGCTCTCCAATGCCAATAGCGGTTGTTAAGCTTAACGAGTATCAATTTCCTATTACAGTTGAACTAAGTGATGCAAACTCTATGGTTGCAGGATTAAACTTGTCAAGCGCAGAAGATATAGTTATTACTGCACGTATCTCTAATGATGATTCAGTAATGCCAAGTAGCGGTGAGTTAGAAGGGCATTCAGCAGCATTAAAACGTGAAAGTACCCGTCAGTTGCAACTGCAAATAGACACATTAATACCTTAAGGATACGCGATGTTAAAACATGGTTTAATTTATATATTTTTGTTAGTGCTGGCCGGGTGTGCACAAGTACCTGATAGCCAAAAGGACGAACGCGATCCACTACAAAATATTAACCGCCCAATATACGACTTTAATATGGATGTTTTAGACACATACATACTAAGACCGGCCGCCGTAGGGTATATCACGGTGACCCCTGTACCAGTGCGTCAAAGCTTAGTGCATTTTACTAATAATATTAGTGCACCGGTAGATATGATCAACGCAGGCTTACAGGGTAAACCAGGTAATGCCAGTGTTAGCTTAGCACGTTTTTTAGTTAACTCGACCGTAGGTGTTTTTGGTATATTTGATGTGGCCAGCTCATTAGGGCTAGAACATGTAGATGAGGATTTTGGGCAAACATTAGGTGTATGGGGTGCAGGTGATGGTGCTTACTTGATGCTACCTGCTATGGGGCCTTCTACAGCGCGTAACTTAACCGGCGATGTAGTTGATAACTTTGTTTTACCTGAAATAGCGTTAACTACACCACAAACAATTTTAGTGTTTGCGTTAAAAGCTGTTGAGGCCCGTGCATCACTAATTGCGCAAGAAGGTTTATTGAACGATTCACTAGACCCTTACTTATTTATTAAAGATATTTATTTTCAACGCCAATTATACGAACTTTACGACGGTAACCCGCCAATCAAAGAAGAGCCTGATGACTTTGATGAAGATTTTTTAGAAAGTTTGTAAACCTATTAAAAACGCCAGCAATGCTGGCGTTTTATTTTCTTATTAGTGATTAGAAAGTTGTTATTAAACATTACTCATTAACTGCATTTGCTCGTTCACCCAGCTAATTGCTTCGTGGTAAGCATCGGGTACTTTATCATCTAAACCAAGTTGTTGGCTGATCTGATTAGCTGCCTGCCAGTTGCCTTGCTCATAAAACTTAACCAAGTTTAAGTAGCTTGCAAGCAAGCCCTCGTCATTAAGTAAAGCGGCTTTAATCTCATTAGATAATGGCAGCTTTTGCATCACACTTTGCATACTCTCATCTAATATAGCATCCATAAGCGACATCATGCCGGTTAAAAAAACCATTCCTGTGTCTTTAAACTTACCATGCGAAATAGCCAGTAACTCACTAAAACGCGCCCGAGTGAGCGATAACCTAATTAGCTCCATAGGCTTATCTGTTGAAACTTGCGCTGCAAATAATAAAGATAAAAGCTTTTTAATTTCATTGGCTCCAAGGGTGATAAGCGCTTGTTTTATTGTGCTTATTTTTGCACGTCTAGCAAATGCTGCAGAGTTTGAATAACGCAGTAACTTATAAGATAGATTTACATCTCGCTCAAATATATCGGTGATCTTTTTTAGATCCATATCAAGCGTTGAGGTCTCATAAAGTAGTTCGGCTAATGTCATACCAGAGGGGGGAAGCGCTTTACTTTGGATCATCTCTGGTTTTGAAAAGAAAAACCCTTGAAAATAATCAAAGCCAAGTTCCAATGCTTGGTTATACACCTCATGGGTTTCAACTTTTTCAGCAAGTAATTTTAGATGTGGATAAGGTTTTAAATCATCAATAATTGTTTTAATTGTTTCTATATTACAGGTTAAAAAGTCAATTTTTATAATATCAATAAATGGATAAAAGTGACGCCACACAGGTTGATGAATGTAGTCGTCTAAGGCTAATGTATAACCTTTTTCTTTTAAGTCTTTAACAATAGCAAGTAAACGCTTACCAGGTTGCACCGTTTCGAGAATTTCTACCACCACAGCGTCTTTACTCAGTAAAGTAGGGTAGCCTTTTAGTAAAGTTTCTAGGGTAAAGTTGATATATGCTGGTTTATTGTCGGTTAAATCCTCAAGGCCAAAATTAAACTGGCTGCCTTCTATTAGGCGTGTTGTTGCCTCATCTCCATCTATATCGGGGAACACATTATTTACACCATCACGAAATAGTAATTCATAGCCAATAAGCTTTTTATCGCGATCTAAGATAGGTTGGCGTGCAGCATAAAAATACATAAAAAATTCCGTATAGATAAAAATAACTATTCATTGTAACAATATATGGCAAAACATTAAAAATAGCATGATGTAAATAAGCTTATCTTAGATTAATAACATATTTTTAATAAGTTACAGAGGTTTTGATTTAAATATATACGCTTTGTTTGTTTTTAATTCACTAAAGTTGACATGTTGGAATTTTAACTATTACCCATGCTATAGTGACAGAGAATGGTTTTTATCCCAATACTGTCTTAACTATAATATTTTAAGAGTCATTATTTGGATCAAAAGCCTGTTGCAATTTATTAGTGGAGGCGAGTTTGGAAACAGGAATGATTATTTCACTAGCATTATACTTTGTTGTAATGCTAGGTATAGGATTGTATGCATTTAAGCAATCAACCAGCGATGTTTCAGGTTACATGTTAGGGGGCCGTAATTTATCACCAAGTGTTGCTGCGCTATCTGCAGGTGCATCTGATATGAGCGGTTGGTTACTTATGGGCCTTCCCGGCGCTATGTATCTTTTTGGTTTGAGTAAGGTTTGGATTGCGATTGGTTTAGTACTTGGTGCTTGGGCAAATTACTTCTTAGTTGCACCTAGGCTTCGTGTTTACACTGAAAAAGCGAATGATTCAATTACGATCCCGGATTATTTTGCAAATCGCTTTGCGGACAATAAGAATATATTACGTGTTATTTCAGCTATTGTTATTATTGTTTTCTTCACACTTTATACCTCATCTGGCGTGGTCGCTGGTGGTAAGTTATTTGAAAATTCATTTGGAATGAGCTATGAAGTTGGCCTTTATGTTACTACTGGCGTTGTAGTACTTTATACGCTTTTTGGTGGTTTTTTAGCGGTAAGTTTGACCGACTTTGTACAAGGTTGCATTATGCTTATTGCGCTATTAGTAGTACCAATAGTAACGTTTACTATGCTTGATCACCCAGTAATGGAAACGCTCGCTAATGCAAGATATGACCTGTTACTTATCTCGCCAAAGGCCAGTGAAGTTCATTCTCTAAATATGCTAGATTGGTTTGCTGGTGGCTCTACCATCGCAATTATTTCTGCGTTAGCTTGGGGCTTTGGTTACTTTGGTCAGCCTCATATTATAGTACGCTTTATGTCGGTACGTTCAGTTAAAGATATTCCAGCAATGCGACGCATTGGTATGTCTTGGATGACATTATCTGCAATAGGCGCAGTACTAACTGGTTTATTTGGGGCAGCCTTCATACTAGAAAATGAAATGCCGATAAATGATAAAGAAACAATATTTTTAGTGCTATCTGAATTGGTTTTTCATCCATTGATTGCTGGCTTTTTATTAGCAGCTATTTTAGCGGCTGTAATGAGTACTATCTCTTCACAATTGCTAGTGTGTTCAAGCTCGTTAACTGAAGACTTTTATAAAATATACCTGCATCGCGAAGCCTCTCAAAAAGAGCTGGTTTTTGTTGGGCGTATTAGTGTGGCATTAGTTGCTATGTTTGCTATTTACTTAGCTTACGATAGAGATAGTTCTATTTTAGACTTAGTGAGTAATGCGTGGGCAGGCTTTGGCGCTGCATTTGGACCACTCGTATTGTTTAGCCTTTACTGGAGAAGAATGAACTTTGCTGGCGCCTTAGCAGGCATGTTAGTGGGGGCTTCAACAGTACTTATATGGATATACGCACCAATTACCATTAATGGTGCGAGTTTAAGTAGCGTTATTTATGAAATAGTCCCAGGCTTTATTTTATCAAGTATTGCGATTGTATTAGTTAGCTTAATGACCAATGAGCCAGCTAAAGAAATTACAACCTTATTTGATGAAGTAGAACAAGAACTATAAAAAGTTATAAACAAAAAAAGGGAGTAACTTAGGTTACTCCCTTTTTTTATGCAAAATTTATTAACTCGCTTTTTTGTCGCTATTTTCTTCTATGGGTGCAACATTATCTGCTTTTTTGCCTTTTACAGCAGCTTTAGGGGCTATAGGCTCTTTACCACCTTTTAATATTGTCATGAAGTCATCTTTACTTTTTGCCATTTCTAAAGCGAGTGACTCTACTTGTTGCTCACTTAATGGTACATCAACTTTTTCTAGCAAAATTTCAAGCGACTCTGCAATATCGAGCATTTTATCATAGGCATCAGCTTCTTTTTTGGTAGTAAACGTCATGCGCTCGACTCCGTTTCGTTCTACAACATATTTAACAACAACAGCCATGATTTCTCCTGCTTACTTGCGTGGCATATAGTATATATAAACCATTAGATTACTGTTTTTATGTACAGTACAAGTTTGTGCCTAAATTTGCAAGTCCCCTAATTAATATTAAGTGATAATAGTTGACAACAAAGATTAACTTTACTTTATTTAACTTAATCACTTTTGTGTACCGTTGCAGTTAAGGATCTCACAGGGAGTGAATGTTAGGTTTAAGTATTTAATAAAGTGCAGGTGTAAAAGCCTTTTGCGTTATGACTTAAACATATAAACAACAAAGTAAATGTTCATGTATGAACAAAAAAGGAAGAAAGATGAAAAAACTAAAATATAGTATTTTAGCTGCAGCTTTTTGTATGTTGCCAGTAACTCTTACCTACGCAAATGTTGATACCTCAGCAATAACTCAGCAAGTAAAACAGGCGGCTTTAAATATTAATACTGCTGATGTTAGCCAGCTATCTAAGCTCCCTGGTATTGGTAAGAAAAAAGCACAAGCTATTATAGATTATCGCGAAGCAAAGGGTAACTTTACATCGTTAGAGGATTTGAAAATGGTAAAAGGTATAGGTAAAAAATTAGCTGCAAAGCTTGAAGGTAAGGTTTCGTTTTAAGTTAAAAAGGGCGCGTTAAGCGCCCTTAGTATATTGGGTTAATGCTTCACATAAATGCTTTTTAGCAAAGTTAATCTCAATTGGAGTCGTTAGTAGTGGGTAACACAACCCACCGAGTAGTAAAAAAGGGATGAGTAACCAGCCTTCAAATACGGCAAATATTAAAAACAGCGGACTGAGTAATAATAATTTTATAATACGAAGTAGTACTTTATTAACAGGTGAAAGCATACTTAAAGAAATCGCTATAACAGCTTGTCTGTCACGTATTTTTAAATGTTTTAGAGCATTAATTTGGCTTGAAAAAAACACAAGCATTACAGCGACCTTTTAGTCATTAAGCGACTCGTTACCAGTAAAAATAAAGTGGCTGCAAACAGCGCAAATATTACTTCCATCCATGCCGGCATACTTAGCCCCGCAAATTGCCAGTCAATGTTTCCGCAATCACCAGTGGCTGCAAAAAAGCTTGGGATCCACTCATGTAATGGCATAAAGGCAGGAAAGTTAGGTTCAAACTCACAGCTAAATGCAAAAGGATCAGTGGTTGTTTGCATTTCGATATGCTCGCGGGCAATTATAAATCCCCAAACACTAGAAACAGCCCATACACTATAGGCGAGCAAGCGAACCCCTCTATGCTCTGGATTACTTGTACCAATAATACCTGCAATAAGTAAACCTAATACCGCAGTACGCTGATATATGCACATGATACATGGCGCCAATCCCATTTTATATTGAAAAAACAGTGCCGTTATTTCAAGCAGAAAAACAATACCACTAAACAAAAGCCAAGGAGTACGTTGGGTGGGTAATTGTGCAAGCCAGTTCATAATAAATCCGTATTTAAATAAGACGTTAGATTATGACGTAGGATAAAGTTAGGGGCAAGCAAAACGACTTAAAGCCTACCCATATGCATTTATGATGATTAAAGTTAAGGTTATAATTCTAAAAGCCAATAAAAATCCAATAATGTGAATAAAGAGGTAGCCCTTTAAACGAGTAAAGTATGTGTGTGAGGTGACTTTACGTAATAAGTTAATAAGGCAAGGCGCGAACTTAAAGTAAATAACTACTTAAAATGTATCTAGGGTGAATATATAAGTGCTTGCGACAAGTGTTAGTAAAAAATATAAAACATTTTATAGACACAAATATTTTAATCGCATACTGGCAGTAATATGGCGTACTTTACTTGTTACTTGAGCGTCGTCTGGTACAATCAGTCGGTTAATCGTATGTAGTAGTGTGAATTAATTCGAGTGGGAATTGGATGAGAATTTTTAAAGCGAAAAGCCCAGCAGGATTTGCTGAAGAATACATAGTAGAGTCTATCTGGAATGGCGATTTCCCTCCTGGATCTATTCTACCTGCTGAGCGTGAACTCTCAGAGTTAATAGGTGTTACCCGAACGACGTTACGTGAAGTATTACAGCGATTGGCTCGAGATGGCTGGTTAACTATTAAACATGGTAAGCCAACAAAAGTGAATAACTTTTGGGAAACGTCAGGACTAAATATTCTTGAAACGTTAGCACGTCTTGATGAAGATAAAATGCCAGAGTTAACCGACCAGTTACTCTCTGCACGCACTAATATAAGCGCAATTTATACGCGTGCAGCTATAAAGTTAAATCCAGAACGTGTGATTGAAATTCTCTCACAAAGCGATGAGTTAGAAGACAGTGCGCAAGCATTTGCTGATTACGATTATAAAGTGCATCACGAGTTAGCTGTTGCAGGTAATAATCGTATTTACGTGCTTATACTCAATGGCTTTAAAGGATTTTATTCAAAAATAGGTTGTCATTATTTTTCAGATCCGGGGACGCGTGAGTTGGCTCGCCAGTTTTATAAAGACTTAACTAAATTGGCTGAAAACAGAGAACACGACGGTGCGATCATGATGATGCGTAAATATGGTCATCAAACCGGTGAAATTTGGCAACAAATTCGTGGCGATATGCCCAGCGACATAATGGATTAAACCTATTTTAAAAGCCTGCATTTGCAGGTTTTTTTGTGTCTTCATTTTATTAATACTTTATAACCAAGAAACTGAGCTAATAAAATAAACCCCATCACTTTTTAGCGTTCAGTATTATCGATGGGAGGAATCGTTAAATACGATTGTCATTTCGCACCAGTTCTCTCTAGAATAATAATAATTATATGTGCGCTATTGGTTTTTAAGTTTTAGAGCCCATATAACTATCAGCATTGCATAAGCAATTGACAACAAACTCAAAATATTTGGAGAATAAAATGGGTGTATTAGTAGGCCGCCAGGCACCAGACTTTACCGCTGCAGCAGTTCTTGGTAACGGTGAAATTGTAGATAGCTATAACCTTCATGAAAAAATTAAAGGTAAAAAAGCAGTTATTTTCTTTTACCCACTAGATTTCACGTTTGTATGTCCTTCTGAACTTATTGCATTTGATAAGCGTTATGAAGAATTCCAAAAACGTGGCGTTGAAGTAATTGGTGTTTCTATCGATTCACAATTCTCACACAACGCATGGCGTAACACTGCTGTTGCAGATGGCGGTATCGGTAAAGTTAAATATGCACTAGTTGCAGATATTAAACATGAAATTTGTAAAGCATACGACGTTGAGCATCCTGAAGCGGGTGTTGCGTTTCGTGGTTCTTTCCTAATTGATGAAGAAGGCAATGTACGCCACCAAGTAGTGAACGACTTACCACTAGGTCGTAACATTGATGAAATGCTACGTATGGTTGACGCGCTAGCGTTCCACACTGAGCACGGTGAAGTATGTCCTGCTGGTTGGACTGAAGGTAAAAAAGGTATGGATGCAAGCCCTGAAGGCGTTGCTAAGTTCCTATCTGAAAACGAAGGCGATCTATAATTTAGCTCTCGTTTTAAATAAAAAAACCGCCAATTGGCGGTTTTTTTGTTGCTTCTAATTTAGAACGAGAAGCTTACTTTAGTATAAATATAACGACCGCGTGGGTTATGAACCCCAGACGCATAACCGTAAAGGTCAGAATCGCCATCACCAATTGCAAAAGGAGGCTCTTCGTCAAACAAGTTATTAATACCTAGTGATAATTTAGCTGACTCAGTGATACGGTACGACGTTTGTAAGTCAACCAACACTTGTGAATCAATCATACGTGATGTATTGCTATCAAAATCTAAGTTACCGTCAAAGTCGATATCAGGTGTGTCTTCAAACTCACCAACATAACTTAAGTTAACATTAGTATTAAAGTCGCCCACTTCCCAGTTAGTTGAGAAAATCCAACGATGCTCAGGGTAACCATATTCACCAGAGTAATCACGGCCATCTTTTTCAAATTTGTTTTGGTAAGCCCACTCTAAATTGAATTTCAATAAACCTAAATCATCCAATGAATGATTGTAATTTGCTGAAAAGTCGATGCCAGATACTTCTTGTGAAGAGACGTTTTCAAATGTGCTATAGATTTTTTGAATTGAACCTAAGCTTTCACCATTAGTAGGCGGTAAGCGAACACATACAGTACTGTTTTGGTTACCACACTCGGCAGCATAAATTGGACCAAACTCTTGTTCGTCAATTTTATTATCCTGTGTAATGCTCCACACATCAACACTTAAACCAAACTCTGCGCTAGGGGCCCAAATGAAGCCGACGTTCCAAGATTCAGACTCTTCAGGTTGTAAGTCTGCATTACCAGAGAATTGAATGTTGTAATCAAGTGCCTGACAGTCTAAGCCCGTTTGTTGACAGCGTTGAGTATCAATAAAGAACTGACTTTTTTCTGATGGACCTAGGCCAACTTGTGCTAAAGAGGGGGCTCTAAATCCTTGTGCCCATGAGCCACGAACCGTGATTTCATCACTAGGTGCCCAGCGAAGTGCAACTTTTGGATTGGTAGTTGTGCCAAAATCGCTATAGTCATCGTGACGTCCAGCAAGTTGCAATTCTAATGTATCAGCTAGTGGAATTGAAAATTCAACATAAGCAGCATATTGATCGCGCGATGCTGCGGCTGATACAGCTTCAGTACCAAAAATTAAACCGCGACGGAACTGATCATCAGGGATATCTGTAACGTCTTCTTCGCGGTACTCAATACCGGCTGCCATCATCACCACATCGTCGCCAAAGCTAAATGCTTCACCGCTAATGTTTGCGTCAAATGAGGTCATATGTGACTCACCTTGACGTACTAAGCTAGTAGTGATTCTGTCGATTACTGCAGGATCGTTATAAGTGCCGCCAAATGGGTTGTAATTACCGGCATCTATTTCTTGTTGTAAAAAGTCGGTACGCACCCAGCCTTGTGAGCGATCGCCAGTTTGCATTGATTTACTACGACCTTTTTGTACCGCTGTCTCCCAGCTCCAGTCGTTAAATTCGCCTCGTAAACCCGCTACAAAACGCATCGTATCTGATTCAATATCCCATTGGCGAGCACCGGCATCAACCGTTCTGTAACGGCCAATATCTATATCTTTACCAAATGGGTTATTAGGATGATTTGCTGGCACAGTAAGCCCTGCATCTTCATCTAGCGGGGTTGGCGCACCCATAGCCACAGAGCTATTGTGTTGTACTGCCATTTCTAAAAATGCGGTAATACCATTATCAAAATTATACTCAAACTGCGAAATAGCCCCAATACGTTCAGATGCTGGTGCAATATAGCCGTATGGGCCGTAATCGAACAAACAGCTGCCACTGGCAGTTGCGCTATCGGCTGGACAAGCAGGGTCAATGGTTTTTACACCATCAACGTAAAAGTAACCAGGGAAGCCACGTGATGAACGAAAGTCCTCACCACCTAAAGCTCTTTGATCTGCAGTGCCTAAACTGCCCATTTCACTTGACGATAAAGAGGTGTTTTTAAAGTAGTCAATAATAACGGAAGCACTGCTTTTTTCGTTACTTGTACCCCAAACGATGCTGGCTGATGTTTCTTCGTAATTAGGACCGTCAGTGCCACCGTAGCCTAAGTTTACTTCAATACCATCAATATCTTTTTTCAAGATAACGTTAACTACACCCGCAACAGCATCAGAGCCATAAATAGCCGATGCACCATCTTTTAAAATGTCGATACGTTCAATCGCTGAAACAGGAATACTGTTAATATCAACAAATGAGTTAGTAATACCTTCAGCGAATGCACTAATAGCAACACGGCGGCCATTAATAAGTACTAAAGTTGCGTCAGCGCCTAGGCCACGTAAACTTACCGCTGCAGAACCATTTGCAGTAGAGTCTTGGTTATTACCACGGGTAGAGAAAGTACCGCTACCTGCAACAGGCATTCTTTCAAGCAACTGCTGTAGGTTGTCATAACCCATGTTATCAATATCGGCTCTACTGATAGATTGAACCGGAGAAGGGCCTTCCATATCAGAACGTTTAATACGAGAGCCCGTTACTTCAATGCGTTCTACTTTTTTCACTTCATCAGCGGCGTATGTTGTTGTTGTAAAGCCAGCTGTTAATGCCAAAGTAGCCCCTGCAATTAAGCTAGGGGTAAATGCAAATTGCTTCATCCTTAAGTCCTTGTTAGTTTTGTTGAATTTGGTAGCTAAAAAAGCCTCCATATTAATATCATGTAACAAAGGTGTTAGCAATTGCGGTGTGGTGTGACTTTAGTCTGGGTGTTGCTGGTAAAATAGTCAGTGTGTTTTATTTACTTGGAGATAGAAGTTCGACGTAAAGCGGGGTTTTAATATAAATCTTGCGTTGCAATTAGTGGTAAGAATTAAATAGTTTAGTGAGCACTTATTTTGTAATAATTTATTCTTTTATTAACAGCCACTAAGTTGCAGTATATTTATGCAGTTTGGTTTAAAATTGTGCGTTAAATTATTTTAAAATAAATAAAAAAACGCCTAATAAATTAGGCGTTTTTATTTATGCTTTATGCTTCATTAAGCGTTCTTTTTCACGCGACCAGTCTTTATCTTTACCGTCTTCGCGTTTGTCGTGTAATTTTTTACCTTTTGCTAAATGAAACTCAAGTTTCACCCAGCAATTCTTCCAATACATAGCAGTAGCAATTAATGAATAGCCATCGCGTTCAGTCGCGCCTACTAAGCGATCTAGCTCGCGTCTGCTTAATAGTAACTTACGATAACGTAAAGGATCACAAATTACATGGGTAGATGCACTGTTAAGAGGCTGAATTTGGGCGCCTAATAAAAATGCTTCACCGTTTTTAAGATGGATATAAGTTTCAGTGATGTTAACTTTGCCAGCTCGGATGCTTTTTACTTCCCAGCCTTGGAGCTCTACACCCGCTTCAAACTTATCGTGTAAAAAATACTCATGTCGCGCTTTTTTGTTAAGCGCGATGGTATTGCTTGTCGATTTTGATGATTTATTCTTAGCCATAGTGCCCTATATTATACGTAATACGAGATGTTTTACATCGATTTTTTAATAATGCATTTAAAAGCTTAGTAATTAATTTAAGCAGCGTGAAAGTTTGGGGAAACGCGTAAAGCTTGCTAAAATTCCACCACACAGTTGGGAGTGAGTATGCCACAAATAAAAAAAAGTGCGCTGGTTATGTACAGCACTAAAGAGATGTTTGACCTTATTAATGATGTAGAAGCCTATCCTCAGTTTTTACCTAATTGCTCAGACTCAAAAATTATTAAGCAACACAATAATAGCATGACCGCGAGTTTAGAAATATCAAAAGCAGGTATAAAAAAGTGGTTTACCACAGAAAATACCTTTGTTGATGAGCAAACCGTGGTATTAAATCTTGTAGATGGTCCGTTTAAAATGTTGCAGGGGCGTTGGCACTTTCAACAACTTGACGCAAATGCTTGCAAAGTAGAGTTACAATTAGACTTTGAGTTTTCGAGTAAGTTGATTGAGTTAGCGTTTGGTAAAATATTTAATGATGTTGCAAAAAATATGGTGAGTGCGTTTACTCAGCGCGCGAAACAGGTTTATGGAGCGAGAGTATGATTGATGTTGAAGTTGTATTTGCACTACCCGAAACAGCAACAAGCTTAACAATAGAAGTTGTTAAGGGAACAACGGTAGAACAAGCTGTTATTCAATCAGGAATTATCGAAAAACACCCAGAAATAGATGCTACAGCACTAACACTCGGTGTTTGGAATAGAACTGTAAAGCCTAATCAAGAGCTAAAAGAGGGGGATAGAATTGAAATTTATCGTCCTTTAATTGCCGATCCTAAAGATGCGCGTAGAAAACGAGCTGAAAAAGCGAAAGAAGAAGGGCGAGCAAATAAAGTAACCGGTGGCCGTCCTATAGAGCGATAGCATAAGGTTTTAGCTATTATAAAGGTGAGCTTAACTCACCTTTATAATTTTATAAGCGAGGGTGCTTATTGTTCGAGTGGAGTAGTAAAGTTTTCTGGCTGTTCGTAATCACCTGAAATAGAAGCAAGCTTTTCATTTTCAAAGTTAATAACCAGTGATTTGTACTGCTCGTTACTACGGCCTTTATTAAAGCTATATACATAACGCCAAGTGTTATTATCAAATGCATTTTCGGCGATAGGCTTGCCTAATACATAAACAACTTGCTCACGAGTCATGTTTACACGCAGTTTATCAACATCAGATTGTTCTAAAAAGTTACCTTGAGGGATGTTGATTCTGTATACCCAGCTAGAACACCCAGCTGCTGAACTAAGCGTTAAAGCAACGATAAGCCAAAGAGAAAAAGTTTTTAACGACTGCATTGTTAGTTGTGATCCTTATTTTTTATAATCTGCATGATACCGATTAGTCACTGAAGGTAAAACCCTTTTAAGCAATTGTTTTTTGTTAAGGGCATTAAGTTAAGGTAGCGATTTGACCACTGATAATCAAAAAAGTTTAAAATGCAGTGATCAGAGCTGCTTAAAAAAGCCATCTATCTGGTATTTGTATATAGTACAAACCCGCTACGGCCATTGGTATACGGGTATAACGACCAATGTTGAGCAACGTCTTGCTACGCACCAAGCGGGTAATGGTGCAAAAAACCTTAAAGGTAAAGGCCCACTTTTACTTATTCATCAGCACAGTGTTGGCAATAAAAGTGCAGCAAGTAAATTAGAATACCAAGTGAAAAAATTATCTAGGGCTAAAAAAGAAGCCTATGTAGCATCATTTAAGACGGGCTAAGTGGGAGTGGTGTTTTAGCAAGCTGGTTAATAAAGGCTTCTATTAATAGCACTGCATCAGTAAAAAGTTTGCTGTTAATATTCTCAGCGGTGTCATTACTTGTATGATGGGCACTGTCGTAGCCCATGCCAAAGTAAACATAAGGGATTTTTTGTCTTGCAAACGAATAGTGATCGCTCGCTTTATGCCAGTTTATATTTTTAGATTTTATATATCTGCTCATTTGCGCTGCGGAGTAAACCGGTTTTAAATTTACATTATTATTTTCAACGGCTAAAAACACACTATTTAAGGTATTTTTTAACGATCTAGAGGTTAATACATATAAGTTGCTACGACGTTTTTTAACCCCTAGCATGTCTAAATTTATGTTCATAATAACGCTATTTGGTAGCAGTGTTTTGGCAAAATATTTACTGCCATGTAAGCCGTTTTCCTCTGCATCTGTGGCTACAAAGGTAAGAGAAAAAGGCAGTGGCTTATCATTAAATACGCTTGCTAAATAAATTAAAGCAGCAACACCGGTGGCATTATCATTTGCTCCAGGATGCAGTTTTCCGCCACGTTTACCTAAATGGTCATAGTGTGCGGTAATAATAATACGAGTGGCTTTTTGTAATGGGTCGCTTGCCTGTGTTACTGCCTCTAGAGCACCTATGTTGGAACTAATAATATTAATACCACACGCTTGGCTAAATAGGCCCGATTTATAGCAAAATGGCTGCTCGACCACGTTATTATTAACTTGGCTTAATCTGTGTTTTATATAGCTTCTTGTAAGCTCTGCGCTTTGAGAACCTGTTTTTCTACCTGCAAGTTGCTGGTCTGCTAAGTAATATAAATCATCAATAAGTAGCTGCTGCGCCGTTTTACTATTAACAAAAGGGCTTAAAAGCAGAAAAATAATAACGACAGTTAATTGTTTAATGGGCACCTACCTTTGCGGTTAATGATTGCAGCGCTTTTAACTTTGCGTCATAACGTTTTTTGTCATGTAAAAAATCAGCATTTTTTCCGGCTTTACGCAAATGGTACTTTGCTTGCTTTGTATCGCCCCACTGAAAGTAAACTCGCGCCAAGCCAAAATGACTTTCGTGAAGTGTGGGGGATAATGTATAGGCCTTTTTAAAGTGTTTGAGTGCTTTAGCGTAATATTTATGTACGTACTCGGTATTACCAAGTGATATATGGTAATAAGGATTACTTTGGCGCTGTTTATCAAGCTGATTAAGTATTTGAGTTCCTTGCATCTCTCGCTCTGTAAGTAAGTACAACATAGCAAGATTACCTTGTGCTGTGTTGTTGTTTTTATCAAGATGAAGGGCGTAATTATAAGCTTGCTCGGCTTCATTTAAATAGTTAAATTGCTTAAATAAAACACCTAAGTTCCCCCATGCAACGCTAAAATTAGGTGCTACCTTGGTTGCTGCATTAAAGTAGCTATAGGCTAATTCATATTGTTTATTTATTAGCGCAGTAGCACCTTTATTATTATAAAACATAGCGGTAACAGTATTTTTTGATAATCGTGTTGTTTTAAAGCGTGCTTGTCGGCTGTTAGAGTCAAAGTCGATAATTAAGCGCTGATCTCGTTGGTAAAATAAAGTGCCAGCATCTTTTATTAGAGGTTGGCTATTAAGGCTTAAATTTATGTGTCCGGTTAATAAATTAACGCCTTGATCAAGTGCCCAATATTCAGGGATATGTACTTTTTGAAATTGCGCTTTTAAGCCTAAGTGCTCCGCTAAGCTATACGCTAATATAGATAATGACAAACAGTTAGCGTTTAGATTTTGATAGCTTTGTGCAGCGGTTAAAGTGGCAGATGAGCGATAGGCAAGTGAGTCATCACCATTTTTTAATAAAAAGCTAAATATGCCTTGTGCAATATGTTGGGCTGAATTTTGACTGTTTAAATGAGAATCTAATTGCCGCGTTAAGCTGGTATCTAATTTAAATATTTCTGCTGGAGTTTCGATCTGTTGTAGCTTAAAGTTTGCTGGCTCAATGAGTTGCGGCAGCGCTAACTTTGGCGGTGAGCTACACGCACACAAAAAAAGTATAAAGCTAAATGATAAATAATATTTAAGTTGAGTGGCTTTCATATAACACCTCTAAGCAAAACTACTTACCAGTTAAGTGTAGTTGTAATTTTACTCAGAGGTATAATTTAAATGTTACAAAAAATGAGTTAGCGATTTGCCTCAAAAGTGGCAACAAGTGACGCAAGCGTTTGTGCGCTATTTGCTAAATCGCGAATAGCCTGCTCAGTATTTAATTGCTCATTCATCGACTTGTCGCTAATTTCACTAATTTGCTCAATATTACGTCCTACATCGGCTACTACATTACTTTGCTGCTCTGTTGCTGTTGCGATTAAGGTTGCCATATCATTAATTTGATTTGCTGTTTCAGTAATTGTATCAAGCAGCTCAACTGAGTTTTGCATTGCCCCTACACTTTGCTGAGCTTTACTTTTGGACTGACTAATATCGGTAACAACATCATTCGATATTTGGGTTAATTCTTCAATCATCGACTGAATTTCAGTGGTTGATTGTGAGGTACGATTAGCCAGCGCTCGCACTTCATCGGCAACAACAGCAAAACCACGACCGTGCTCGCCCGCACGCGCAGATTCAATAGCAGCATTAAGCGCAAGTAAGTTTGTTTGCTCAGAAATACCTCTAATTGAGTCAACAATACTAGCAATATCAAGCGTTTTTTTAGAAAGTAAGGTTACTTGCTCTGTAATGCCATCTATGTCGCTAGCAAGAGCTGCAATAGTCGTTTGGCTTTGCAGTACCTGTTGATGGCTTTTACTGGTATTTTCACGGCTACTATTGGTTAACTTCGCCGTGTTGGCGGCACTTTGTGCTATTTCTTGTACTGTTGCGCCCATTTCGTTAATGGCGGCAGCAACTGATATTGTTTGCTCTTTTTGCTGATCAATTGCTTGTGAGTTATGTTTTGCTTGCGCAAACACGTGGTCAGAGCTTTGGCGGATCCCATGGCTTTCATGGGCAACTTGTTTAATTGCTGTGTCTATTTTTTCGATGAATTGATTAAAACCATCGGTTAAATAATTTAGCTCAGGTTGCGCAGAGTAAGGAAGTCTATATGCTAAATTAGCATCGCCTGTGCCTAAACGAGAGAATAGCTCGGCTATTTTCGACAGTGGCGACGACAATGAGCGAGCAAGCAAATAACTAATACAGCTCGCTATAAGGGCGATAATTATAGTGAAGGTTAAAATTTGCCATTCTAATTTACTCACACTCGAAAACACTTCGCTTTTAGGTACTTGGGCTACAACAAAAAGGTCAGTATTTTTTATTGGTGTTGCAGCAACCAGGGTGTCTTCACCTGCTAAGTTAATTTCTGCCAATGAAAAGCCATTACTATTTAATAATTTATTATGTATATTTTCGCCGTACAGGGCATCTATATTTACTTTAGCCACTTTATTGGCGTCTTTGTGTAACTGGATCAAGCCATTTTTATTGGCAAGAAAAACAAATCCAGATTGCTCAATCTTAAATTGCTGCAGTAGCTTTTGCATATCGGTAATGCTTTTAGCAAGCCCTGCCAAACCTAAACCATTGGGTTGCTGATGGTTAATAAACATTTTTACATCGTTAGCAGATTCTTGATAAATACTAATGTCATAAGGGCGCTTTGACTGTTTAAATGCGAAAAACCAGCCATCTGCGGCATCGTTTTTTAATACGCGTAAAAAGCCATTTTGGTTCCAGTATTGTGCGGTGTCTCTATTTGCCCATGATGCAGTAGCAAGATCGTACTGCTGTACTAATCTATTTAACTCATTAAGAAGTTGAGAGTCGTCCTCGGTGGCTGAATTTGCCCAATCAATCAGAAATACATTTGAAGAAAGTTGTTCTGCGGCGCCTAAAAGCTCGTTTATTTCGCCACCAATATGGTTACTAATAGTTTGTAACTTGCTTGGAAGTTCAGACTCTATCATGCGCTTTTCGATGATATCCTCTGCGTTATGTAACGATGTTAAGCCTATGAGCGCGGCAACACAGATTGCTATAACACTGCCTAAAGCGGTGATTTTTTGAGTAATAGAAAGGTTTTGTATCATCATAAGGGTAATTTTGTTTACAACTGAACCAAGTAGGTGATTATTTTAACACATTATATATTTTGAGCGAGTGATGAATAGCGCGCCATACAGGTACGAAAAAGCCCACCGCAAAAGCAGGTGGGCTTGGTTTCTAACAAGTGAAACTTAGATTAACTTGGGATTAAACTATTTTTTTCATTGCTGACATGTAACCGCGTAATGTAGCGCCTACTTTTTCAACAGGGTGTTCACGTAATGCTGTATTAATTTGAATTAGCGTTTGGTTGTCTACTTGATTACTATGCTCACCTAAGCCTTTACCAATTACGTCGGTGTCAATTTTTTGCATAAAGTCTTGTAGTAAAGGTAAACATGCGTGGTTATATAAATAACAACCATATTCAGCCGTGTCCGAAATTGTACGGTTCATTTCAAATAACTTTTTACGCGCAATGGTATTAGCAATCAGTGGCGTTTCATGTAATGACTCATAATAAGCCGACTCTGCAATAATGCCTGCGGCAGTCATGGTTTCAAATGCAAGCTCTACGCCTGCTTTAACCATAGCGACCATTAAAATACCGTTATCAAAAAATTCTTGCTCAGCAATTTCAACATTGCCCGCTGGGGTTTTTTCAAAGTGAGTTTCGGCTGTTTCTGCGCGCCATTTAAGTAAGTTTGCATCATCATTATTCCAGTCTTCCATCATGGTACGTGAAAAAGTACCATCGATGATGTCATCTTGATGTTTGTTATATAGTGGGCGCATAATTTGTTTTAGTTCTTCGCTTAATTCAAACGCTTTGACTTTGGCTGGGTTTGAAAGACGGTCAAGCATATTGGTTACGCCACCGTATTTAAGCGCTTCGGTAATTACTTCCCAGCCGTATTGAATTAGTTTTGAGGCGTAACCTGCATCAATGCCTTTTTCAATCATTTTATCAAAACATAAAATAGAACCGGTTTGTAACATGCCACATAAAATGGTTTGCTCGCCCATTAAATCTGATTTTACTTCAGCAATAAATGACGACTTAAGTACGCCGGCTCTGTGGCCGCCAGTACCTGCGGCATAGGCTTTAGCTTGAGCTAAACCATGGCCTTGTGGGTCGTTTTCAGGGTGTACAGCAATTAGAGTTGGTACGCCAAAACCACGCTTGTATTCTTCACGCACTTCAGAGCCTGGGCATTTAGGTGCTACCATAATAACGGTAATGTCGTCGCGTACTTGCATACCTTCTTCAACAATATTAAAGCCATGAGAGTAGGCAAGGGTTGAGCCTTGTTTCATTAGTGGCATAATTGCGTTTACCACTGAAGTATGTTGTTTATCAGGCGTTAAATTTAATACTACGTCGGCAGTTGGAATTAGTTCTTGGTAAGTGCCTACAGTAAAGCCATTTTCAGACGCGTTTAAAAATGATTGACGACGTTCACTAATGGCCGAGTCACGCAGCGTATACGACACATCTAAACCAGAATCACGTAAGTTTAAGCCTTGGTTTAAGCCTTGTGCGCCACAGCCTACAATAACCAGTTTTTTACCTTTAAGAGCATCAACGCCGTCAGTAAACTCGTCTGCGTTCATAAATTCACATTGGGCTAATTGCGCCAATTGTTCGCGTAAAGGTAAGGTATTAAAATAATTCGCCATGTTAGTGTCCTATTGATTCAGTTTGTTAGATGCATTGCTGTTGCTTTGCTTAACTCAACCATATGAAAAATCTTTTCTTGCGTAAACTGATATATTTGCATTAGAGTGTTTCATAATATGAAACACTGGGTTGATTATGGATCACAAGCATTTAAATTACTTTTTAGCGTTGGCAAAAACATTGCACTTTTCGCGTGCCAGTGAACTTTGTCATATAAGTGCGCCGACATTGAGCCGTAATATTAAGCAGCTTGAAAGCGAAGTGGGGGTAATGCTATTTTTACGTGATAACCGCAGTGTAAAATTAACCCGCGAAGGGCTGGCATTTATTGACTACGCCACATCCACATTGGCTAATTGGCAGCGCTTTAAAGCGAACCTAAAAGAGCCACAACAGTATATTTATGGCAACGTGAGTATTTATTGTTCAGTAACCGCGTCGTACAGTTTTTTACATCATATTTTAGAGCAGTTACGCGCTCAACATCAGCATATAGAAATCACCCTAAATACCGGCGATCCTGCGCTGGCAATAAACCGTGTTTTAGATGGCCACGAATCTATGGCTATTGCTGCTAAGCCAAATAAGTTACCTGCACAAATTGCCTTTGTTGATATTGGTTATTCGCCGCTGGTATTTATTGCGCCTAAAATTGCGTGCTCAATTACGCTAAAGCTTGCTAGTAATACAAGTAGTATTGATTGGTCAGAACTTGAATTTATTGTGCCAGAGCAAGGGTTTGCTAGGCAGCGCTTGGAGCAATGGTGGCGAAAAAATAATATTCAGGGAAAAATTTATGCACAAGTAGCGGGGCACGAAGCGATGGTATCTATGGTGAGCCTTGGCTTTGGTATAGCAATGATCCCTAAAATAGTTTTAGATAACAGTCCACTACAAGACAAAGTACACGTTTTACAAACAAATACACATGCACCTAAAGGTATTGATATTGGCTTGGCAGTATTACATAAGGAATTAAACGACCCGGCTATAAGTGCCTTGTGGAATATAGCGCAAAATATGGGTGAAAAAATAATTTAATGCAATACACTTACTAAGGTTGCTCTTAGTATAAAAGCCCAGATAGCGTAAGCCTTTAATCTACCGCTCCTCTATTGCCTATCAATAGAGCTGTTAGGCTAAGTATATAAGCCGCAAAGTAATCATAATTGTATAAAAGTTGTTAATGATTGTAACTGCCTAGAGCTTGTTCTCAATGACCTTGCTACTATGGATAAATGGCCTTTTTATATATGTACGATGAACACAATGCGGTTTTATTTTATAATAATATTATTAATCTCTCTTTCGTTTAATGCTCAGGTATTAGCGCAAAGTGACGAGCCTGTAGATGCACATATATCTACAGAGCAACTGCATTTAAGTATGAGTATAGGGGCGGGAGTAATAACTAATCCATTATATGGTGCAGATAATATTCCGTTGGTGATCATTCCTCAAATAGCCTTTTATGGCCAACAGTGGTTTTTTGATAATGGCCGAGTTGGCTACTCGTTTAAACAAACGCAACAGCATAACTTAAGCCTAGTAACAGAATTAAACCCTGAGTCGCGTTTTTTTATTGATTGGCACCCGCAAAATATATTTGCGCTAAAAAGTGCTAGTTCAAATAATCAATTTACCCAGTTAGAAACAGATACCTCGCCTCAACAAATAAATATTAATAATATTAGTAAGCGCAAGCTCGTTTTAGATGCAGGTATTAGTTACTCCTTTGTAGCTGAGCAGCAGATGTTATCCGTGCAAGCATTGCACGATGTAAACTCAGCTTATAATGGTTGGCGAGCTGCAATACAATGGCAGTATCATGGGCAAGTAGGTAATTTGCAATTAAAGCCCACTGTGGGAGTTAATTATAAGTCTGCGCAATTAAACGACTATTATTACGGTTTAAACAGTGATGAAACACTGTTAGGTAAAATAGTAGTTGGTAGTAGTTGGCAACCTTATGCTAAAATCGATGCCCGCTGGCCCCTTAGCAAGGCCAACGCTCTTCGTTTTCATTTAGCATATTATGACTATTCGGCTATGGATAGTAGCCCGCTGTTTGAACGTCATTATTCAACGACTGCCTTTATAGGATTTGAACATACTTTTTAATATGAAGTATTTAATCTTTTTTGTGTTTATTTCTTCACTACTTAGTGGCGTTAGCGTGGCGCAAACAATTCTTGATGTATCTCCCAAAGTTTGTGTTGTCTCTGAACAGCATGATTTTTGCGATCTCAATTTGCAGTTTAAATGGCAGCAGTTAGCGGTTAAAGATGTGTGTTTGTATCAACAAAATACGCAAATACGATGCTGGCAACAGCAAGGTTCTGGTCAGTTTAGCTATAAAGCGCGTGTTCAGGTGGAGACCATATACTCCCTGATCAATCCTCACACCGGTGACTCACTTGCGAGCGTACTCGTTGAAGTACAAAGTGCCCATACTAAAAAACAGTATCGGCTGCGTTCACCGTGGAGCTTTTTTTAATTTAGGAGTAGTAAATGCCAAAAATATTACTTGTTGAAGATGATCTTGGTTTACAGCAATTAACCAAAGATTACCTCGAACATAATGGCTTAGAAGTCGACGTACTAGATCGTGGTGATGAAGTGTTTACTTACCTTGAAAGTAATCCCGTCGACCTGATTATTTTAGATGTAATGCTGCCAGGTAAAGATGGCTTTAGTGTTTGCAGACAAGTACGTGATAAATACACCACTCCTATTTTAATGTTAACGGCCAAAGGTGAAGACTTTGATCAGGTAATAGGGCTAGAGCTTGGCGCTGATGACTATGTTATTAAACCGGCTGAGCCACGTGTATTATTAGCAAGAATTAGCGCATTATTACGCCGTGGGCAACCTAACTTAAAAGCCACCGAAGAGCTGCAGTTTGGCGACTTATTTATTGATAAAACCAGCCGTATTGTTAAGTTATCGGGCGCAGAAATAGTCCTAACCTCACATGAATTTGAATTACTTTGGCTACTAGCATCAAATGCCGGAGAAGTATTGAGCCGCGAACATGTGCACCAACATATGATAGGGCGACAATACGATGGCCTAGATCGCACCGTAGATGTACGCGTTTCAAGAATTCGCAAAAAACTGGGCGATAACAGCGACAAACCTTATCGGATTAAAACTGTTTGGGGACAAGGCTATTTATTTGTTTCTGACGCGTGGGATATGTAATTAATGCTTAGTGTTAAGCTGCGTTAATGGGCAAGCTGTTTATAAGCCTGTATGTGTATATTATTGTCTCGTTATTTATTGTCAGCGGGGTAATTGAACAGCTTTGGCCATATGAAGAATCGCAGCAGCAGGTGCTACTCGACGATGAGTTTGGCCAGTCTTTGTGGCTATTATCACAAACCCCTAATGGGCTTACAAAGCTAAAAAACCATTTTTCTAGTCAAGTGATTGCTCAGCGCGATTTAATATTACCCGCCGAGCAACAAGCTCAGCTATTAAAAAATCACTACCTTTATTTATATGATAAACAACAGCGCATAGTTTGGTATGTTCAACTTAACGCCACACAACTATTACAGGTTGGCCCTATAGGGGGGGCAGCCAAGCCCGTTGCCTCTGTTTTACCCTACATATTGCTGTTATTAATTGTAGGCATTCCTGTTGGTTTGTGGAGTTTTTTACTGTGGCGAGACTTTGCTAAGCTGCGTAATGCATGCGAGGCCGTAGGTGGCTCACAGGACTTTCAATTAACAGATAGCTCTAAATCATTTTTTTTACCTATAACGGGCACCTTGCAAGTGATGCAGCAGCGAATTGAGTTTTTATTAACCGCGCAGCAAGAGCTTACCTCATCGGTATCGCATGAATTTAGAACGCCACTGGCGCGGTTAAAATTTGCCATTGCAATGCTTCAAGACCGAATGCTCGATGATAAAGCCGAAAAATACTTAGCTAATATGCAAGTCGATATAAATGAACTTGAGGCACTGGTTTCTGAAATGCTTGAGTATGCACGTTTAGATTCACAGCAACCGAGTTTACAGCTGATCAATTGTAATTTAGTGGCAGTGGTTAAAACGGTGGTTGAAAAACTCAGTTTTGATACGCGAATAAAGTTAAGCACGACATTACCCAATGAACTGATTTACCGCTGCGACAGTCACTTTATGGCGAGAATAATGCAAAACTTGGTAGGTAATGCTTTAAAGCATGCCAATAATAGTGTGCAAATAACCTTATTAGCGCAAGCTAATAATATAGTTTTTATTGTTGAAGATGATGGCAGTGGTATTGCTGAAGTTGAGCGTGAAAACGTATTTAAGCCATTTACTCGATTGGATAAAAGTAGAGATAAAAAAACCGGTGGGTTTGGCTTAGGATTGGCTATTGTCAGTAAAATTATTTCTTGGCATCAAGGTCAGTGTACAATTGAAGATTCAAGCTTAGGCGGAGCTAAATTTATTGTCAGCTTACCGATTAATAAATAGCAGCTTTTAATACATAAATAAAAAGTACGCAGATAAAAAACACTCAATAAAAAAGCGCCCTTGTTAACAAGGGCGCTTTTTTGGGTTTTAATCAAAATCAACAAGTAGCAAAGTAATAGACAGTACCTTTATAAAAAAGTTCTTAATTTAATTATTTTTCTTTTCTAGTAATGGCATTAACATTTGCTCTAGCCCATTGAGCTTTACCTCATACATCATGGCTAGTTGGCTGCCTAGCTTTGAGTCGGGAAACCCTTGTTGTTTAAACCATACTAAATAGGGCTCGGGTAAAAGCAGTAAAGGGCGGCCTGCGTACTTTCCAAAGGGCATAATAGTATTAACGGCAATTTTTAGCTGTGTAGGATCCATTGGCTTTAAAGGTTTTATAAAACATAGCTAAGTGTAAGGTATATTAAAGAGATAAAATAGGCTGTGACGGGCAAGTAACAGCCTATTTAACGAGGGAGCAGGCCCTCTGGATTAATATATTTTATTAGTAAGCCCTTCGTTAGCTGGAGTCTAATTAGGGGCAGGTGCTTGCGCTAATATTTACCAATAGTCTTTAGTTTACCTGCTTTTTTCTATGTTAGAGAATTAGCTTGTAAAAGAATGTAAATTCAAACTAGTGCTGCTTTACGAAAATAATTTTTGTTTAACGTGCTCAGCAAAACCACTACCAGCTTCTAAGTAAAAGTTATAGGTAGAATTTACACCCATTTCTTCTAACTCTTTTTGCTGATCAGGGTAGTTAGCAATAGCGGTAACTTGCCCTTTATAACCCGATGCTTTTAATTGCTCTAACGCAAAAATATTTTGCATATGCTGTGGCATTGTTAGCATGACCATTTCAACACGAGAGTGATTTACGCGCTGCCAAAAGTCAGGGTCGGTTGCATCTGCTATTAATACATTTCTTCCGCGTTTTATGTGCTTATCAACTACTTCAGGCTTTATGTCTATACCTGCAACTAGCTGTGGGTGCGTAGCATTTATTGTTTCATAAGCACCTGTGCCAATTCTGCCCATGCCAAATATAACAATTTTAGTGTCGTTAAGGTTAACAGGCAGTTCTTCGGATAAACGAGTTTTACTTTCAAACTTTAGTAGCCAAGGCTCTATTTTTGCGTAAATTTCGTTAGAGCGCTTATTTAAAGGGGATGCAATAATAAAAGTAATTGATACGGCAATTGCAATAACGGCTAACCACTCAGAGGTGATCATGCCTGTAGAGGCGGCTACAGCGCAAACAATTAAACCAAACTCGCTATAATTAGCTAAACTAAAAGTGGTTAGCAATGAGGTGCGAGCACGTAAGTTAAACATGTTTGTTAGCACATAATATAAAAACGTTTTGATTGGTAATACTAACACCAATAATAATGCGGCCAGTAATGAGCTGGTGGTAAGCTCTGCGTTTAAACCTATTGTTAAGAAAAAGCCAACCAATAAAATATCTTTTAAATTAAGTAATGACTTAGAAAGTTCACTGGCCTTTTTATGAGGCGCAATCATCATACCTATTATTAGTGCCCCTAAATCACCTTTTAAACCAACTAGCTCAAATGCATGATAACCAGCCACAAGTGCAAAGAAAAACCCAAATAATGGCAGGAGTTCGCCGTGTTTAGAGCGGTTTAGTATCCACCCCATAACTGGGCGTACTAGCGGCAGTGAAATAATAAGTACCAAAGCCCAAATATTAGGGATTTTACCTGTGCTAATAGCTAAAAATACCACGGCAAAAATATCTTGCATAACTAAAATACCAATGGCTACTTTTCCGTGTAAGCTGCCCATTTCACCGCGTTCTTCTAACACTTTAACAGCAAAAACGGTACTAGAAAAACTCAATGCAAAGCCAACTAATAAAGCGCTTTGCCAGCTCAAATCAACAAATAATGGCAGTGCAAATAGGCTAAGTAATAGCATAAAGCCACTAAATAACGCACTACTCAAAATAATATGTAAAGTAGCAGAAGCCCACACTTGTGGTTTCATTAAACTATTTACTTTTAGCTTTAAACCAATACTAAATAATAAAAGCGTAACGCCTAAGGTAGCAATGGTGTTGAGTAATTCGGTGCTTTTATAGCCCGCTAAATTAAGCGCGAATCCCGCAAGTAAAAAACCGATAAGAGGAGGGAGCTTTAGCTGATAAACAGCAAAGCCAAACACAAACGCGGCGGCAAAGTAAATTAGTTCCATAATTATAAATATCACTTCATTGGGAGGTTTAGTGTAACGAAAAATCAATACCATTGAAAATAAATATACAAATACTCACCATTTTATTCATACAATAAGTCCTTCATAAAAGATTAGGCTTAAGCGCCGTTTAATCAAATACTTGCTCTGTTGCGTATGAAAAATGGACATTTAACACATATTTAATCGTAAACAGCATGTAAATAGTAGTTTTTCACTGACAAGAGCATTTAAATGTGGTTAAGATGCGCTAACGACGAAGTTTAAGTTAGAGCACATTATAGAGCCGCTCAGCTTAAGGAGAAAAATATGTTTAAAAAGATTTTAGCATCGGTTGGTATTGGTGCCGCCAAAGTAGACACTATTTTAGAAACAGAGCACCTTCAGCCTGGGCAATTATTTAATGCGCAAATCGTTATTACAGCTGGTGATGTAAGCCAAGAAATTGCAGGGTTAGATTTACTATTAATGACGCGAGTTAAAGCATCAAATGAAGATGGTGACTATTTTACCAACCACGTTATAGAGCAGTGGCGCATTACAGATATAGGCACGGTAGAGCCAGGGGAAGTTAAAACGATTCCTTTTCAAGCACGGTTGCATTCAGAAACACCTATTACTGAAATTAATGCAGGGTATAACCAATCTTATGTTTGGCTTGAAACTGGGCTGGACATTGATTTAGCGCTTGATCCAAGTGATAAAGACCATTTACATGTGTACCCCAATGAAGCTGTTAAAACGTGTATGCAGGCCATGGAAAAGCTAGGCTTTAGCCTAACTAAAGCTGATGTTGAAAAAGGCCATTTGCGCGCATCAACGTTTCAATCAGTGTCTGGTTGTTATCAAGAGCTAGAATACAAGCCTAATAGCCGCAGTTTATTTGGAGTGAAAGAAATTGAATTATCATTCATTCCAGAAGCACATAAAACCCATGTGTTAATTGAGTTAGATAGAGCATTTAAAGGCGATGGTTATGTAGATTTAACCATAGAGCACGACCATGTAAATCTCTCGCAATTATGCGATCAGTTAGAGCGATTATTTACCTAAGGTAGATAATTACTTAAAACAAACCCAGCTTATGCTGGGTTTTTGTTTTAAGCCATTTTATTATATAGCATAGCGGTTAATTAAGCCCCTAGCTGCATTACTGCTATTATGCCTAGCCCTAATAACGTATAGGCTTTTATGTCTATTAGAGCCAACGACAGGAGTTACAATGGCGTTTAAATGTGAAACTTTTACTGCGCTCAATACGCAAACCTTATTCTCCATAATGCGTGGGCGCGTAGAGGTATTTGTAGTTGAGCAAATGTGCCCTTATCCAGAGCTTGACGATAATGATGTAGCACCAAGTACCTTGCATATTTACACTGTGAAAAATAATACGCTACAAGCTTATGCTCGATGCTACGAAAAAAACGCAAAATACAGTGCGATCGGTCGCGTGTTAGTCACTAAAGAGGAACGAGGCAGAGGATTGGCTCAGCAATTGGTTACAGAGGCCATTAATTGCTGTAAAAGCCAATGGCCAGAACGTGATATTTATATTGGTGCGCAAACGTACTTACTGGAGTTTTATCGTTCATTCGGATTTGAAAGTATTAATGCTGAATATTTAGAAGATGGCATTGCTCATCAAGATATGGTTTTACAACTAGTACCTTGATTACAAAAGCCCACAATGTGGGCTTTTTTGTTGTTAAGAGCAGAAACTAACTTTAGCTTAATAATGAATGTAAAAATACCAGGCCTATCGCCAGTGGGCATACAAACTTAGTGTACCAAGGCCATACTTTCCAAAATAAGGTATTGTGTACTTCAGGGTTACCTTCTTGAATGGCCTTTAGTAATGAGCCTCTTGACCAAATCCAGCCTACGTATATACAACACATAAGACCTAATAATGGCTGTGCCACTTTAGTGGTTAAGGTGATCACTAAGCCAAACAGTAACTCTAAGTTACACACTATCGTGATGCTCACTAGAGTGATTAATGCACCAATTACCCAAGTGGCCTGTAAGCGAGACATTGCAAAGCGTTCTACCGTATAAGATACCGGCGCTTCGAGCATTGAAATAGAGGAGGTGAGTGCTGCAATGCTCATTAGCGCAAAAAACGCAAAGCCAACAAATAACCCCATACCACCCATACCATCAAAAAGTGCAGGTAATACTTGAAATACTAATGTGTCTTCAGAGAGGAGCTTTCCGGTAGTCGGTGAGAAAATCTCAATCCCTTGTGCTTGTGCTACATACATAGCAGGAATGATTAATAACCCTGCGACAAAAGCAATAAATACATCAATAAGCGTGACATAAGCACCTAACGAAACTAAGTTCTCTTTTTTACTAATATACGAGCCATAAATAATCATCACACTGGTACCTAGTGATAATGAAAAGAATGCTTGCCCTAGTGCACTAACTAACAAGTTAGCATCAAAAATAGATGAGAAATCAGGTACTAAATACGCCTTTAAGCCTTCAATAGCGCCATCTTGGGTCATTACATAAATAATTAACGCAAATAAAATGCTGAGCAAAGCAGGCATTAAACGTTTTGACCATTTTTCGATTCCGTTTTCAACGCCACGACTAATAATAGCAACGGTTAGTACAATAAAGATCATAGTGAAAATGATGTTTCTGCTAAGTGACTGTTCACCTAGCCAAGCAGATGCAGAGTTTGCGCCCACTAACGTTGTAATAGGTTCTGCTGTTGCACTTAGCATCCAACCAGCAACAATGGCATAAAAGCTTAAAATAAAGCCAGCACATAAAATACCGCCAAAACCAACCGCAAAAGAAAAATGTTTTTGCCAAGGTTTATTAGATATTTTTCTAAGTGAAGAAACCGCATTTGCTTGGCCATGACGACCAATCATTAGCTCCGCCATTAAAGCAGGATAAGCCAAAAAGAATGCCAGTACTAAATACGCAATTAAAAATGCGGCACCACCATTACTTGCGGTTTGTGTAGGGAAACCCCAAATGTTACCTAAACCTACAGCAGATCCTGCGGCGGCCATTATAAAACCAAAGCGAGAGCTAAACTCGCCTCTTACTGCACTCATATTATTGTACTTCTCTATTTTGTGACGGCGCAGACAATCTACTGGAAATGTAAAAAAATAAAAAGTGCTAATTTGCTGATCTAGCACAATTACTTTATTAAACTCTGTGTTATGAACATAGATTTTAATAAAGTAACTTAAAACTAAAAATTAACAGCTTGATATTGTTTAATAATTGTTAATTTACAGTGTGTAGCCTTTACTTTACACTAGGGTGTTGTTGAGCTATTTTCAGGGTAAAACAAGCTCCACCTAACTGCTTACTTTTGCCTGCATAAACACGGCCGTGATGCCAGTCAGCTACTTTTTCAACAATTGCTAATCCGAGGCCATAACTTTTATCAGCTCGATTACGGTGGTTGTTTTCGCGAAAAAAAGGGCTAAATACTTTGCTAAAGTTTTCAGCTGCTATGCCTGGACCATCGTCCTCTACGGTAATAATAATATGTTGCTCATTGACAGTGGCACTTACATAAATATGTTGCAGGGCAAAGTCGCAGGCATTATTAATTAAGTTAGTAACGGCTCTGGCAAGCCAATGTAAGTCGGCATAAATAACATCGTTACTACTATTAAGTTGCACACTGAGTTTGTGGGAGTCTAATTTAGGCGATAGCTGCGCTAAAATATCTTCAAAGTAGCTGCGCATATGGGTTGCAGAGTAGGTTAAGCGGTTGGCATTTTGTTCTAGCGTGGCAAAGGCTAGGTAGCTTTTTAGCATAGACTCCATATGGTCTAAGTCATTTTCCATGCGGGTTAAATATTGCTTCACTTTTGGCATGTCATTGCTATCTATTGCAGCATCTAAACCAAATCGCAGGCAAGCTATGGGGGTGCGAATGTCATGGGATAAACTCGAAGCCATTAGCTTATTTTCAGCAACCAGCTTTTCTATTTGACTCGCCATACGGTTAAAGGTGAGCTCTACATCTTTTATATACGTGAAATGAGAGACTTTGATACGAGTTTTAACATCACCCGATGCAAATTTTTTAGCTGCTTCATTTAACACGCTCAAGCGTTTGGCTAAGGGATAAATAATAAAACCCATAAATACACACAGCCCAGCGTAAAATAATAAGGTTAGAATAATATCGTCGCGTTGCTCTGCTTCAAATGAGTTATCGAGGCGCATAGATAAATGATAAGGGCTTAATGCTTGGTTGCTATAAAGCATATGAAAACCCTGTTCGCCCTCTAAAATTAACCCACCATGGGTTTGCATTTGCATAAGTAAGGCAGGGCTAAGCGCTAAAGTGTCGTTTAGCTTATAGGTAAGCGGCAGGCTAAAGTCGTTGGCTAACTTTGTAACATAATTACTGCGCTGTGCAGGGGGGAGAGTAGCAAGCTGTTTGCTAAACCCTGCAATCATTTTACTTTGCATGCTAAATTCGTCTAAAGGGGCGTGTGTATTTTGACTAAAAGCGTCAATAAGCCAGCCTAAAACAATAATCGAAAGCAGTGCGCTGCTAAGCAGTGCAATATAAAACTTTTTCATTTGTAGCTACCAAGCAGTGGCAACGAGTAAATAACCTCGTCCCCAAATTGTTTTAATTTTTTCAGGGTTTTGCGGATCGTCATTAAACTTTTTACGCAGCGCAGAAATAAGCACATCAACACTTCTATCAAGGCCGTCGTACTCGCGTCCTTTGGTTGCTTTAAACACCGCATCGCGTGATACAACTTGCCCTGCGTTACTGGCTAAGTAATGCAGCAATAAATACTCAGCGCTAGATATATTTATATCGATATCGTTAAGTTTAACGCTTCGCGACTCACTATTAATGCTCAAAGCCCCTACATTAATAATACTATGCTGTTTATGAGGTTGGCTGCTTTGGGTGGTGAGCCTAAGGGCTGACTTTATTCTTGCTAGTAATGCACGAGGGCGTACCGGTTTCATTATGTAGTCACTGGCACCTACCTCTAAGCCAATCACTTCATCCATTTCGTCATCACGAGCTGTTAGCATAATAATAGGAGCTTGATAAAAGCTACGTAGCTCGCGACAAACGCTTATGCCGTCTAACCCAGGAAGCATAATATCAAGTAGTATTAACTGCGGTTTCAAGGTTTTAACTTGGCCAACAACTTCATCACCGCGATGACAAACATGTACACAATAGCCTTGTTCTGTTAAATATTCAGCCACCCATTGTGCCAAAGAAATATCATCTTCAACGAGTAAAATAGTACCGTAATTATCCATAAGACTTCCTTATTAAAACAATCGCCAACGGCGTTTTTTCTGCCTGTTTTGATAAACCCACTGTAACTTTACTTCAGTGGTGGCTATGACTTTTGCAGTATTACTATCAAATAATTCAAATGATAAGCTCTGCTCAGAGTCAAATGCATAATTAAAAACGCCGTGTTGCTGCTTAAGCCAACATTGCATAATATATTTTGAGGTAGCGTCTCGTAAGCAGTAGTTACCTATTGTGGGCTGCTGCCATGATAAAACCACTTCAGTATAACAGTGGCGGCCTTCACGTAGTGCCACGCAGGTATTAGGTATTGCACTAAGTGCGGTTACCTCTTGGGGCACCTCGGCGAGTAAACTGCCAGGGTAAGCTAATAGTAAATAACACCAGCGTCTAAAATACATAACGCACGCCTAGCTTGGCTTTGTGTTGGTACCCTTGAGAAATAATAGGGCTGTCGTCAATTTCTTTAGAAAATAAAGTCGTTAACCAGCCGGCTAAAAACACCCAGTCTTGGTTAAGCGGGTACTCAGCATGAAACTCAAGCATAATGCTGCTGCTGGCATTGGTTTTATAGGCAGGACGCAGCAAGGTAACTTCACTTTGCTCAATACCAAAATAATAGTTAGTAAAGTCAGCAGAGTAGGCACTAAAGCCTATGCCTGAGCGAAACTCCCAGTTACGCCAAGGTTGTATTTTGCTAAAAAAAGAATTAAATACCCAGCCATTGTGGGCGTTTGAAATGTCATGCAAAAATTCAATAGAAACCTGTGAGCCATCAAATCTGTGGGTAAATCTAAGGCCTGTATTAAAGTCATACTTACGCTTTTTAATGCCGCGTAATTCCTCAACCACACCATTGTTATAAAACCCCAAGCCTTTTTGACCAAACCCAGCTTGGGCGTTAGCACCGATTATATCGAGCTCCCAATTATATTTGTTAATTAGACTGTAGCCTATAACAAGGCCGCCGCTGAGTTGGTTATGGTCATAATCGAGATAAAAGTTATCAAAAGAAACCGCAAGGCTGAGATCTAATTCAATACCATCGTCATAAGAGTCCATGCCGATAAGGTAAGAGTCTTCAATATAATAACCAGTACCGGCGCTCCAGTCCCATGCAAAGCCTTGAATAGGCTCCAAGGTATTATCAGCATAATAGCGGTTACTGGCAGTACTATGGGCACTAAATACACAGGCAAATAATAAGCAGGTGTAACATAAAAAATAGCTAAGTATTGAGTGCTTCATCCTTGGAACCTAAATAAGTAATGGTTATAAAGCGTAGTATATTGTTAAACGTTCCTTTAAACCTGTAAAAAAATGTAGTGTTTAACTTACGCTTATATCACTTTAATTTTGTCGATTAATATACTGCTTAAATAAAACTGCATCATTGGTGCTAAAGCACTTATTTCTGTGCGAGTACACGGGCCTTGCACTTTAGTCAGTGTGCTAAGCTTGCTCATTGTATTATATTTAGGAATAGTTACCTTTGTATTTGCCTCGGCGCGTGCTAAACGTGCTTGTTCGGTATTTTGCTGGTGGACAAAGGCGACTACTTCAAGTTCATTAGTGATTTTTTGCTCTTCGGTAAAACTATAAATCAGTGATTCACGATGAAAGCTAGTGCTATCTAAAGATGATTTTGCAAACCAAACAACATCACCAGAGGCTTTATGCGTTAAGCGCATGCTAACTTGCGCTAAAATAGTTGCACACTGCTGGGTTGGAAATTGCTGTGCAACTTTAGAGTATAGAGCATAAGGTTGTTTGGGCTGATTTAACGTGTATTTACTATCATCGGTAAACGACAGATCAACTTGATGAATAGCAAGTGTGTAATCACTATCGTTTTTAGTAGTTACTTTTAGTTGTTTGTCATTGAGCGCTTGGCTTATTTGCGCCAGTAAAGTGTCGGTTACACTTACTCTGTCGGTAACAATTTTAACCGTTTGGTTTTTCATTACTTTATGAGCTGGTAATTGCACTGACTTTACTTTAGGCGAGGTGTGTTGTGCCTCATACTCCAGTTGGTATGTCTGACTTTTTAACATTGGCTTTAAGGGCATTGCCAATGGCTCAGCAGGCTGATTTGTTGTTGTGGTTATAGCGCAACCCGATGAAAATAATATAAAAAGTGGTACAACTAAAAAACGCATAAATACTTCACACTCAGTAAAAGGCCAATAATCAACATATTGTACGTTAGTCTTGACAAAAGTTCATGATATTATATGCATAGAAGCAATTAAAAAAAGAAAAAACAGCCACCGATGAAGTACCTTAATTACTCGATTTATTACCTGCTCGCCTTTTGTATTTTAATAACCCACTCAGAGGTTGCTGCAAATGTAGATCCAGATTGGCCTGCATTTGTAAAAAAATATGGGCGTTACGCAGAAAAAAAGCTTAAACGAAAAGGTATACCTGGCGCGGCTTTATCGATTGTTAATATGCAGTCGAGTGATTATATTCATACCATGGGCTTTACCAAAGTGGGTAGCTCTCAAAGGGTTAATCAACATACACGTTTTAGATTAGCATCAGTATCTAAAACCTTTGCAGGATCGTTAGCTGCTAAGCTTGCAAGTGAAGGGGAAATAGATTTATACCAGCCTATTAGCGACTATATTCCTGAATTTGCTAACACCGACTACAAAGATAATTTAAAGGTTTATCATATTTTAAGTCACTCTAGTGGCCTAGTTCCCAACGCCTACGATAACCTAATTGAATCACGAATGAGTTATCCAGATATTGTTGAAAAGCTACTTACGGTAGCGCCCATATGCGATCCTGGGCAGTGTTATGGCTATCAAAATGTGATGTTTAGTTTAATTGACGATGTAATTTTAAGGAGTACTCATAAAAGTTACTCTCAGTGGCTAAATGACGCTATTTTTACGCCCTTAAAAATGCATGACACTAGTTTAGGCTACGACGCTATGGTGCAAGATAAAAACTACGCATTTCCACATGTAAGAGGGAAAAAACGTTGGTATAGCGCTAAGCTGAAAAAAAATTATTATAAAGTAGCCCCCGCTGCAGGCATAAATGCCAGTGCTGCCGATATGGCAATATGGCTAAAGGCGCAATTAGGTCAGTACCCAAATGTATTATCGCTCGATGCATTAGCGGTACAAACACGTCCCTATACGCATACCAAAAAAGAGCAATACCGACGAGTATGGAAAGGTCATCTTAGTGAGGCTTTTTATGGGCTAGGTTGGCGAGTATATAACTACGATGATGAAACCCTTTATTACCATAGTGGTTGGGTGCAAGGCTATCGCACCGATTTAGTGGTTTTTCCTCATTTAAATGTGGGTTTTAGCTTAATAATAAATGCCGAAACTGGGGTGATAAATGAACTTACAACAGAGTTTATAAATAGAGTGCTTAAATATAAGCGAGGCTAAAAATCATGATTAAAGATAAAAGGCTTTTAATCTTGGCGCTACTGGTTATGGTGTTTAATAGCCAATTTGTATTTGCCGCCCCAGATAAGATTTATTTATTTCGCCACAGTGAAAAACAAGCCGGTAAAAACCCGTCGCTTACAGTGCTTGGCGCACAACGTGCACAGTATTTGGTACAGTTAATAAAACAACATAAAAACGTGCAGCTATTTAGCAGCAATTATAAGCGTACATTACAAACAGCAGCGCCAATGGCTGCTTACTTAAGCACTACAGTAAAAATGTATGATGCAGCTGATTTAACTTCACTTGAAAGTAAACTACTAAAATTACAGGGTGTTGTAATTGTTGTAGGACACAGTAATACCACGCCTGAACTTACGGCACTGCTTTCAAAAGGTACGGTGAGTGCTATGTCTGAAGATGAGTTTTCGCGCTATTACATACTAGATAAAATACGCGATAAAGCCCCAAAAGATGCACCACAATATAGGGTCAGTGAACTCACTATGGATTTTAATCATTAATTTAAAAGTGACAGATAATAAAAAACCAGCGGGTGCTGGTTTTTTTATATTACCGGGTAAATCCTACAAGTAGGTGTTTAGCCACGCGGTAATTTAATTTTTTTCTCTTCACTTTGGCGGTAAAGCACAATAGTGTGACCAATTGATTGTAATTTAGTTGCACCAGTTTCACGCACAATTGCTTCAAAAATGAGCGCTTTAGTTTCGCGATCATCAGTTGGAACCTTCACTTTAATTAATTCGTGAATTTCTAATGCGCTTTGAATTTCTACTACTACGCCTTCGGTTAAACCGTTAGAACCTAGTAAAACTACAGGCTTGAGGCTATGTGCCTGACCTTTTAAAAACTGCTTTTGTTTGTTTGATAATGTCATGTTTATACAAATTTTGCTGAATATGGCTTGAATTAAGGGTATTCTACCGCCATCTAAAGAATATTACTAATTAGTTGCGTGTTAATTTATGACAAATAAAAAACAGTCAGCCAGTTCACAGCGATGGCTGAAAGAACATTTTGATGATAAATATGTTCAAGAGGCGCAAAAAAAAGGTTGGCGTTCTCGAGCTGTTTTTAAATTAGATGAGGTCCAAAGTAGAGACAAGTTACTCCGCCCAGCAATGACTGTTGTTGATTTAGGGGCTGCACCGGGTAGTTGGTCACAATACTTGGCAGAAAAAGTAGGAGATAAAGGACAAGTTATAGCGTGCGATATCCTCCCTATGGATTCATTAGCGGGTGTTGACTTTTTACAAGGCGACTTTCGTGAAGAAGCAGTGTTAAGTGCATTGTTAAAACGTATTGATGGCAAAAATGTTGATGTGGTACTCTCTGACATGGCACCAAATATGAGTGGTAACAATTCAGTTGATCAAGCTGGTAGCATGTATTTGGTCGAGCTTGCACTGGATATGTGTAATCAAGTATTAAAGAAAAATGGTGCATTTATTGTTAAAGTATTCCAAGGTGAAGGCTTTGATCAGTTCTTGCAAGATGTACGTAATAGTTTTAAAACAGTGAAGATACGTAAACCAGATGCCTCGCGCGCCCGTTCACGGGAAGTATATATAGTAGCGACTGGATATAAACTGTAGTACAGTTGTTGGGCGTTTAGTTGAATTTAAATTAATTGGATACAAGAGGTTAACCCCTTGAGCGATATGGCAAAAAATCTAATACTCTGGCTGGTTATTGCAGTTGTGCTGATGTCAGTATTTCAGAGCTTTAATGGCGGCGATCAAGTAGATCGTCAAACAAGTTATAGTCAATTTGTTAAAGATGCCCGCAGTGGCTCTATACAAGAAGTGGCAATTGAAAGTACCAGTGGCACAATTACAGGTACTAAAACCAGTGGCGAACGTTTTCAAACGATTATGCCTATTTACGACAAAGACATTTTAAATGATTTGTTAAAAAGTAACGTCAATGTGAAAGGGGTTAAACCTGAAGAGCAGTCATTTTTAGCAAGTATATTTATTTCTTGGTTCCCAATGATACTGCTTATTGGTGTGTGGATATTTTTCATGCGTCAAATGCAAGGCGGTGGCGGTAAAGGCGCAATGTCGTTTGGTAAGAGCAAAGCGCGCTTAATGAGCGAAGATCAAATTAAAACCACTTTCGCCGATGTTGCTGGCTGTGATGAAGCAAAAGAAGATGTATCAGAATTGGTAGATTTTTTACGCGACCCATCAAAATTCCAAAAATTAGGTGGCAGCATTCCTAAAGGCGTGTTGATGGTTGGTCCTCCTGGTACAGGTAAAACGTTACTTGCTAAAGCCGTTGCTGGTGAAGCAAAAGTGCCGTTCTTTACTATTTCTGGTTCGGACTTTGTTGAAATGTTTGTTGGTGTGGGCGCATCTCGCGTACGAGATATGTTCGAGCAAGCTAAAAAAGCATCACCCTGTATTATCTTTATTGATGAAATAGATGCTGTAGGTCGTAAACGTGGTGCTGGTATGGGCGGCGGTAACGACGAACGTGAGCAAACGCTAAACCAAATGCTAGTAGAAATGGATGGTTTTGGTGGTAACGAAGGTATTATCGTTATTGCTGCAACTAACCGCCCAGACGTATTAGATCCAGCCTTACTTCGTCCGGGTCGTTTTGACCGCCAAGTTGAAGTTGGCTTACCTGATATTCGTGGTCGTGAGCAAATACTTAAAGTACATATGCGTAAAGTGCCATTAGGCGACGACGTTGAAGCAGCTTTAATTGCACGCGGTACACCGGGTTTTTCAGGTGCTGATTTAGCAAACCTAGTAAACGAAGCTGCACTCTATGCGGCACGCGGTAATAAACGTGTTGTTAGTATGGCTGAGTTTGACGCTGCTAAAGATAAAATCATGATGGGCGCTGAGCGCAAAACCATGGTGATGAGCGAGCAAGAAAAAGCCATGACAGCGTACCACGAAGCTGGCCATGCTATTGTTGGTCGTATGGTGCCAGAGCATGATCCTGTTTATAAAGTATCTATAATTCCACGTGGCCGTGCGCTAGGTGTAACTATGTACTTGCCTGAACAAGACCGTGTAAGCCATTCGAAAGAATTGCTAGAGTCGATGATCTCAAGCCTGTATGGCGGACGTATCGCAGAAGCACTTATTTATGGTGCAGATAAAGTAACCACAGGTGCTAGTAACGATATTGAACGTGCGAGTGATATTGCCCGTAAAATGGTAACGCACTGGGGTTTAAGTGAAAAACTTGGACCACTACTTTACGCAGAAGATCAAAACGATATGTACATGGGCGGTGGCCGCTCTATGAGTATATCGGACGAAACAGCTAAAATTATCGATAGCGAAGTACGCTTATTATCAGATCGTAACTATCAGCGAGCAGAAGCGATATTAAAAGAAAATATCGATATTCTACACGCAATGAAAGATGCGCTGATGAAGTACGAAACGATTGATGCTAAGCAAATTGATGATTTAATGGCGCGCCAAGAAGTTCGTGAACCACGCGATGCGCATGACCGCCATGAAAAAAAGCCAGTTAAAGAAGATGTTTCAGCAGAAAAATTAGTTGATGAAGATCAAAAACCAACTGATGAAGCTAAAAAAGATGAAACAAACCTTGATGACAAAGCTGAATAATCGTTAAAATAGCTAAACTAAAAGCCCCGAACCTCGGGGCTTTTTTGTATCAAACGTATAAAATAAACTTCAGCTAATTCAAACAAAAAAGGTCATCATGAATAATTTACTAAACTTGCCTCGCAAACGTACACTAAGTTTGGCAAATCCAGTAATTATGGGAATACTTAATGTTACTCCCGATTCTTTTTCAGATGGCGGGAAGTTTATAGACCCTGATATTGCGCTGCAGCGTGCGCTGCAATTGTTAGACGACGGGGCGCAAATTATAGATATTGGCGGAGAGTCGACTCGCCCAGGTGCTCCTGATGTGAGCCTTGAGGATGAATTAGCACGTGTAATACCAGCGATTAAAGCAATTCGTGAAAACAGTGATTGCGTTATATCTATTGATACCAGTAAAGCACAAGTAATGCACCAAGCTATTTTAGCTGGGGCCGATATTGTTAATGACGTACGTGCATTACAAGAAAGCGACGCACTGAACGTAGTGGCGCAGTTTCCTGATGTTGCGGTGTGTTTAATGCATATGCAAGGCCAACCTCGCAGCATGCAGGCAGCGCCGCACTATGATGATTTATTTACAGATATAAAACAGTTTTTTAGTCAGCGTATTGCTGCGTGTAAAACAGCGGGGATTAAGCAAACACAACTTATTCTTGATCCTGGTTTTGGTTTTGGTAAAACACTCAGCCACAATTACCAACTACTGGCGCAGTTTAATGACTTTAATCAGTTTGGTTTACCGTTATTAGCGGGATTATCGCGTAAGTCGATGATTGGCAACTTATTAAATAGAAATACAAATGAGCGATTGGCCGGCAGTTTAGCGGGCGCATTAATCGCAGCACAAAATGGTGCGCATATTATTCGTGTACACGACGTAAAAGAAACCGCAGATGTACTTAACGTACTACAAGCCTGCAAACAAGGAGTACTTTAAATGAAAGAAAGAAAATATTTTGGCACCGATGGTGTACGCGGGCTCGTGGGTGAGCATCCTATAAATCCTGAGTTTGCAATGAAACTAGGTTGGGCTGCGGGCCGTGTCCTATCAGAAAATGGCACTAAAAAAGTGATGATAGGTAAAGATACCCGCATTTCAGGCTATATGTTAGAAACCGCATTACAAGCAGGGTTAATTGCAGCGGGAATCGATGTTGTATTACTGGGCCCTATGCCAACCCCTGCGATTGCTTATTTAGCACAAACATTTAGAGCCGAGGCCGGCATAGTAATTAGTGCATCGCACAATCCGTATTACGATAACGGCATAAAGTTTTTTAACTGTCGCGGTTTAAAGCTTGATGACAAAGTAGAGCTTGAAATTGAAGCCATGCTTGATGAACCAATGACTTGTGTTGAGTCAGATAAATTAGGTAAAGCGAGTCGCTTAACTAGCGCTGATGGTCGTTATATCGAATTTTGTAAAAGCCAATTTCCACAAAGCTTGTCGCTTGAAGGATTAAAAATTGTACTCGATTGTGCCAATGGCGCAACTTACCATATTGCACCTTCAGTTATGCGCGAACTAGGTGCAAATATAATCACGCATGCGTGTGAGCCCAATGGTGTAAATATTAACCATGAATGCGGCGCTACTCACGTAGATACCCTAAAACGTAAAGTGCTTGAACATAATGCAGATGTGGGCATTGCCTATGATGGCGATGGCGACCGTGTAATGATGGTTGATCATAATGGTCGTGTGTTTGATGGTGATGACTTAGTGTATATTATTGCCTGCCAAGCAGCGCAAGATGATAATTTAGGTGGTGGTGTTGTTGGCACTGTTATGTCAAACATGGGCCTTGAAAATGCATTGAAAGCCAAAGGTATTGAATTTGCACGCAGTAAAGTAGGCGACCGTTATGTAATGGAATTGCTACAACAAAAAGGCTGGACTATTGGCGGCGAAAGCTCGGGCCATGTATTAAACCTTGATTTAATTAGCACCGGCGATGGCATTATTTCAAGCTTGCAAGTACTAGCTGCTATGGTTGCGCAAAATAAAACATTACAAGACTTAGGTACTGGTTTTACTAAGTACCCAATGAAAATGATTAACGTACGTTATACCCCAGGTACAGATCCGACAAAAGCGCCTGCAGTATTAGCTGCAGTAGCAGAGGTTGAGCAAACTTTAGGTGAAAAGGGGCGTGTGTTACTACGTAAATCAGGCACTGAACCTGTTGTACGTGTTATGGTTGAGGCCGAACAAGAGAAGTTAGTAATCGACAGCGCAGAAAAAATAGCCGCGGTTGTTGAATCTATGAGCAAACAAACTGATTGATAACAATAACCTCTTGTAACTTTGGGCGAGTCGAGTTAATATCTCGACCGCTTTCTCATGTGGAGTGGAAAAATGGCAGCACGCAAGGCGATGGTCGCAGGCAATTGGAAAATGAATGGCTCTTTAGAGCTGGTTAAACAAATGTCTGATGCTATTAACAATGTTAAATCAAACGAGATAGACATTGTTTTATTTCCTCCGTTTCCGTTAGTGTCAGCAATGATAGCCAGCGGTGTTTCAACGGGAACTCAAACTGTGTCAGAAAATACCCCCGGTGCATTTACCGGTGAAGTTGATGCACAACTTATTAAAGAGTTGGGCGCCCAATATGTATTAGTAGGTCACTCAGAGCGTCGTAGTATATACAAAGAAAGCAATGATGTCGTAGCTGCAAAATTTGCTCGCGCACAACAAGTTGGTTTAACGCCAATTTTATGTGTTGGAGAGAGCGAAAGTGAGCAAGAAAACGGTAAAACAGAACAAATAGTTGCTGCACAAATTGATGCAGTAATTGAAAAATTAGGTGTAGCAGCACTCAAAGATTCTGTGATAGCATATGAACCCGTTTGGGCCATAGGCACAGGTAAGACTGCATCGCCAGAACAGGCACAAAGCGTTCATAAATTTATCCGTGACAAAATCGCTTCATTAAACAGCGATTTAGCACAAGGGCTAACCATCTTATATGGTGGTAGCGTTAACGAAAAAAATAGCGAATTATTATTTGCACAAACAGATATAGACGGCGGCCTAATTGGTGGCGCAAGTTTAAAAGCAGATTCATTTACTGCTATCTGCAACAGTGCAAAAGGGACCGTATAAATGTACGAAATTTTACTAGTAGTTTATTTAGTTGTAGCTTTAGCGCTTGTTGGAATGGTTTTAATCCAGCAAGGTAAAGGTGCCGATATGGGTTCTTCATTTGGCGCGGGTGCTTCGTCAACTGTTTTCGGATCATCAGGTGCAGGTAACTTTATGACTAAAACAACGACAGTTTTAGCTTCTGTGTTTTTTATATTAAGCATAGTACTGGGCAACCTTACTGCAAGTCATATTAAAAAGACTGATGAATGGGAAAACCTTGAAGCAGCACCAGCTTTAGAAACAGTTATTCCTGTTGAAGAAGATGTGCCAGTTACATCTTCGAAAGAGCAACGCTCTGACGTACCAAATTAATTTAGCGTAAAAGCTAAAACGTTAAACGATTTATACTCCTCAAATAAATCATAAAGTTTAACACCTAAGCGCAAGCTTAAAAAATGCGGATGTGGTGGAATTGGTAGACACGCCACCTTGAGGGGGTGGTGCTTTAGGGCATGGGGGTTCAAGTCCCCCCATCCGCACCAAATTTAAAACCCAGTAACTAACGTTGCTGGGTTTTTTGCTTTTAGCTAACGTTAACCTTTATTACCACAAAATCTCCTCACAAAATCACTTATTTAATCTAACAACAGATGCTTTTAGAACACACATTATTACTTGTGTAATCAGTTATGTAGCATTTTCATATAACAATAAAATCCTTGGTCCATTTAAACTATGCCGCAATGCTAAATTGATGCTAAGTTAAATAAAAAATAGGAGATAATTTGTGTCAAAAGTAGCGTTTATTTCAGGTGCAAGTAGAGGTATTGGTCGTGCAACAGCCATCGCATTTGCAAAAGCAGGCTATCGAGTAGCAATAACAGCTCGTGAATTAGATAGCGAGGTAGCACAGCAAAGTACGCAAGGGAGTTTAAAACAAACAGCCCAAATGATGGAGCAATTAGGTTGTGAGGTCATTGCGCTAAAAATGGATTTACTTGATTTTAACTCCGTTGCTAATGCTCTAAAGCAGGTGTTTGAACACTTTGGTAAAATTGACGTGGTTGTCAATAATGCTATTTATCAGGGGGCTGGCCTTAATGCTTCTTTACTAGATATAACGCAGCAAACGCTTGAAAAAGTTGCTAGAGGTTACATAGGCGCGCCAGTGCAAATAGCACAAGCTGTTTTACCAAGTATGTTAGTGCAACAAAGCGGTTGTATAATAAATATAACCTCGGGAGCGGGTGAAAAAGATCCGCCTATTCCTGCATCTAAAGGGGGCTGGGGTTATGCATACGGTGCAGGTAAGGCTGCAGTGTCGCGACTGTCGGGTATTATTTGCCGTGAACATGGTCATCAAGGTATTCGCGCTTTTACAGTAAACCCGGGAGTTGTTAACACTGAAACGCTAAGAGCGACTATTGGCGATCAGGGTATTAAAGGCTTGCAGCAGGCTGTAGCCGAACCGGATGAAATAGGTAATGTATTGTTATGGATTGCAGATAACTCTGCAGCAGATGAGCTGCAGTACAGTACCATCTCCGCACAAAAGTTAGCGCGCGAGTTAAACCTACCTAAATAATCGAACCTCATATAATCTTGCTGCTTTGTGCTAGGTCAATTAAGCGCAATTACAGCAAGGTTATAATTAATATAACTTTATATCCTACCTACCAAATTATGCGTATTAACCCTATCTCAACGATCATTACTGTGCAAATACAGCTGTATTCGTAGCAACAATAGCAGCACAAATAAAAAGGCCTTAATAAATATTAAGGCCCTTCTTCACTATAATAATTATTTAATTAATACTCAAAACTAACATCTATGCCATAGGTTCTTGGCGTACCGTATGCCTGCGCATCAAAGAAGTTAAAGTTTGAACCAAATACAATGTACTCTTCATCGGTAATATTTTTCCCCCAAAGCGATACTTTAAGGTTTGAACGCTCACCTATCTTGATATTAGATAATGTTAGGCGTGCATTGAGTAGCGCATAGTTATCACCCACTAAGCTTGGGTCAGATACAGAAAATTGATAGTCATCCACCATCACATAGTTTGTATTGAGTGCTAAGTTACCAAAGTCTAATTCGGCTATAGTCCAATTCATTGCAACAGATGCCGAATAAGAGGTGTTGTCGGTAAATGTAATATCACTGTATTTCGTATCTAAATACCCAAGGCTGGTGGTAAAGAATAGGCTGTCGGTAGCAGCAAATTTAGCATCAATCTCGATCCCCTTATTTTTCGACTCACCAGTATTAAGTGAACGACGAATACTGCCATCGAAAATGGTTTTTTGTAGGTTAGTGTTATTATTTAAAAATACAGCGGTATTAAGCATTAAACGGTCATCCAGCAGCATTGCTTTAACACCAACCTCATACGCTGTGGTATCTTCAGGATCGGCAGGTGTTAGTGTTCCTTCATAGTTTGCTTCGCCCATATTTGCTGGATTAAGATAAGCAAATCGGTCGATAGAACCTGGGTTGTAAACCCCTGCAGCGTACCCTTGTGAGATACTAGCGTACATAGTTAAATCTTGATCTACTACATAATTAAATAGCAGTGATCCCACTGTTTTTGACCAGTCAGTTTCAGAGTGTAAATCGCTTCTTAACATTGCATCATGCTTTGCTACGTTAGTCAGAGATTTGGTATCTTTTGTATAGCGTATCCCTGCAACCACATTTAACTCGTCCGTTAATTTATAATCAACATTGGTAAAAAGCGCCGATGATTTAGCGTTTACTTTATAAAAGCTACCCCATGGTAGTGAGCCGGTGAATAATACGTTAGCGCCTTGGCCTGTAAAAATACCTATATTCCACGGGTTGTTTTCTTCACCTTCTTCACTGAAGTAATAATACCCAGCTACGTACTTTAAATCACCTTCTAAAAACTGACCGAGTAGTTGAAATTCTTGTGATTTTTGCTCTTGTGATTTCACGCTAGTATATTGAAACGCCGGAATAGCAAGCACGTCACTGGTGTCAACACTTGGTGGCGAAGTACTGAAATCTAAAGCTGGAGCAAAATAAGCACCGCCATCGGTATCGTAACCTTCGCTTAAATCTGAGTCATAGCTGCGAAATGAGCTAATCGATTTAAAGGTATGGTTGTCAGAAAAATCCCATTCAAACGTTAAGTTGTGTCCTTCAATATCAACATACTCACGGCCATGTTGATCTAATTCAAACTCGGTTTGACGGCCAGGCGCTTTCTCATTGGCGGCCATCATTGCAAATACGTTGCCGGCATAGAGCTTACCCGTAGATAGGTCCATAGTGGGTACATTTGGATCTGTATATTGCGGGCGCACATTGCTAATTTGTACAGGCATAGCGACTGAACTGCCATCAGTATTGTCATAGCTGTAGTTAACGGTAAAATCATCACCGGTATAACGCAGTGCAACACGCAGTGCATCAACATCTTCTGCACCTAAGTTTTTTTCTTTTGCACCAGCAAAGGTATTGGTAGCCCAACCATCATGCTCACTGGTCATATACGTAAGTCTGGCGGTAAAATTACCAATTGCGCCGGTATCAATTGATGTGGTTGAGCTAAGTAAGCTGTTATTGCCTACAGTAACCTTTTGCTTAAATTGAAAGTCATCTGATGGTTTTCTAGTGACTAAGTTAAGCGCACCACCGGTTGTATTTTTACCCCAAAGTGTACCTTGAGGTCCACGTAGTATTTCCATACGCTCTAAATCAACGATATTAAAAATAGCCCCAGAGTTACGTGCTAAATAAACGCCATCTAAATAAATACCTACTTTAGGGTCAATCGCTAATGAAGGTTCAGATGTCCCTAGGCCGCGAATATCCATGCCAACGTTAAAGGTACTACCATATGGAGGAAAAATTTTGACGTTGGGTGCTTGCGCATTAACATCACTGATATCTTCAATACCCAGGTTTTCTATTGCTTCAGCGTTAAAAGCGGTAATGGCGATAGGCGTTTCTTGTAATGTGCTAATACGTTTTTGGGCTGTTACCGAAACACGCTCAATGCCTTTAACTGCGGTCTGTTTAGCTTCGGCCTGCTCTGGTTCTTGCGCTGCAAATGCCTGACCAGATACAGCACATGCAATAGCAAACGCTAACGGTTTTATAGTGAGATTTGATGCAAACCTATTGTCATTTAAATTCATTACACTTCCTCGATGATTTTTTATATTTATTTCAGCGATAGGCATTCACTAACTACTGCAACCCTCATTGAGTAAAGCTTATCAAAGAGGAAATGCCTAACCGCTATTTTGTTGTACTTTTTTTACACTGCGGTTTGAAAGTAGCGATAAGTGATCTGTTGAGCATCACGCATTTGGACTATGTGTAAATAAGAGGTAAACAAACTGCTGCTTTGGTGTTGTTTTATAAGCGTTATATAAGTTAGTGCCCGTTGCCGTATTTGTTCACTTGAGTTTTACACCCATATTTCAACCCCCTTTCTTTGATTAAGTTATTGAATTTAAAGTGATATCACTGAGTTGGGAAATGTTGTTCTTTATTCTGTGAGTTGCTTAATAGCGCTGTTAATTATTGCGTGGAATGAGAAGTTTTTTTTGCTTAGTCCATATTGACGATGAGAGATAGTGGCTAGTGTGAAAATCTGGTGTTAAGCAAGTTGGTGAGTTTAACCAGTGCAATTGCGCGCTAATTCTATGAAGGATAACAACCATGAGTGTTCCATATAAAATTGATATTACAGGTATCTCAGATGATTTTCTTACACCAGAAGCTAATCGTCTCATCGCAGCGGCAGAGAAGTTGGTTCCTAACTTACTTGAGCGCGCCCAAGCTGCAGAAACTGCTGGTAAAGTACCTGATGAAACAATAAAAGAAATGATTGCAGCAGGTTTGTTCCGTGTTTTACAACCTAAACGCTGGGGCGGATATGAGCTTGACCCTAGAGTATTTTATATTATTCAAATGACGCTAGCGCAAGGTTGTATGTCTACCGCTTGGATTTATGGTGTTATTGGCGTACATAACTGGCAAATTGGCTTGTTTGATGAAAGGGCACAAATAGAAGTACTTGCTGAAAACCCAGAGATATTGATTGCTTCTACTTATATGCCAGTGGGCAAAGTAGAAAAAGTGGAAGGTGGTTTTAACTTTTCAGGCCGTTGGGGTTTTTCAAGCGGTGTAGAGCATTGTGAATGGATATTTTTAGGTGGTTTAGTGCCTAAATCACCAGGCAGTAAAGAGCTTGAACATAGAACATTCTTATTACCTAAATCTGATTTTAAAGTGGTAAAAAACTGGGATGTACTTGGACTACGCGCTTCTGGTAGTCACGATATTGTGGTTGAAGGGGCATTTGTTCCTGAGTATCGCACCCACCAAACTAATGACTACAGCGACGCAGCTTGTAAAGGGCGCGCGATTAATGATAACTGGTTATACCGTATCCCATTTGTGCAGATATTTCAGCGTGCTGTATCTACCGCGTGTATTGGTGCACTGGATGGTGCTGTTACTGAATTTCGTCATCGCTGCGCTGAACATGTGGGTAAACACGGTGGTAAAACTGCAGAAGACGTGAATGCGCAAATGGCAGTAACCGAAGCAATAATGACCAGCGATCAGTTGAAGTTGGTGTTGTTTCGTAATTTTGCAGAAGTGGTAAAGCATACTCAAAATGGCGAAATGATGCCAGTTAATGACCGTTTACTACAGCGCGCGCAATCAGCAGCTGTGCCTAAACAGTGTAGTGAAAGAATTAACGAGATTATGCGCGCTTGTGCAGCGTCGGGAACTTATAAAGGTAATCCGATTGAGCGAATTTTTCGCGATATAAATCAGTCTCGTGGTCATATTGCTAACAATACAGATACTTACATGCGTGCACATGGCACTGTAATGCTAGGTTTACCTAACTCAGATCCTTTTGTATAAGCTAGGGAGTCGCTATGTCTCGTTATCATAATTTAACTATTGCTGAAGTAATACAAGAAACCGCTGATGCGAACTCTATTGTATTTGACGTACCAGCATCGTTAACCGAGCAATTTGACTATCAGCCGGGTCAATTTTTGACCCTTAAACTCCCTTATGAAGGGGCGTTTTTGATGCGTTGTTACTCTATGTCGAGCACGCCAAGCCAAGATACAGGATTACGTGTCACGGTTAAGCGTGTAGCAGACGGGCGAGGTTCAAACTGGATTTGCGATAATCTTAAAGCGGGTAGCAACATAGAAGTGATGCAACCTGCTGGGCTGTTTGTGCCAAAAGATTTAGCGGAAGATCATTTGTTATGTGCAGGGGGCAGTGGTGTTACTCCTGTGCTGTCTATTTTGCGACATGTGTTAATTAATGGCACCGGAAAGGTGCGGGTTATATACGCTAATCGCGATGAAGCCTCGGTTATATTTCAGCAAACATTTAAGGCATTATCGGCGCAGTACCCAGAGCGTCTTGAAGTGATTCATTTATTAGATTCGTTACAAGGCATTCCTTCATTATCACTGTTAACTTCGTTAGCCGATGGTATGCAACAAGGACGTGCTTTTATTTGTGGCCCTGGGCCATTTATGGATGCAATGGAATTGGCCGTTAAAGCCGCTAAATTTCCTGCTAGTCGTATCCATATTGAACGCTTTTCTAGTGCAGCGCCAAAAATCACAACAAAACCGGTACCAGCCAATTCATTAAAAACACCGATTCAAGACAATATCGCAGAACTTGTTGTTGATGAAGCAAATATGCCAGCGGCAACAATACAGCTTGAACTTGATGGCGAACATTATGTTATTGCTTGTGAGAGCGGACAAACCGTGCTTGATGCAGCTGAAAAAATAGGTATTGAATTACCCTACTCTTGTCGCGAGGGCATGTGTGCCTCGTGTATGTGTGAAGTGGTGTCAGGGCAAGTAAAACTTAATAATAATGATGTGCTCGATGAAAAAGATTTAGCAAACAACTTAACGCTAAGTTGCCAAGCAGTGCCTTTAACCAGTGAGCTTAAGCTCAAATATACCTAACACTTAATATTAATATTAATATCAGTAACGCAACGCGTTATCACTCATTCACTCAGTGCAACATTGTTTGCACGTTTCCGATATAAGGAATTTCTCATGCAATCTCGTTTTAAAGATAAAGTCGCTTTCGTAACAGGTGGTGGCAGCGGAATTGGTGCAGCTACTGCACAGCGACTTGCACAAGAGGGCGCCACAGTAATTATTTGTGGTCGCAATAAAGCACCATTAGACGAAGTAGTAGCGACTATTCGCCAGCAAGGCGGTAACGCTCATGCAGTACAAGCCGATGTAAGCAACGAGCAAGCATTTGTTACAGCACTTGAGCAAGCGGCGCAGCAATATGGCAGCCTCGATATTTTAGTTAATAATGCCATGGCCTTTACGTATGGGGCAATTGAAGATATGAGCACCGAACAGTGGCATAGCAACTTTACAACCTCGGTCGATGGTACATTTTGGGGCACCCGAACGGCAATGCAATTAATGAAAGAAAAAGGCGGTGCTATTGTTAATATTTCATCTATTTGTGGTGAATTAGGTACGCCGATGATGGCCGGATATAGCGCCTCTAAAGCGGCGGTAGTTAATTTTTCACGTGCGGCTGCGGCAGAAGGTGCAGCGCATAACATTCGCGTTAATGTGGTAGTACCCGCAGTAGTAGAAACCCCGGCTACGGCAGGTATGTTAAGTGACGAGGGTATGCTAAATAATACCAACAGGCTTATTCCTATGGGTCGTGTTGGCCGCGCCGATGAGTTAGCCAGTGCAATTGCCTTTTTAGCCAGCGATGACGCATCTTATATAACAGGGGCTTCTTTACCTGTTGATGGTGGCCGCGCAGCAGTATTGGTAACCGCTTTAGATTAAGGACATTGTATGACCACAAATAACCCACTATTAACCCCATGCAAATTGGGTGATATAGAAATAGCAAACCGAGTAATAATGGCGCCAATGACGCGTAATCGCGCTGATGCAGATGGTACACCTAATAGCATAATGCGTGACTATTATGCACAGCGAGCAAGTGCTGGGCTGATTGTAGCTGAAGGCTCGTGGCCTGTTGTTACAGGGCAAGCGTACAATCGCCAACCGGGAATAGAAACGCCAAAGCAAATTCAAGCATGGCGCGAGGTAACCGATGGAGTACATCAGGCGGGCGGTAAAATAGTGCTGCAAATTATGCATGCAGGGCGTATTGGCTCGCACCATATTAAAGGTAGTGATGTAGCTACTGTTGCTCCTTCAGCGATAAAAGCTCGTGGCGAAGTGTATACCGACAGTGCGGGTATGCAGCCATTTGATATGCCTGAGGCCTTAACTACAGAGCAAGTGTGGCAAGTAATAGATGAGCATCGCCAAGCTGCCGAAAATGCAAAGGAAGCTGGTTTTGATGGTGTTGAACTGCATTGCACCAGTGGCTACTTACCTATGCAATTTTTGTGTTCTGATTCAAACCAACGCAACGACGAGTTTGGTGGTAGCGCTCAAGCACGCGCTAAATTTGCTAGTGAATGTATACGAGCTATGGCGACGGTATTTGGCGCAGGGCGAGTTGGTTTGCGGATGAATCCGGGAAACCGCTTTAACGATACCAAAGATGAAAACCCAGCAGAAAGTCATTTGGCCTTGCTGCATGCGGTGGCCGATTTAGATCTTGCTTATTTGCATATTATGCGTGCGCCGACAGCCGATATCGACGCCTTTAAAATGGGCAGAGAAGCATTTAAAGGCGCTCTGATCATTAATGATGGCTTTGATGGCGAGTCTGCTGCTGAGGCGGTTACTTCAAACCAAGCAGAAGCGGTTTCATTTGCTCGTCACTATGTTGCTAACCCTGATTTAGTAACTCGTTTTGCAGCGCAATTACCGCTGGCAAAGTTTAAACGTGAAACACTTTATACCCCAGGTGCGGCAGGCTACACCGATTATCCAAACGCATAATAAAGTACTGTTATTGAGTGTTGCAACATAATATGTGCTGCAACACTCAATAGCTTCATTTCATCATTTGTCATAGTTTTCATACAATAAACTTAATCGTTAAAATAGATTAATATTACTTTAATTAGACTAAATGATAATCAAAGAGTCACTTGCAAACCTTGCTAATAACGGTGATAGTGGAGTAAGTGAAATATTAAATAGCAGTATAAATTAATAATATAGCATGCTTATTTTTTTGTTTTATTTTCAAGTTTTAATCAAAAAAAATAACTATAGGTTGAAAAATGGCACAATTAGATATAAGTCTCGATGCATATAATGAATTAATAAATGCATTATACGAAGCGTCGGCAGATACCAGTTCTTCAAGTTGGAATATCCCTCTTAAGCTAATCCAAAGCATACTTCAAGCAAACTATGTCACCTTAATATTAAAAGTTCCCGAGGAAGACGATTTAGGATTAATGATCGCAGTAGGTGAAGGTTTAGAAGAAGGGGACACCGTTCAGCATTTACCCTATCAATATAAATTAACCCCTTTTGCTGATCAACCACTTGATACAGTGTTAACTGTTGCGGATTTTATGGATGAAAACGAATGGAAAAATTCATCATATAGGGAACACTGGTGCGAAAAAAATAACATTTACCATGTACTCACTGCCGATATTAGCACTCCTAATGTTGGTCATTTAAGGTTTAGGGTTACGCGAACCGATGCACAAGAAGATTTTTCTCCAGCTGATAAAGCGTTTGTAGAGTTACTTATCCCGCATTTTAGACGCGCAATTTCTACTTTTTTACAGCTTTATAGCAGTGCGTCATTAGGCTCGTTATATTCTCGTGCTATTGGTCGTTTGTCTATTGCTACTATTACTATTGACGAGCATGGCAAAGTACTCGATAAAAACGTATTTGCTAGCCATATACTCGACGCCGAAGACGGGCTTAAAATAATTGGCGGTAAACTAACCGCGCAAGATAACAGTGATAATCGCGAGTTGAAACGCTTAATTAAAGCAACGTTTGCTAATGCTGATGGCAAGCAAACTATGCCAGAGGCAATGTCGATTACTCGTCCATCAGGCGAAATAGCTCTTGGTGTAGTAATTGAAGTTATTCCCTCATTAGGTTGGGCTGAAGGTAAAGGGCAAAACAAGGCCGTAATTTACATTCGCGATGCGGTAGGTAAATCGACCACCAGTATTGAAATATCGAAAAAGCTATTTGGTTTAACGCCGGCAGAAACTGCGCTATCACTGCAGTTAACTAATGGTTTATCGTTAGAAGAAGCTGCTGAAGAGCTAAATATTCGCCGTAACACAGCGCGTGCTCACTTACGTTCTATATTTTCTAAAACCGGTGTACGCAGGCAAACAGAGTTAGTTAGATTGTTTTTAAATAGTGTCGCTGCGCTGGGCTACGACGACAGAAATAGCTTGTAAACTTTATTACAAACGATTCCTGCCTTAACTTAAAGTAAAAACGAGTCGGCAAAAAAAAGCCAGCTAAATGCTGGCTAAAATTAACAAAGGGGAGTGTTAATTAATTTAAATTAATGACTATTACCCTTACTTTCCGCTAAATACAGGATGGCGTTTTTGTAAAAACGCCTCCATACCTTCACGTTGATCTTTTGATGCAAATAATAACGCATTTGCTTTGCGCTCCAGCGCCATAGCACTGGCAAGTGGAGCGTCCATTCCTGCTAAAATAACTTCTTTTATTTGCTCTGCCGCTAGCGGAGGCATACGTGCTATGCGACGACAATTTGCTAGTGCCTGTTTATATACATCGTCATCTTCGCACAGCTCACTTACCAGTCCGCCTACCCAAGCATCGTAAGCACTAATAGGCTTGCCTGTAAGCGCCATTTGCATTGCTTTAGCTTTACCTACTGCACGTACTAAACGCTGCGTGCCACCAATACCTGGCATAATGCCAATGGCTATTTCGGGCTGACAAAAACTTGCGCCTTTACCGGCAATAATAATGTCGGCCAACATGGCCAGTTCACAGCCACCGCCATACGCGTAGCCATTTACTGCAGCAACTACAGGAATTGGGCATTGCTCAATAGGTGCCCATAGGCGTTCTGTATGGCGCTGGTAAATCTCAATTGGGTCTGCATCTATTAAGCTAGTAATGTCGCCGCCTGCAGCAAATACTTTGTCGCCACCGGTTAATAAAATACAGCGAATGTCTTTATTGTTTGCCAGCTCAGTAAAGTACTTAGATAGTAATGTTTGCAGCTCTAAGCTTAATGCATTGGTGGCACTGGGTCGGTTTAACGTTAACTCGGCCACGCCAGGCTCAGGGAAACTTAGTAAAACGCTAGGCTCGTTTGTATCTGTCATTCATTACTCCAAAACATTGCTAGGCAACGCACAGTAAAATTTCTATGTTGTTATTGTCACTTGTTGTCGCTAAACACAGCATCGTCCATTTAGACGAAGCTGGTTATCTAATACTGCCTGTACACTGTTTTTATGGAATTATTTTATGACAAGGCTTAATTATGCATGCGAGTAAAAACTATAAAGATAAAGTGGTACTCATAACCGGCGGTACTAAAGGCATTGGCCTTGGTATAGCACAAGGTTTCTTGTCGGCAGGCGCTAAAGTAGTAGTGTGTGGTCGTGAACAAGTAGAGCAGCTACCACAGGTAATCCTTGATGGAAAAACTCGTCAGGCACACTTTATTCAAGCAGATGTGAAAGATATTGATAGTACTGCAGCCATGTTTAGCACCATAGTAAAAGAATATGGCACGCTTGATGTACTCATTAATAATGCGGGCGGCAGTCCATTTGCTTTGGCCGATAAAGCATCTCCTCGTTTTCATGAGGCTATTCTTAAGCTTAATTTAATTGCACCGTTAAACGTAGCACAGCAAGCAAACGAAATAATGCAAGCAAATAACAGTGGCTGCATTATTTTTATAGGCAGTATTAGTGCCATGCGAGCTTCACCAGGTACGGCGGCTTATGGCGCTGCTAAAGCGGGTATTTTATCTTTAGTAAAATCACTTGCAGTAGAGTGGGCACCTAAAGTGCGTGTTGTGGCGGTAAGCCCAGGGTTAGTACATACCGAAAACTCACACCTACATTACGGTGACGAGGCCGGAATTGCCGCAGTAAGCGCAACAATTCCAGCAGGGCGTATGGCGCAACCAGATGATATTGCTAACGCTTGTTTGTTTTTAGCTTCAGCAGAAGCAAGTTATGCAAGTGGCTGTAATTTACTGCTAAATGGCGGCGGTGAAATGCCCGCTTTTCTTAGTGCTAGCGAAACTAACTAAATAATTAATAATTTTAATTTTTAGAATTTATCTTGATAAATGCAGGAGACGAACATTGGCTAAATATGAATGGTTTGCAGAAATAGAAGCGATGATAGGGCGACAATATGGTCGTATCTATGCGTGGGACAAGGTTAATGAAGCTATGGTACGTCAGTGGTGTGAAATTATGGGGGTAGAAAACCCACTTTACACCGATGCAGACTACGCGGCAACAACCGAGTATGGGCAACTAGTAGCACCACCAGCAATGTTACAAAGTTGGTGCTTAGCGGGCTTTGGTGACAAAGTTTTAGCACCAGGTTCAACTACCGAAAACCCGTATGGCGTACTCGAAATACTTGAAAAAAATGGCTACCCAGCGGTCGTGGCAGTTAATTCTAACCTAACGTTTGATCGCTACATTACTATGGGTGAAAAGCTTTATTACACCACAGTACTCGATAGCATCAGTGAAGAAAAAACCACCGCACTGGGCACCGGCTTTTTTGTTACGTTAAAAATGACTTATTTCTCAGAAAAAACCAATGGTGAAGCCGACGAAAAAGTAGGCGACATGATGTTTAGAGTCATTAAGTTTAAACCAGCGCAAAGGCCTGAGCAAACAGCGCCCGCTAAAGAAGCACCAGCTAGAAAGCGTCCTAAGCCTGGGATCAGCGACGATAATCGCTTCTTTTGGGAAGGATTTGGCGAGCAAGAGCTGCGTATTCAACATTGTATAAGCTGCGACAAATTACAACACCCACCAGCACCTGTGTGCATGCATTGCCATTCGTTTGAACTTGATTACCAAGTAGCTAGTGGTAAGGGTGAGCTGTATTCATTTGTGATAATGCACTACCCACATGTAGCCCCATTTGATAGCCCAAATCCTATTGGTTTGATTGAGCTTGAAGAAGGCGTACGTATTCCAGCTGGCTTAATCGGAGTTGAAGAAGGTGTAGCTCCTAAAATTGGCCAAAAAGTGCAAGTCGAATATCACACATTTGATGGTGAGCTGACCTTGCCACAATTTAGACTTGTTCCAACTAAGGAGTCGTAATGGATTTTAATTTAAGCGAAGAGCAATCAGCCATTGCAGAAATGGCCAATAGCTTATTTACCGATACCTGTACCGATGACTTTCTTCGTGACTATGACGAAGCAGGTCAAGGCACCATGACGCAGTTATGGAACTCGTGTATAGAAACCGGGCTGCACGGGGTAATTATTCCCGAAGCAACAGGCGGGATTGATTTAGGTATGACCGAACTGAGCTTAGTATTACAGGCGCAAGGCGGGGCGTTAGGGCAAGTTCCTTTGTGGCGTCATCAGCTGGTGGCTACTGCCATTGCAAAGTTTGCGGGTGCACAGCTGCAAACAGTTGCACAAGCTGCGGCTGAGGGCACAAACCTATTAACGCTGGCATTTAACTTAGTAAATACCCACAGCGAAGCGACGCTCAACGTAGAAAAAACGAATGACGGCTTAAGTATTAATGGCTTAGTGCAGTCGGTGGCAGTTGCAGGACTCGCTGACTTTGTTTTACTACCACTAACCCTTGATGAGCAAACACGCTGGGCACTAGTGGCAACAACAGCGCCAGGTTTAACCCTAGTTAAAGGGCAGATGACCCAAGGCGAAGAAGTTGCAGACTTACAACTAAATAACCTGCTTGTAAGTAATGCAGCGTTACTCGATAGCAAAGCTAATGACTGGTTAGTACCAAGAATATTCGCCTCTTTGGCATCATTACAGTTAGGTGTTAGTGAAGCGCAAATTAAAAAAACCGTTGAATATATTAGTGAACGCCAACAGTTTGGTCGCGCTATAGGCACCTTTCAAGCAGTACAAATGACCATGGCCGATACCCAAATTGCCCTTGAGGCATTACGCAGTAATGTATGGCAGTTGTGTTATCGCCTTGATAATAACTTAGGCTGCGATCACGAAGCGTTAGCAACAGCGTGGCATGCCTGCGAAGCGGGTCATTCTATTGGTCACAAAGCGCAACATGTGCATGGCGGTTTTGGTGTAGATGTTAGTTACGTTATCTACCGATACCTCTATTGGAGCCGGGCTATTAGCCTAAACTTGGGCGGGAGTCCCGCATTATTGGCAAAACTTGGCGATGCCTTAACCGAAAATAATAAGCTGGGGTGGAAATATGACCTTGATGAAAACAATGCAATTTAACGATATAAACGTAGGTGACAAGCTACCTGAAAAAGCGATTCCAATTACCGTGGCACTTATCTCTAATGGGGCTTTAGCAACGCGTGATTTTTTTCCAGGCCATCACGATAAAGATGCCGCTATTGCGCTGGGCTCACCGCATATTTTTATGAATATTTTAACCACTAATGGCTTAGTGCAAAGCTATGTAGAAGGCTGGAGCGGCCCACAAAGTCGCTTAAAAAATATTGATATTAAATTAGGTATGCCTAATTACCCAGGCGATGTTATGACCTTTATGGGCGAAGTAACCGCAACCGATGCCACAACCCGCACTGTGGATGTAGGTTTAGCCGGCAAAAATAAATACGGCATGCATGTTACAGGTACCGTGCAATTGGTATTGCCATAAAATTTAGGAGAGACAAGATGAGTGAGTCAATTAGTGGTAAAGCTGCCATTGTAGGTCTGGGTGCCACAGAGTTTTCTAAAAATTCAGGGCGTACTGAATTACGTTTAGCCATGGAGGCAACATTAGCAGCTTTAAAAGATGCGGGAATTGATCCCAGTGAAGTGGATGGCTTTAGTAGTTATTCAGTTGATAAAGTACCAGAGTACGAAATTGCGCGTTTACTAGGCTGTAAAGAAGTTAAGTTTTTTTCACAAATACCTCATGGCGGCGGCGCAGCGTGTGCACCTATAGTGCATGCGGCAATGGCTGTGGCCAGTGGTGTGGCTAAAACCGTAGTGGTATATCGGGCGATGAACGAGCGTTCTTGGTATCGTTTTGGTACTGGCGATTATGGCTTTTCATCAACCCCTATTTTTGAAAATGTGAATTACGGTTATTACATGCCCCACGGTTTTCATACACCTGCAAGTTGGGTGGGTATGTTTGCACAGCGTTATATGCATGAGTATGGCGCTACATCAGAAGATTTTGGTCTTGTTGCGGTTGCCGCACGTGACTTCGCAGCAACTAACCCTGCGGCATTCTTTTACGAAAAACCAATTACTTTGGCCGATCACCAAGCGTCTAAGTGGATTTGTGAACCGCTACATTTACTTGATTGTTGTCAAGAATCTGATGGTGCGGTGGCAATGATTATTACCAGTGTTGAGCGTGCAAAAACGCTAAAAAATAAACCTGTAGTAATTAAAGCCGGTTCGCAAGGTATTGCCGAAGGTCAGCAAAGTATGACCTCGTATTATCGCGACGACATTACCGGTTTACCCGAAATGGGCATAGTAGCAAAAGAGCTTTATGCACAATCGGGCCTAGGGCCAGATGATTTTCAAACTGCGATTATTTACGATCACTTTACCCCATTTGTATTACCACAACTTGAAGAGTTTGGGTTTGTAGAACGTGGTAAAGCAAAAGAGTTTATTCGCGCAGGTCATCATCAACGTGGTGGTAAGTTACCTATTAATACCCACGGAGGACAATTAGGTGAAGCCTATATCCATGGTATGAATGGCGTGGCCGAAGCAGTACGACAAGTGCGTGGAACAGCAGTAAACCAAGTTGATAATGTTGAAAATGTACTCGTTACAGCAGGCACTGGTGTACCCACCAGCGGCTTAATTTTAGGCGCAGAGTAGGAGTGCAAAATGTTCATTGATTTAACACCAGAACAACGGGCGTTACGCCTAGAAGTACGTGATTACTTTTCGCAATTAATGACACCCGAACTGCGTCAAAAGCTAAGAGGCAGTGAAGGCGGCGAAGACTTCCGTAAGGTTGTACGTCAAATGGGTAAAGACGGCTGGTTAGCTGTTGGTTGGCCAAAAGAGCACGGCGGCCAAGGTTATCAAGCCACCGAGCAGCTAATATTTTTTGAAGAAGCCAATATTGCAGGCGCGCCCCTACCATTTGTTACTATTAGCACAGTAGGTCCTGCGTTAATGGAATACGGTACTGAGTTACAAAAAGAAAAGTTTTTGCCTGGTATTGCTAATGGTGAAATTCATTTTGCCATTGGTTATTCAGAGCCAAATGCGGGCTCTGATCTAGCCACTTTAAAAACCAAAGCCAGCCTAGAGGGCGACAACTTTATTGTTAATGGCAATAAGCTATGGACCTCAGGCGCTGAGTCGGCCGACTATATTTGGTTAGCTGCACGAACCGATCAAGAGCTGGCGCGTCACAAAGGGATTTCTATTATGATTTTAGATACCCAAAGTGAAGGCTTTAGCAGCACAGTTATTCCAACGTGTTCAAACCCAACAGCGGCTACTTATTACGACAACGTAAAAGTACCTCAAGAAATGCTGGTGGGTGAATTAAATGGCGGTTGGCGTTTAATTACTTCGCAACTTAACCATGAGCGTTTAGGTTTAGGTTCGTGGTCTGATAAAGTGGTTGGCTTATTTCGTCGAGTATATTTGTGGGCTAATACCGCAGATGAGCAAGGCAAGTCTGCTGCTAATAACCCTTGGGTGCGCGCAGCGTTAGCTGAGTGTTACGCTAAGTTAGAAGCCATGCGTTTAATTAACTTTCGCATCGCCGCCGATTTAGAAAAAGGCCATATGGATATTGCTCTGGCGTCAATTACTAAAGTATATGGCTCAGAATGCTCAATTGAAATACTGCGTAAGCTGATTGATATTGTGGGAATGAATGGCATGGTTCGCGATGATTCTGCCGCGTCATTTTTAATGGGTGAGCTGGAATACGAAGTACGTGCCTCGGTTACCTTAACCTTTGGTGGTGGTGCTAATGAGTTACAACGAGAACTAATAGCCCAATTTGGTATTGGTATGCCACGCGCAGTGCGCTAACAGGAGATAACAGCATGAGTGAGTTAACTGAATTTCGCCAGCAGGTTCGTACTTGGCTAGAGGCAAATTGTCCTATGTCGCTGCGCACCCCAACGCCTGATGGCGAGCTCATTTGGGGCGGGAGTGAGGTTAACTTCACTTTTGATGATCAACGCCAGTGGTTTAATAGCATGCGCGACAAACATTGGTTTTGTCCTAGTTGGCCAACGCAGTACGGTGGTGGTGGTTTAACTGCGCAGCAAAACAGCGTATTAGAAAGTGAAATGCGCCGTTTAAAGTGTCGCCCGCCACAAATTAATTTAGGTATTTGGATGTTAGGTCCTGTGCTGTTAGAGCACGGAACTGAGCTGCAAAAACAACAGTTTTTAACACCAATGACTCGCGGTGAAGTACGTTGGTGCCAAGGGTTTAGTGAGCCAAACGCCGGCTCTGATTTGGCCAGTATTCGTACCAGCGCCATTGATCAAGGCGATCATTACTTAGTTAATGGTAGTAAAATTTGGACTTCTTACGGTGACAAATCCGATTGGATGTACGCATTAGTACGCACTGATGCTAAAGCCCCTAAACACCAAGGCATTAGCTTATTACTCCTCGATATGCACAGCCAAGGTGTGCAAGCCAAACCTATTGATTTAATTAGCGGTAAATCTTCTTTTTGTGAAGTGTTTTTCGATAATGTAGTCGTACCCAAAGAAAATCTTATAGGTGAGCTCAATGGCGGCTGGAAATTGGCTAAAGAATTGCTGCAACACGAACGCAGCGCAATGTCTAAGTTTGGTGAGTTTCAATTACCCACGCACTTTGACTTAATGTCACTAATGAGTGATTACATGCCAGCGCCACACAGCGCTAGTGAAGCCGCGCTTCTAAATAAGGCGGTTGCAGCCAATATGGAAGAGCAGGCATACAACTTAACGGTGCAACGCTTAGGTGCAGAAATGCAAGCGGGGCAAAGCTGTTTTGGTTTAATGTCGATTATGAAGTTAGTGCATACCGAACAAGAAAAAATTAAATTTGAATTATTACTCGATGCAATGGGTTACCGAGGTTTAGGTTGGGAAGATGATAGCTTTAGCGAGCAAGAGCAAGCAATTACTCGCGCTTGGCTAAATAGTTTTTCGCAAACCATAGCTGGCGGATCCTCAGAAGTTCAGCTGAACGTGATAGCAAAGCGTGTATTGCAATTACCTGAAAATAAAGGAGTAAGCTGATGAGTATGGTATATAGCGAAGACGATCGCATGTTGGCAGATACCGCAGAAGAGTTTTTAAGTGCGCAAAGCCCTGTCGCAGCGCAGCGCGCATTACGCGATAAGCCAACCGCAGTTAATTTTGATGAAAAAATTTGGCAACAAATGCTGGAACTAGGTTGGGGAGCAATTACTTTTCCCGAAGAGCTGGGTGGCCTAGATTTTGGTTATAAAGGAATGGGCGCAATATTTGAAGCTATGGGTAAACACCTGAGTGCTTCGCCAATGTTATCGTCGGTAACCCTGTGTGGTTCATTATTACAACAACTAGCCAACGCAGAACAGCAAACCTGGTTAACAGCAATAATGAGTGGTGAAAAACGCTTAGCCTTAGCGGTTGACGAACATGCAAGGCACGATCCCGACAGCATGCAAACAACGGCAACAACAGCGGTAGATGGATTTGTGTTAAATGGTAAAAAAACCATGGTTATTGATGGTTTCAGCCCCGATGGCTGGATAGTTGCGGCGCAGCATAACGCTGGCTGTAGTGTGTTTATTGTGCCATTTAGTGAGCAAGTAAAGGTTAAGCGCCTTAACCTTATCGATGCACGCAATTACGCCGAGCTTACTTTTAATGACTTAAAACTACCCGCAGAAGCCTTATTAGGCGATGCTGGCAATAGCTTAAAAGCACTGCAACAAGCACTCGATTTAGGTCGTTTATGTTTAAGTGCTGAAATGCTTGGTGCTATTAAAGCGCTGTTTGATATGACTATAGAATACTTAAAGGTACGTGAACAATTTGGTGTAAAAATTGGTACTTTTCAGGCATTACAACATCGTGCGGCACGCTGTTATGTAGAATTAGAATTAGCTCAATCTTGTGTTATAGCCGCACTTTCGGATGCAGATAAGGCTGACGCAAATTTAGCCTCAAGCGCTAGTTTAGCTAAATGGAAACTATCAAAAGTAGCCGATTTAATCAGCGGTGAAGCGGTGCAAATGCATGGCGGCATTGGGGTTACTGATGAGCTAGACATTGGTCTTTACCTAAAGCGCATTCGCGTAGCACAAATGTGCCTTGGTGATGCCGATTACCATCAAGCGCGGTTTGCAGCTTTAGCGCCTTAAAACTCATCTTGAGTTAAACATAAAAAACCAGCCAACAGTTATTCACTGCTGGCTGGTTTTTTTGTTCATGCACTGAGAGCCTTAATGCGCGTTGAAGGTCGCTATTACTGTGCTGGCGCGCCAGGTACACCATAATAATATTGACCAGCCGTTAGGCCGCCATCTACCACCATTTCGGTGCCATTACAGTAAGATGCCTGATCCGAGACTAAAAAGTTAACCATATTGGCTACTTCTTCAGGCTGACAACCACGTTGCTGTGGAATAAATTTATAGCGTGGGTTCAGCTCTTCGCTACTTAGCCCCTGTGGGTTAGTCATGGGGGTATTTACAGCACCAGGATGCACACTATTTACACGTATACCAAACGGGCCTAGCTCAAGCGCTGCGGTGCGAGTTAACCCTCTTACTGCATATTTACTTGCAGCATACGCACCTGTGCCATTGTTAGGTAAAATAGACGAGGCTGATGAAATATTAACAATAGCGCCACTGCCGGCTTTTTTCATGCAGGGGATCACGCTATGTAAGCCTAAAAAGGTGCCGGTAATATTAATATCGATTAATTTACGAAACTGCTGCGGCTCTGTGGTTTCGAGCGTTGCGAACAGTAAAATCCCCGCATTATTAACTAAAATATCTATTTTTTGGTGCTTTTCTAAAGTTGCTGATACGATCGACTGCCATTGTAGCTCATCGGTTACATCGTGTGTCATTGGCGTAACCTTGTCGCCAAGCTCTTGCGCCATTTGGTTAAGCTCTTCAGTTAAAATATCAGTGGCTATAACAGTGGCTCCAGAGTCAACCAGTGCTTGGCATATTGCTCTACCAATACCCCGTGCTGCACCAGTAACTAAGGCGACTTTATTGGTTAAATGTGTAGCGTTTTTCATTGTTAGTTTCTCGCTTTAAAATAGTTGTAAGTATTATTGCTGAGGTTCTTGCTGAGCCATAAAAAGGCAGCAGCTTTAATTATGGTAATAAAATAGGGGCGAGTGCCCCTATGTTAAAAGTGTTAGTAGTTAGTAGTTAGTAGTTAGTCGCTATTAGCAGCTTAAGCCAGCTTTATAACCGGCACTAATTGCACCCTCTATATAGGCAACGTCATTACAATCACCAATGTCTTTTACTGTATGGCCAGCTGCAATTAAGCTGTTTGTTAAGCTATTATCAGTGGTAATACCCGTTGCCATTACTACGGTATCGGCAAGGCAGCTGCGGGGTTGCTCGTCCACTTTATAGTGCACAGCGTGGGTATCGATAGCGGTAACGTCTGCCTGAGTAATTAAAGTAACGCCTAATTGCCTAACATGATCAAGTACCCGCCAGCGCCTAACAATACTCAGCTCGATGCCTAAGTTACGTCCGGCTTCTATAACGGTAACTTCGCGGCCACGCTCAGCTAAAAACTCGGCCAGCTCTAAGCCCACTAAGCCACCGCCAACAATAGTGACGCGCTTGCCAAGTGGCATCCATAAATGCGATAAGCGTTGTAATTTATCTACGTGTTTTGTTAAGCCCAGGGTGTTGCCCGCTCCTAACATTAAGCGCTGTAGCGCGGTTAGCTTATTGCTAGTGTTAGTACTTACTTCGCCGGTAAGTAACTGTCTAAGTTGTTCGCCAGACCAAACGTGGCTTAACTCACAACCCTGTATGTCGGGCATGCCACGGCTGGCGCCGGTTGCTACAAACACTTCATCGGCATTTAGTGTGCTAATTAATTTCGGAGTCGCTGTGGTATTAAGTTTTACTGTAACCTTAGATTGGGCTAGTTGCCTTAAATGGTAGTCGAGTAACTTGCCATTTTCGGGATAGGCCAGCGCTGCAAAAAATAATGTGCCGCCTAAGCGTTTACTGCGCTCTAACAAGGTTACTTTATGGCCTCGTTCACTGGCGGTTACAGCAGCTTCTATGCCAGCAGGCCCGCCACCAATTACCACAATATGTTTGGGCTTATCGGTCATTATTACTTTTAGTTCAAATTCTTTACCAGTCGCGGCATTAACCGCACATTTAACGCGCTGATTAATAAATACTTGGCTTACGCATACATAGCAATAAATACAGGGACGAATGTCGGCTTCACGATCTGCGGTGAGTTTATTTGGTAGTTCGGGATCGGCTAATAATTTACGTCCCATTGCAATAAAATCACACTTACCGCTGGCAATAGCAGCATCGGCAATATCGGGCTCTAAGCGGCCAACGGCAATTACCGGTATAGACACTTCTTTCTTCACTGCCGCAGCCCAATCTAAAAAGCCTGCTGGTTTATGCACTAGCGGCGCGGCGGTAAATGCAGAGCCTGTGGTTAAGGTGGCATAAGCAGAAATACTAACGGCATTTACACCCGCTTGTTCAACCATTTTGCTCACTGCAATACAGTCCTCAAGGGTAATACCGCCAGGGGTGTTGAGTTCGTGCGCATCTAGGCGTACCCACAATGGAAAATCTTGGCCTACGCGTTTGCGTATTGCCGCTATTACCTCGAGTAGTAAACGTGCGCGGTTTTCAATACTGCCGCCATATTCGTCATCACGTTTATTATAATAGCTCGATAAAAAGCCAGCCAAAATATACGAGTGCGCGCTGTGCAGCTCAATAGCATCAAAACCCGCTTGCTGTGCACGTTTTGCCGCTGCGGCAAACCATTCGACCATTTGGACAATATCGGCTTTTTCCATTACTTTTATGGTAACGGGTTTATCTGCTGGAGGTCTAACAAAGGTACTTAATTCTGTTGGTGTTACCGCTTGCATAATATCGCTTTGTGGTGGCGCAGGGGGCAGTGAAGGCACCCAAAGCTCGCGGCCTTCGGCTAAATCGCGTACTGCCGTTTTACCAGCATGCTGTAATTGCACCGCAATTTTTGCACCATGCTTATGCACCCGCTCGGTAAGTGCTTTTAATCCAGGAATAAACTCATCTTTAGAAATACCCACCTGATAAGGTTCGGCAGTTCCTGCGGGAAACGCAATAGCAATAGATCCCATAGTAATAAGGCCCACACCGCCTTTTGCTCTGGCTTCATAAAAAGCTTGAATACGCTCACTACAATGGCCATCAGGGTCAGCATAATTAGAGCCCATTGGCGCCATCATAATGCGGTTACGCAGCGTTAGTCCGCCTACTTTCCCTGGTTTAAGCAAGTGCTGATAATGTGACATAGATTATTACCTCTTATTATTTATGTTTTTTGAGGTGCTGTATTAGCCGTGTTGTAAAAAATCAATACAGCTGCTGTTAAACAGGCGTTGATGTTCTACTTGTACCCAATGACCACAACGATTAAGCATAATAAAGCGCGCTGTTGGTACGTTATCCAAAATTTTATGCATGCCTTGATGTGGATTAAATTTATCGTTAGTGCCCCAAAAGCCAAGCACTGGGCAGTTAAGCTCGCCAAGGCGTTCGGTCATGTTTGGCACCATCATAGTGCTAAATAAATTAGCCGGTTGAGTAACTGCCACTGCAGCGCGCTCTGCTAATATATCATCAGAAAGTACAGCTGAATCAAAAAGTTGTAACGACATCACTTCGCGCATTTGGTTAACTCCCATAGGGCCACGGCTGTATACTTCTACCATACGCACTATACCTTCCATTTGAAAATACGTTTCGCGCTCTTCAACACCACCCGGAGCCATTAAAATTAGGCGCTCTACCGTATCGGGATAATCGAGAGCTTGCCCCAGCGCAATAGCACCGCCTAAAGAATTGCCTAATAAAGTCACCTTAGGTAAATCAAGGGCGTTTATAAAACCATTAAGTGCTGTGACAAAAAAAGCTAAATCGTAATTAACGTCATCGGGTTTATCTGAGCGACCAAAACCAGGTAAGTCGAGCACAATATTACGATAGCCCGCATCAGCAAATTCAGGATAATTGCCTTTAAAGTTACTAAAACCACTGGCACCTGGGCCACTACCATGAAGCCAAATAACAATAGGGCCTTGGCCTTGCTCTAAATAATGTAATTTAAGGCCGTTTTCTAGGGTAACAAAGTGTCCCAGTGGTAACGGTAAATCCTGTGCTTTCTCTGGATTAGTTGTTTGCTGATTCAAAACTCTTACTCCTAATTTTGCCTTGCTAACAAGGTAATGAACGCTCACCACCTCTGCTTATTTATATAATTTTCCTACTCAATACTGCGTTGCTCGTTTGCTTAAAACATCGTCCATTTAGACCAGTGTTTTGTTTGTGTTGGTTAGTCTTATTGGACGATGCTGGTTTTTATTACATATCCCAGTATGAATTGGAAAATTAATATTGGTGCGACTGCAAATGTTGCTCTATATACGCCAAATTGGCTTGAGAAAAGCAAGGGGATAAAAATGAAACATCAGGATCAAGTTGTGCTAGTAACAGGTGCAGGGCAAGGCATAGGCCAATCAATAGTAAGTTATTTTGCTACTGCAGGCGCTAATGTCGCCGCGGTAGATATTAACGCCGACACATTAAATGCCAGCGTTAATGAATTAAATGCAAACGTTGACGGCAATATTGTGGCTATTACTGCCAACATAGCAAAAAGCGACTCAGTACGTGATGCCATTGCCGCTGTAGTGGAAAAATTTGGCCGACTCGATGCCATTATTAATGTGGCTGGTGTGGGCTCTATTGATGCATTTGTTGATACCCCAGATGAGCACTGGGACAAAGTGATTGCAGTTAACTTAACCGGTACTTTTTTATGTTGTCGTGAGGCGGCGAAAGTTATGCAAGCCCAAGGATCGGGTTGCATTATTAATGTTTCCAGCACGGCGGCATTAACCGGCGAAGGCCCAAGTCATTATTGTGCATCAAAAGCCGGTGTTATGGGGCTTACGCGTAGTATGGCACGCGAACTAGCGCCAGTAGGCATTCGGGTAAATACCATAGTACCAGGGCCAACCAATACACCCATGATGGCTGATATTCCAGAGGAGTGGACGCAGCAAATGATCGCGGCTATTCCATTAGCGCGCATGGGCGAAGGTGAAGACATTGCCAAAGTAGCGAGCTTTTTAGCGTGTGATGATTCTGGCTTTATTACCGGCCAAAATATCGCAGTAAATGGCGGCATGGCCTTTATTTAGGAGTGAATATGAGTGACTTAAGTTCAAGCCTTGAACAACGAATTGACCGCTTAGAGTCTATTGAGTCAATTCGTCAGCTCGCGGGTAAATACTCGTTGTCATTAGATATGCGTGACATTGACGCACATGTAGGCTTATTTGCTCCCGATGTACGTGTCGGGGGTGGAAAAAGCGGCCGAGCTCATTTAAAAGCCTGGGTTGACTCAACCTTGCGCGATCAATTCACCGGCACGTCGCATCATTTAGGGCAGCACATTATTGAGTTTGTTGATGAGAACAATGCCATTGGTGTTGTGTACTCTAAAAATGAGCATGAAACCGGGCGTGAATGGGTACTGATGCAAATGCTGTATTGGGATGACTACCAACGCATTGATGGGGTGTGGTACTTCCGCCGTCGTTTGCCATGTTATTGGTACGCCAGCGATATAAATTCAGCGCCAATTGGCGATATGAAAATGCGCTGGCCGGGTCGCGAACCTTACACCGGCACCTTTCATGATTTATTCCCATCATGGCAGTCGTTTTGGCAGCATCGACCTAATTCAGATGAGTTACCCGAAGTGGCAACTCCTGCGCCACTTGAACAGTTTTTACGCACCATGCGGGGTGATACCCCAGCACCTAAAATCCGCGTTCGTTGATTAACACCAAAGGAGATAATATGTTGGACAATAATAAAATTCCTTATGCTGGAAGTCTCGACAACGCGCCAGTATCTAGAGCCGCCACACAACAAAAAATGGATAAGCGCGCACTAGCAGTACGCTCGGTTAGTCCGTCGCAAAAGTACAGCATTGCCGACCGCCTAGAAGCGCAAGCAGTAGCACATGGCGATGCGCCATTTTTGATTTATCAAGGTAAAAGCTACAGCTACAGCGAAGTAGATGCCCAAGCAAGTAAATTTGCTAAAGCGATACAGGCCCGTGGTTTAATGGAAGGTGATGTGTGTGCTATTGCGATTGAAAATCGCCCTGAGTTTTTCTTTGCGTGGTTTGGCTTAACCAAGCTGGGCGTAGTGGTCGCTTTTATTAACACTCAAGTACAAGGCAGCGTGCTTGAACATGCAATTAACACCACAGATGCCAATGTAGTTATTGTTGGTGAAGAATGTGTACAGCGTTTTATTGACACACCAGAGCTGGCAAATAAGTCAATTTGGCTGGTAGGCGATGATGAGGTAGTTGATAAACCGGTACTTCCTCAGTGGATTGATAGCAGCTTTGATAGCGATGTGGCTGCGCGCAGTGGCACAAGTTGTAAGCAGGCACGTGGCTCAACGGTGGGCGAAACCCCAACTTTACTTATTTTTACCTCAGGCACTACCGGGTTACCTAAAGCGGCGATTTACAGCCATATGCGTTGGTTAACCTCGGGTGATGTGATGGTTGAAACCATTGATGCCACACCAAATGACGTATTTTATTGTTGTTTACCTTTATACCACGGCGCTGCAGCCACTTCAGTGACTTCAACTGCGCTAGCGGCGGGGTCAAGCATAGTGGTTAGGCGTAAATTTAGTGTTAGGCAATTTTGGCATGATATTCAAACGCATAACATTACCGTTTGCCAATACATAGGTGAGATTTGCCGCTACCTGCTTAACTACGCCGAGGCCACGGGAATTAAGCCAAAAGATCATCAACTGCGCTGCATGTTAGGCGCCGGTTTAACCGAAACCAGTTGGCATCGTTGGCTTGAGTACTTTGGCGAAATGGACGTGCTAGAAGGGTGGGGATCTACCGAAGCGAATACTAACTTACTTAATTTAGATAACTATATTGGTTCGTGTGGTCGCGTGCCGCGCTGGGATCGCACCAATTTTAGATTAGTTAAATTTGATACCGAAACCGAAACTCATGTTAAAGATGCTAACGGGCATTATGTTTTATGCCAACCTGGCGAAGTAGGGGAAGGGCTGGGAATGATAATTAACATGCCTGATTTTGGTGGTGGCCGCTTTGAGGGCTATACCTCAAAACAAGGTACAGAGCAGAAAATTTTACGCAATGTGTTTCAGCAAGGCGACGCTTACTGGCGCTCAGGTGATTTACTGCGCTACGATGAAAATGGTTACTTTTATTTTGTAGATCGCATTGGTGATACCTATCGCTGGAAAAGTGAAAATGTATCATCGCAAGAAGTGGCTACCGCTTTGGCTGAATACGATGGCGCCGAGCTGGTTAATATTTATGGCGTACAGGTTCCTGAAAATGAAGGACGAGCAGGTATGGCGGCCATTGTTATGCAACCAGGGCGGCAGTTTGATCCACAAGTGTTTTATGCTTTAACCATAGAAAAAGTGCCTAATTACGCCGCCCCTCAGTTTATTAGGGTAAGCAAAGCCGCCGACATGACATCAACCTATAAACTGCGTAAAGTCGACTTACAAAAACAAGGTTATGACCCAGTAGCGTGTAATGAGCCAATTTACATACGTAACGATAAGTTAGGCTGCTACCAGCCATACTGTGAAAGTGCGTTGCAAGCGGCAGGATTTTTACCGTTCTGTAGCAATCAGGAGGAAAAATAATGGGCTTAGCAGGAAACGCCGCGATTGTTGGTGCGGCGCAATATAAACCAGAGAAATACCAAACCGCGCCGCAAATGTTTCATTTAGAACAAGTGGCCGACTTAGCCAATCAAGCATTATTAGATGCTGGGCTACAAAAAAGTGATTTAGATGGTTTGGTTATTAATGGCCCACATTTTCACGAGGCCTCAGTATTTGTGCCGGCAATGGCCGCAGAATATTTAGGAATAGAAGTAAACTTTGCCGAAGTAGTTGATTTAGGCGGCTGTACCGCAGTTGCACAAATTTGGCGTGCAGCGGCAGCGATTGAGCTGGGGTTATGCCAAGCGGTACTGTGTGTTATTCCCGCTCGCATGGCACCAATGGCACCAAATGAAGACCCAGCTTGGATGGCGCAAGCTATGCGTTATGGCGGCCACAGTACGGCATTTGGCGCACCAGAAGCAGAGTTTGATTTGCCCTATGGTCACATGGGACAAAACACCGGTTATGCAATGATTGCACAGCGTTACGCAGCGCAATATGGCTACGATCAAGCGGCTATGGCTAAAATAGCAGTCGATCAGCGCTTTAATGCGCAATACCACAAAGACGCTATTTTTAAAGGCAAAGAGCTAACTATTGCACAAGTATTAGCTTCTAAAATGGTAGCCGACCCACTGCATGTACTAGAAATAGTCATGCCGGTATCGGGTGGCGCGGCGGTTATTGTGGCCTCTAAAGAAGTGGCTGCAAGAGCGAAAAAACGCCCTGCATTTATTACCGGTTTTGGTGAGCGTTTATCATTTAAATCGCCATCGTATGCGCAAGATATGACAGTGACGCCAGTTGCCGAAGCCGCAAAGCGTGCGTTTACTATGGCCGGGCTGTCGCCTAAAGATATACATGCAGCGCAAATTTATGATTGTTACACCATTACTGTGTTGTTATCACTTGAAGATGCAGGCTTTTGTCCTAAAGGGGAAGGCATGCGCTTTATTAAAGAGCATAACCTTACCTTTAAAGGCGACTTTCCGATGAACACCCACGGCGGGCAACTTAGTTTTGGCCAAGCTGCAGCAGCGGGCGGTTATTCTCAAGTTATTGAGGCTTTCCATCAAATTTCAAACTCTGCCGATCAACGACAGCTAAAAAGGTGTGACAATGTATTTGTTAGTGGCACCGGTGGCGTGATGAGTGAGCAGGGCGCATTGATATTACAAGGAGGCTAGTATGGCAACGTTAAAACCTATGCCAGTCGCAACAAAAATTTCTGCACCATTTTGGCAGGCGCTAAAAGAAAATCAGTTAAAAATTCAGCAATGTAAGCAGTGCGAAGGGTGGGTGTTTTTTCCACGTAATCATTGTAGTCATTGTTTAGCGCACGAGCTGCAGTGGCAACAAGTGAGCGGTGAGGGCACCTTATATTCATACACCCTTACACGTATTCCAACTATGCCAGAATTTAGTGACGAAATGCCGCAAGCATTAGCCGTGGTCGAACTAGCTCAAGGCGTTCGTATTAATACCACGTTAATAGATGTGGCAGAGCAAGACATTAAAATAGGCATGCCTGTTAAAGCGGTGTTTGATAAAGTGAGTAGCGATGGCGATACCTTGCTACGTTTTACCTCTATTAATAATGCCGGTGGTGTACGTGAATATATTAATCCGCTCAATGGGCTTGAGCGCAACGACAAAGGGCAAGTACAAGTACCGCTAAGTAACCTTGCTGCGCTTTATGCACTGGCCGATAATAAATATACCGACTGGAGTAATGTGGTTGTTGTTGATCAAGACCTGATTAACGCTTTTGCCGATTTATCGGGGGATGATTACTGGTTGCATACCGATCCTGAGCGCGCAAAAACAGATAGCCCGTTTAAAACCACCATTGCCCATGGCTCGTTAGTACAAGTGCTGCAGTCGCGTTTAACGATTGCACTACCATTTGAAATTATCGGCTTTAATAATATGGTTAACTATGGCTCAAACCGTTTACGTTTTCCTGCGCCAGTGCCTGCGGGCGCAACTATTTATGGCCGTAGTAAGGTAAAAGACATTAGCGTGTCGCACAAAGGGGTGCAATTAACCCTAGAAATGAACATTCATGTGGTTGGCAATGATAAACCAAGTGTGATCAACGATTTGGTGATCCTGTATCGCTAAACACTGTAAATAATTTGGTAAATATAAAGCCGCTGAGCAACATTATTGCTCAGCGGCTTTTTGTTTTTTTAGTTTTAAGCTTATGACTCTTAATGCTTTTTTTTCGTTTTTTTGGTTAGTCTCAATGGACGATGAAGCATTAGTAATTTGCCCTAATAATGAACCTAATCACAATTTTGTAAGAGAGGGTTCATGGATATTCGCGCATTAGGTTATTTCGTAGCACAGACTGACGCTCCACAAGAGTGGCAACACTACGCAGAGCAAGTATTAGGGATGATGACGGCGCCAACTGACGACGGTGGATTCTACATCAAAATGGATGAGCGCCCATACCGCATGTTGGTTATACCCGGCGCAGACAAGCGCTATTTTGCTTCTGGTTGGGAACTAACAGGTGCAAAAGCTTACAATAACGCTAAACAAACATTACTTGATAAAGGCATTGCTTTTGAAGAGGCTAATAAAGCCTTATGTGAGCAGCGCCGCGTACAAAATATACTCATAGTTAATGACCCAGCTGGTAATCGTCACGAACTGTATTGGGGTCATGTTTCAGACTGCCAACCGTTTACTTCTCCTCAAGGTGTACCCGCTTTTATTACCGGCGATATGGGCCTAGGCCACACCGTACTACCTGCGCCAAATTTTGATGAAACCTTTGCGTTTTTAACCGACGTATTAGGGTTTGAATTATCAGATTTATTTAATTTTAAACCTGCACCAGAGGCCGATCCAATTCGCATTTACTTTATGCATTGTGGCAACGCACGTCACCACAGTTTAGCTATTTGTGAGTTTCCGGTACCAAGCGGTTGCGTGCATGCCATGGTCGAAGTTGAAAACATGACAGAAGTAGGCCGCGCTCACGACAGACAACAACAACATCAAGTACAACTGTCGGCCACTTTAGGTCAGCACCTTAACGACAAAATGACCTCATTCTATATGAAAACACCATCAGGCTTCGATTTAGAGTATGGCTTTGGTGGTTTACAAGTTGAAAACTGGGAAGAGCATTGCGCTTTTGAATTTAGCCGAGTGAGCCTGTGGGGCCACGATTTCTCAGTAGGAGAAAAATAATGAATAAAGTAAAAACAACAGCGCAAATGGTGGCTGAGCTAAGTGATGGCATGACAATTGGCATAGGTGGTTGGGGCCCGCGCCGTAAACCTATGGCGCTTATTCGCGAAATTATAAAATCGGATCTTAAAGATCTTACGATTGTGGCGTATGGCGGCGCCGATGTGGGTATGTTATGCGCAGCTGGCAAAGTAAAAAAATTAATCTTTGCGTTTGTATCGCTAGACTTTATTCCACTAGAACCTTTTTTTCGTAAAGCCCGTGAACATGGCGAGCTTGAGCTAATGGAAATTGACGAAGGTATGTTGTTACTTGGCCTTCGTGCTGCGGCGTGGGGCTGTCCTTATATTCCAACTCAAGTTGGTTTAGGTACAGATGTACTTACCCACAACCCAGATATTCAAGTGATTGATAGCCCCTATGACGATAAAGAATGGGTGGCAATGCCAGCGCTTAAACTCGACGCTGCACTGGTACATGTTGATCATGCTGATGAGCGTGGTGTGTGCCAGATTTCAGGTCCAGATCATTACCTAGACGATTGGTTTGTACGCGCAGCAAATAAAAGCTATGTCACCTGCGACAAGCTGGTTAGCAGCGATCATTTTTATGATCGCACAGCGGCAGATAAAGTATTTTGGGAACGCAGCTTAACAACGGCCGTAAGTGAAGTACCTGGGGGCGCGCATCCAAGCAGTTGTCCGCCATTTTACGGCATTGATAATAAACATTTGCTGCAATATAACAAATACGCAAAAGAAGGCGGCTTTAGTGCTTACTTTGATGAGTTTATTAATAATAAATCAGAGCAAGAGTACCAAGCTAAATTAGGCGGCATCGATGCGATCCGTCAAATCCCTAACACAAGTTACTAAGGCAGGACATTAAAATGACAGCAACTCAATACAGCTTGGCAGAATTAATGATTTGTGCCGCAGCAACCGCATTTGATAACGATGGTGAAGTGCTTGCCACCGGCATTGGGGTTATTCCGCGTTTAGCGGCGAGTATTTCTATGAGTACTAACAACCCAGATTTAATGATGACAGACTCAGAAGCCTACTTACTGAGTGAGCCAAATCCGATTGGCGCACGTGGCGATGATTTTGTACAGCGTAACGAAACATGGATGGGTTTTTCACGCATTTTTGACAATGTGTGGAGCCGTAAACGCCACGCCATGATAGGGCCAACGCAAATTGATAAGTACGGGCAAAGTAATATTTCAGCCCTAGGGGGCGACTACGATAAACCTAAAATACAAATGTTAGGCGTACGTGGTTTACCGGGTAACTCAATTAGCCATGCTAACTCGTTTTTTGTGCCAAGCCACAGTAAACGCGTATTTGTAGAGCAAGAATGTGATGTGGTGTGCTCAATTGGTTACAACCCAGCACGTTTGCCAAAAGGTTATCAGCTATCGGATGTCGATATTCGTTTAGTGATCACCGATATTTGTGTGATGGATTGGCAAGGTCCAGAGCATCAATTGCGCTTAGTGAGCGTTCACCCTGGTGTGAGTGTACAAGAAGTAATTGAAAAAACAGGCTTTGAAATTCACGTTGAGGCAAACACTCCAACCACACCAGCACCTACAGCTGAGCAGTTAGCATTAATTGCTAAATTGGATCCGCACAATATTAGAGCTAAACAGCTAAAAGACAACCCACCGGGTGTACGCCCAGAGGAGTCGTAATGAGTGAAGTTCAAACAATAGATGACGTAGTGTTATACGAAGTGCGCGCTCAAGTGGCGGTTATTACCATGGATCGTCCTGAATATAACAACGCGCAAAACTCGCAAATGACCTACGCGCTAGATAAGGCTTTTCAGCTTGCGTGTAACGACGACGAAGTAAAAGTAATTGTACTTGCCGGTAACGGCAAGCACTTTTCTGCTGGTCATGACATTGGCACCCCTGGGCGCGATGTTGATAAAAGCTTTGATCGTACTAACCTTTTTTACGATCACGCTAATAAGCCCGGCGGTGAGTTTTTATATGCTCGCGAGCACGAAGTGTATTTAGGAATGTGCCGTCGCTGGCGCGATTTGCCTAAGCCAACGATTGCTATGGTACAAGGTGCCTGTGTGGCTGGTGGCTTAATGCTGGCGTGGGTATGTGATTTAATTATTGCCGATGACAAAGCATTTTTCTCTGATCCGGTCGTGCGCATGGGTATTCCTGGGGTTGAGTATTTTGCGCATGTGCACGAGCTTAATCCACGTATTGCCAAAGAGTTTTTATTTACCGGCGATCGTATGTCGGCAGACCGTGCTTATCAAATGGGCATGGTGAATCGCGTAGTGCCAAGGGATAATTTAGAAGAGACGACCTTTACTTTAGCTAATCAGATTGCACAAATGCCACGACTGGGTTTGCAATTAACTAAGCAAGTAATTAATAACGCCGAAGATTTAATGGGTAAACGTTCAACCATGGATATGGCGTTTGGTTTGCATCATTTTGCGCATGCGCATAACGAAACAATATCGGGTGACCGCTTAGGTGGCTTTGACGCGAAAGCGATGGCTCAAGCCAATAAATCAGCAGCCAAGGAAAAATAAATATGAGCACAGAGCACAATAATGCCGATGGCCGCTGGAATACGCCGTTAACAGAGGCACTGGGCTGTCGTTATCCGATTATTCAAACGGCGATGGGCTGGGTCTCTGATGCAAACTTAGTAATAGCAACAACGCGTGCGGGCGGTTTTGGTTTTTTAGCTGGCGCGACGATGAACACTGAAGAAGTGGAAAGTGCCATAAAAAAAGTAATTGCTGCCACAGGGACCAGTAATTTTGGTCTTAATTTTCATATGTTTCAAGAAAACGCGCAGCAATGTCTTGATTTAGCTATTAGTTACAAATTGCGTGCGGTGAGCTACGGACGCGGCCCCGATAAAGCCACTATTGAGCGACTCAAAGCGGCAGGTGTGCTGTGCATTCCCACCGTAGGCGCAGTAAAGCATGCAGTAAAAGCGGTTGCCATGGGCGCCGATATGATCACCATTCAAGGCAGTGAAGGGGGCGGTCATACTGGCAGCGTACCGAGCACTATTTTGTTACCGCAAGTGTTAAATGCGGTGTCGGTACCAGTAATTGCCGCAGGGGGCTTTTCGTGCGGGCGTGGTTTGGCCTCAGTATTAGGCGCAGGCGCTGCAGGTATGGCAATGGGCACGCGCTTTTTGCTGACCTGCGATGCACCCACGCCAAAAGTCACCCAGCAGCGTTATCTTGATACTAAAGACAGTGCTGACATTCGCATTTCTACCGCGGTAGATGGCCTGCGTCACCGGATGATCAACACGCCATTTATTGATAATTTAGAGCGCTCGGGTGGTGTTAAGCGCTTATGGTTGGCACTAAAAAGTGCGCGCCATTGGCAAAAAGAAACCGGCATGACATCGCTGCATATGCTCAAAGTGTTTTTTAATGGCCTGCGTGAAGATCCCAAAGCTGCAGCAACATTGGTAATGTCGGCTAATCAACCGGTGTTAATTCAAAAATCTATGGTTGAAGGTAAACCCGACGAAGGTATTTTACCCAGCGGCCAAGTGGCGGCGGTAATAAATAACTTACCTAGCGTTGAGACACTAATAAACGAAATTATCGCCGAGGCAGACACCTGTCTTGAGCAATTGTTAATCCGCCGGACTAACCGGTCAGTCGAAGAAGAGGCCTAAGCTATGAACCCAGCATTTAAAAGCCATATCGAAAACGGTATCGCCGAAATAATTATAAATAAAGCACCGGTAAATGCACTCGACAGTGCTGAATGGCAAGCGCTCGCCGATCTGATCAACAGTATTGGCCAAAATTTGGCTGCTCGGGTATTAATTATTCGCTCAGAAGGGCGTGGTTTTTGTGCCGGTGTTGATATTAAAGAGTTAGATAAATACCCAGAGCGTATTGTTAGCGTTAACGCCGGTAATTACGAAACGTTTAAAGCGGTACATTTGTGTCCAATACCAGTAATAGTTGCGCTGCATGGCTATGTGCTGGGTGGCGGTATTGGTATTACTGGTGCGGCCGATATTGTGGTGGCGTCAGAATGTACCACTTTTGCGCTACCAGAAGTAGATCGTGGCGCTATGGGCGGCGGCGCGCATTTACAGCGCTTATTTCCGGTGCAAAAAGTACGTTACTTGTTTTTTACTGGCGAAACTATTTCGGTACAAGATGCCGATAGATACGGCTTTATTGAACGCATTGTACCTAAAGAGCAATTACGCGATACCGCGCTGGAAATTGCCAGCAAAATTGCCGCAAAAAGCTCCGATATGATCCGCATTGCTAAAGAAAGCCTAAATGGTATTGAAGACGGTGACCTAGAAGCTAAATACCGTTGGGAGCAAGGGTTTACGCTGCAAGCTTATACCAGCCCAGATTCTGCTGAAACCCGCCGCGCGTTTGTAGACAAACGCGAAGCGAATTTTTGAGGCCGACTATGAAACTAACTTATACAACAGAGCAACAAAATTTCCGTATGGAAGTGCGTCAGTGGCTTGCAGAAAATGTACCTGCAGAAAAACTGCCCACTTACGACACCAAAGCAGGCTTTGAGCTGCACCGCCAATGGGAGCGCAAGCTACATAAAGCGGGTTTTTCAATGGTTATGTGGCCTAAAGAATATGGCGGCCGCGGGTGTAACTTAATTGACTGGCTTATTTTTGAAGAAGAATACTACGGCGCAGGTGCACCAGGGCGAGTAAATCAAAATGGCCAGCTATTACTTGGCTCTACTTTACTTGAATTTGGTACAGAGCAGCAAAAGTCGCACTTTTTACCGCGTATGGCATCAAGTGAAGACATGTGGGCGCAAGCCTGGTCTGAACCTAATGCCGGCTCAGATATGGCCAACATTAGTAGTAAAGCAATTCGTAATGGCGACCATTACATTGTGAATGGCCAAAAGACCTGGTCTACCCGTGCTACTTATGCCGATTGGGCATTTGGCTTGTTTCGCTCAGAAGCCGGATCGCAGCGCCACCATGGTTTGTCTTTTTTAATGGTACCCCTGGATGCACAGGGCGTAACTATTCGCCCAATTAAAGCGCTGGATGGCGAAGATGCCTTTGCAGAAATATTCTTTGATAACGTCAAAGTACCGGTTGAACACCGCATAGGCGAAGAAGGCAAAGGCTGGCATGTGGCAATGGCAACGGCAGGTTTTGAGCGGGGTTTGTTGCTGCGCTCACCGGCGCGTTTTCAGCAACCTGTGCGCAAACTAGTACAACTGTACCGGGATAACAAAGCGGCTGCCGATCGCGATCCAGCCATTGGTGCTGCGGTGGCTAAATGTTGGGCTGATGCAGAAGCCTATGCGTTGTCGGCTTACAACACTGTAGGACGTATTAGTCATGGCGATAAAATTGGCGCTGAATCGAGCCTAAATAAAGTGTTTTGGTCAGAGCTAGATTTGCTCATTCATCAAACGGCGATGGATATTTTGGGTACTTGTGGTGAGTTACTCTCATCGGCAGCACTTGCCGAGGAGCATGGTTATTGGTTAAACGGCTTTTTATTCTCTCAAGCTGGGCCAATTTATGCGGGTGCCAATGAAATTCAACGAAATATTGTTGCTGAGCGTATGCTTGGCCTACCTAGATAGCGAGTGAAACTATGGATTTTACCTTTACTGAAGACCAATTAATGTTTCGTGAAGCTATCAGCCGTTTTTTAATGACTGAAGCAGCACCAGAAACACTACGCGAAATATGGGAAACCGACGCGGGTCGCTCTCCCGAATTAAGAAATAAAATGGCAGAGCAAGGGCTTACTGCGCTATCGGTGCCAGAGCAGTTTGGTGGTTTGGGAATGGGCGATATAGCGTGGTCATTAATGACCCAAGAGCTAGGTTATTACGCTATTCCTGATTCGCTTGCCGATACGGCTTATGTAGGCAGTGGCGTATTTTCAGCCCTTGATGATAGCGTGGCTTGTAAAGCTGATTACTTAGCTAAAATTTGTGATGGCGAGCTGCGCTTAGCTATTGGCCATCAATGCAGTGAGCTGGTATCGGATGCACATTTAGCGCAGGTGCTACTTATGCAACACGCTGATGAAGTGCATTTAGTACCGTGTGAGCAAGTGGATAACGTCGTTAATTTAAGTATTGATTCGTCGCGCCGCTTATCGCAAGTAACTTGGCAGCCAACAGCCGAAACCTGTATTGCACAGGGCGAGGCGGGCAAAAAAATATGGAATGACACGCTTAATCGCGGGGCGCTCTCGGTTGCTGGGCAATTACTCGGTTTAGCGCAGCGCATGCTCGATTTAACCGTTGATTATAGTGTACAGCGTAAACAGTTTGGCAAAGCAATTGGTAGCTTTCAGGCTGTTAAGCACCATTTGGCCGATGTAGCAGGAAAAATTGAAATTGCAAAACCAGTACTGTATCGCGCGGCGTGTTCACTAGAAAATAACCACCCTTTAACTGACGTGCATGTTTCACAAGCGCGTAATTTTTGCAGCGAAGCAGCCGCACTTGCAGCGCGCCACGGGATTCAAATCCACGGTGCTATGGGTTATACCTGGGAAGTAGACCTGCAAATGTTTATGAAACGCAGTTGGGCATTAAACAACACCTGGGGTGACAGTATTTTTCATCGTGCACGAGTGCAAGATTATGTACTTAACTCTGATGTCGATTTGGCTCCTTCTAAAACTTTTGAGGCGATACTATGACCCATGCATATATTGTAGACGCACTGCGTACACCTACAGGCAGACGCAAAGGGGGCCTTGCCCATGTGCATGCCATAGACTTAGGTGCAGCAGTATTAAAACCTTTGGTTGAGCGCAATAACATACCAGCAGAAGATTACGATGATGTGATTTTTGGCTGTGTAGACACGATAGGCTCGCAAGCAGGAAACATTGCCCGCACCAGTTGGTTAGCGGCGGGACTAGCAATGAATGTACCGGGTACAACGGTTGATAGACAATGTGGCTCATCGCAACAAGCCGTGCATTTTGCTGCGCAAGCGATTATGAGCGGCACGCAAGATGTGATAGCGGTAGGGGGCGTGCAAACAATGACGCAAATTCCTATTTCGTCAGCAATGCTTGCCGGGCAACCACTTGGCTTTAGTACGCCATTTGCAGAGAGTAAATTGTGGCATGCCCGCTTTGGCGATGCGCCGGTAAATCAGTTTTATGCCGCTCAGCGCATTGCTGAACATTGGGGTATAAGCCGCGCCGATATGGAAGTGTTTGCGCTAGAAAGTCATCGCCGTGCATTAGCAGCCGCAGCAGAGGGACGCTTTGATCGCGAAATAGTGGCGATTGAAGGATTAACATTTGATGAAACTCCTAGAGAAAGTAGTTTGGCTAAAATGGCAGAACTTGAGCCGGTTGACCCTACTTACCCAAGTATTACCGCAGCGGTTTCGAGCTCAGTGTGCGATGCATCAGCAGCAATGCTTATTGTGTCTGAGCGCGCATTAAAAAAATATAACCTGACCCCAAGAGCGCGTATTCATCATGTTAGTGTGCTGGGAGATGATCCTATTTGGCACCTTAGAGCACCTATTCCAGCTACTATCGCGGCATTAAAAAAAGCGAATCTTACGCTTGATGATATTGATTTAGTAGAAATTAATGAAGCGTTTGCCTCTGTAGTAATGGCATGGCTAAAAGAAACCGGTTACAGCCATGAAAAAACTAATGTTAATGGTGGTGCCATTGCACTGGGCCACCCCCTTGGCGCTACCGGCGTGCGCTTAATGACCGGATTATTACATGAATTAGAGCGTACAGGCGGGCGTTATGGCCTACAAACAATGTGCGAAGGCGGCGGTTTAGCCAATGTCACTATCATTGAACGATTATAATTAAGGAGAAAGGTATGGGTATTTGCCAACAGCGTACAGTTATTATTACCGGAAGTGGCGGTGGATTAGGCCGTGCTTATGCACTTGCCTTTGCCGCAGAAGGCGCCAATGTGGTAGTGAACGACATTCGTCTTGATGCTGCAAAAGCAGTGGTTGATGAAATTATTACTGCCGGCGGTAAAGCGATTGCTAATAGCAGCGATATTACTACCACGGCTACGGCGCAGCAGATAGTAGATGATGCCATTGCCGCTTTTGGCGAAGTGCATGTGCTAGTTAACAATGCCGGCGTACTGCGCGATGGTATGTTTGTTAATTCAGATGAAGACGCCTGGGATATGGTAATGCGGGTGCACCTTAAAGGGCACTTTTGTTTAGCCAATATTTTAAGCCGTCGCTGGCGCGATCAGTCAAAAGCAGGTAACCCAGTAGCTGCACGTATTATAAACACCAGCTCGGGCGCAGGCTTACAAGGCTCGGTAGGGCAAGCAAACTATTCTGCGGCAAAAGGCGGTGTTGCTACGCTTACTTTAGTACAAGCGTCGGAATTGGCGCGTTACAGTATTACTGCTAATGCATTGGCACCGGCAGCACGCACCGCAATGACCGAATCAGCAATGCCTGATCTAGTGAAAAAGCCAGAAGATGATAGCTTTGATGCTTGGGCACCGGAAAATGTAGCGCCGCTGGTTGTTTGGTTAGGCAGTGAGGCATCATCTGCCGTAACAGGGCAAATATTTGAAACGCAAGGCGGGCGTATCTCATTATGTGATGGCTGGCGCACTGGGCCTACTATTGATAAAGGCGCACGCTTAAATGTAAATGAAATTGCCGGCGTGATTGATCAATTAAATGCCCAAGCTGTGGCACCACAAAAGGTATGGGGTAGTAAATAATGACTAAGATAGATTTAGATAGACGACGACTTATACAGGCGTGCGGCGCAATTGGTGGTGCGTCTATGCTAGGTTTATCACTTGCAAGTCAAGCATCGGCGGCTGCAACAGTAAACACTCCTAAACAGCCGCTTGGTGACTACGACAGTTGGGATATGTCGACCATGGCGGATTTATTACGCCAAGGCGATATTAGCTCATTAGAATTAACCGACAGTGCAATTGCAAGGTTTGAAGCAAATGCTGCGCTTAATATGATAGCCGTTAATCATTTTGAGCAAGCGCGTGAGCAAGCACAAAAGTTAAACCAATTAAGCACAGCCCAGCGAACAGCTAAAATGGCCAGCGCGCCGCTGTTGGGAGTGCCGTTTGCGCTTAAAGATTTAGGCGTAACTATGGCCGGTACTATTACCACTAATGGTTGTCGTTTTTTTAAAGATAACCGTGTGGCTGAAAATTCAACCTTAGTTAATCGCTATCAAGCAGCGGGACTAAATATTATGGCTAAGCTTACCAGTCCTGAGTTTGGTCAAACGCCTACAGGTGAGTCGAGCTTACATGGCGACACGCTTAACCCGTGGGATACCCGCTATAGCAGTGGTGGCTCCTCGGCAGGCTCTGCAGTGGCGGTTGCCGCGAGAGTTTTACCCGCAGCTCATGGTAGCGATGGTGGCGGCTCTATTCGTATACCTGCATCGCATTGTGGACTATTTGGGCTCAAACCAAGCCGTGGCCGGGTGGCATCTGGCCCCACTAACTTAGAAAGCTCAATGGGGTTATCGGTTCATCATGCGCTTACCCGCAGTGTGCGCGACAGTGCATTGCTGCTGCAGCTAACACAAGGGGCAGAGCCAGGGTCGCGTGTTACCCTGCCCAACGATAATATGTTAGCTGCGGTTAACGCCAAACCAAAGCCTCTTAAAATAGCATTAATGCAAAGCCATCCGTTTGGTTACCCTGTGCATCAAGATTGTAGCGACGCCTTAGATAAAACCGTTAAATTACTGACTAGTTTAGGCCATATTGTTGAAGTAGCACAGCCAACCTTGCCACTTGAGCAAATGTTTAACGGCATGGGCATAGCCACTTCAAGCGGTATGCTTAATGCGGTACAAGCTAGAGAATTAAAACTAGGGCGTGCAGCACGCGAAAACGAATTTGAAGCCATTGTTTGGGGACACCTGCAGCGGGCTAAAGAATTTACAGCTCAGCAAATGCTAGCCGCCCGCAGTGCCTTTGATCAAGGCGGGCAAGCTTTTGACGTGTTTTTTAACGACTACGACTTTATTTTGACGCCAGTGACCACAGCGCCACCACCAAAAATTGGTGAACTTAGTTTAAATCAACCCTACGACTCATTTGTGCAACAGGTATTAAAAGCATCACCCATTGCAGCGTTATTTAATATGACAGGTTTACCAGCAATGTCGGTGCCACTGCATTGGAATAAGAATGGCTTGCCAATTGGTGTGCAGTTTGCCGGTGCGTATGGCAGTGAGGCGCAGTTGCTTACGCTGGCCGCGCAATTAGAGCAAGCCGCTCCGTGGGCAGATAAAAGGCCGCCTATATTAAGCTAAGGCACAAAATATAGAGATGCTAAGCAGAAAAAGAGCCAACTAGGCTCTTTTTTAGTTGTAAAGTAGTAACTATACGGCGTTAATTCAGTTGCAGTTAACTATCGTAATGAGTTAGCAGTAGCTGCAATCAGCTTGGTTGTTAAATATTAGGCAAAAAAAAGCCCAGCTAAGCTGGGCTATAAAATATTCTAAGGAGAAGTGCTTAATTTTGGGTTACAGTAAATTGCCCAAAAGTATAAACTTTAAACAAATAAAATGTATTGATTAACACCAAACTCATATTCGAAACAATACTCGACGACATAAGATCTAAGCTAAATGATAAAAATAGCAAACCACAGGCACTAACCGCGGCAATACGCAGTAATGTGAGTTGGTTAATAAAGAATGCACCTAAACCTAGTGCAAGTAATATCGTGTTTAAAAGCCAATCTAGCTCGTTCAGCATGGTAGTTTCAATAGTTCATTTGTTGAAAAAAGGAGCGCCATTATGTTGATCTTTTGCACACCTTTCAACCAAGTAATTTTAAATTTTCAGATTAGTTTTTTTAATGCTAAAAGTAAGCTTTTATTGCCGCAATAATTCCATTATCGGCAATTACTTTATATTTTTGACAGCTTTTTGAGTTAACCGTATCAGTACATAAATAAAGTGCCTTACGCTTACTGTCTAGCTGTGGCTGTAAGTTTGAATCGAGGAGCGTTGCGCCGTAACCAAATACCCCAGGCCAATAAATGCTATTACTCACCATACCTAATTTATGATAACTAAGCAGTGTAGGCTTAGGGATTATAATTATTATAAATAGTAATAGTCCAAGCGTGGCCAGCAAGCTGCTTTTAGACTTTTGCGCTGCTTTATTGTTAGCGCTTGTATTAGCACTTTGTTTAATATTATTAGGCTTTGTAGCCGTACTGCGGTTTTGTTTGTTTTTTGTTGTTTTTGTACTTCTAGGTGCTTTACCTAGTAATGATTGTTTTTTTGTATTTGTAGACATAAAGCAAATCTGGCCTTTTTGGTGTAGTTCTCTATAATAAATAACTGTATTTAAAGCAAATGATAGCATTTGCAAACATTGCTTTTAGCCTATAAGGATCAAATATGAACACGCAGCTTGCAATTTTAATCGTTGATGACGTTAGTACTGTGCGCAGCTTTTTAAGCCAAACATTGATGCATTTAGGCATAGAAAACGTAAAAGAAGCATCAACTGCCGCACAATGTATTAATGAGTGTCGTGCTGCAAATTATAACATGATTTTTTTAGATATAGAGTTACCTGATGGCGATGGTAAAGAGTTAATTGAGCAAATTAATCAACTGAACCCAGAAACAAACGTGGTTATGGTGTCGGCGCACTCAGGGGTTGAAAATGTAAAAGATGCAATTGATAAAGGGGCTAAAGGTTTTGTGGTAAAGCCTTTCTCTCCTAAAAAAATAGCAGCTATGCTGAAAAAGTTTTATCCCGAGCTAGAAGGGGTTTAATAACTTACGCGCCATTTTATTAAAAGCGCTTATTTAAGCGCAACTGCCCTAAATAAGAATATGTGATGATGGTGCTGTGTGAATTGGCTACATACCTGTTTAATGCTGTAAATATTAAATATAAAGCAAAAAAAAACCGGCCAAGGCCGGTTTTTATATTCTTGCAAAAACAAATTATAGTGCTTTAATTTTAGCAGCTATGCGGCTCTTATGACGAGCAGCTTTGTTTTTGTGAATTAGACCCTTAGTTGCGTAACGGTCTAGGATAGGTGTAGCAACAGAAAAAGCTTGCTGTGCAGCTTCTTTATCACCAGCTTCAATAGCTACGATTACTTTTTTGAAGTAAGTACGCATCATTGAACGACGACTTGCGTTGTGCTGACGGTTTTTTTCGCTTGTAATAGCGCGTTTTTTTGCAGACTTGATGTTAGCCAAGGTTTGCTCCTAACAATCTTAAATAAAGCTTAAATTAAAGGCCGTGGAATATGCCTGTTTTTATCATGAATGTCAATTTAATTTTGACAATCCAAGAAAAACTGCTCCTTATAACGAACATCAATTTGCCGCTCTAGCAGTTAATATCGACATTGTAACAAAGCATGAGGATTCAGCCTAGTGCTTTAAAGCGATTTATAAAAAAGACTATGGCATAATTACTTATCTTAATGATTTTTAGTGTGGGTTTGCGGTGTCAAAAGGTTTATTTCGCTCCGGTATGATTGTTAGTTGTATGACAATGATATCGCGTATTTTAGGGTTAGTTCGCGATGCGGTTGTTGCAAACCTCCTGGGAGCCGGTGCTGCGGCCGATGTTTTTTTGTTTGCTAATCGAATTCCTAACTTTTTACGTCGTTTATTTGCAGAAGGTGCGTTTGCTCAAGCATTTGTACCTGTATTAAGCGAAATAAAAGAGCAGCAAGGCGACGATAAGGTTAAACTTTTTGTTGCGCAAGCAGCAGGAACCTTAGGCACTATTTTATTAATAGTGACAATTGTAGGTGTGGTTGCGTCTCCGGTTATTGCTGCACTATTTGGCACAGGTTGGTTTATAGATTGGTGGCAAGGTGGCCCTGATGGCGAAAAGTTTGAACTTGCCAGTGCATTATTAAAGCTGACATTTCCGTATTTGTTTTTTGTAAGCCTTGTGGCGCTAAGTGGGGCGGTTATGAATGTATATAACCGCTTTGCTGTGGCTGCGTTTACTCCAGTGTTATTAAATATATCTATTATTGCGTGTGCTATTTTTTTACATGACCAATTTTCGGTGGGTGCATATGCATTAGCTATCGGTGTATTTATTGGTGGTGTGGTGCAGTTACTGTTTCAGTTACCTTTTTTATATCGGGCAAAAATGTTGGCGCGCCCGCGCTGGGCTTGGCAAGACGAAAATGTAAAAAAAGTACGTAAATTAATGCTGCCTGCTTTGTTTGGGGTCTCTATTAGCCAAATAAACTTATTGCTCGATACCGTTATTGCTTCATTACTCATGACCGGCTCAATTGCTTGGTTGTATTACTCAGACCGTTTAATAGAGTTTCCGCTGGGATTATTTGGTATTGGTATAGCAACGGTTATTTTACCGGCACTGTCAAAATTACACAGTAGTAAAAAAAGCAGTGATTTTCAGCATACCTTAGATTGGGGGGTGCGTTTTGTAATATTTTTGGGCCTGCCTGCTATGATAGGGTTAATGATTATTAGCCCACTTATTATTACTGTGTTGTTTGATCATGGTGCATTTAAAGAAGCGGGGATTGATCATGTTAAAGCGGTGAGCTTAGGGGTAATGGCTTATTCGGTTGGTTTAGTCAGCTTTATGCTAATAAAGGTATTAGCCCCTGGATTTTACGCCCGCCAAGATACTAAAACCCCAGTGCGCATTGGTATTATTACCTTGGTACTTAATATGGTGTTTAATATAATGCTTGCGCCTTTTATTGGCTATTTAGGATTGGCCTTAGCCACTTCAATGTCGGCAAGTTGTAATGCATTTTTGCTTTACAGGCAGCTTAAAAAAGAAAATGTGTACCAGTTTTCGTCAATGAGCTTATATTTTACCCTTAAATGCTTTGTTGCAAGTATTGTTATGGGGTTACTGGTTTGGTTTACCAGCGAGCAGTATAGTTGGACGACTTGGCACTTTAGCGAACAGGTTATTTTACTCCTAGTGTTGCTAGCAATTGCAGGGTTAAGTTACTTTACGCTGTTATTTTTGATGGGTGTGCGACTAAATACGATAAAAAGTGTAGCAATTACTGAATCGAACTAAAAAAAAGATTATAATCGGCAACTCTGCAACTTCATTCAATTTTGAGTTGTGAATTAATAACTCGCTTAAAAAGGCATTGGGTGGCATGGAGTTAATTAGAGGTATACACAATATTCGCTCACAACATTTTGGTTGTGTGCTTACTATTGGTAATTTTGATGGTGTTCACTTAGGTCATGCTGAAGTATTAAAAGGCTTACTTATTGATGCTAAAGCAAATAATTTACCTAGTACGGTAATGTTGTTTGAGCCTCAACCACAAGAGTTTTTTGCTAAAAGTAATGCGCCAGCGCGTTTAACTCGCTTACGAGATAAACTGCTATTGCTCAGCGAGTTAGGTATTGAACGAGTTATTTGTATTAGCTTTAATCAGCAATTTGCAAATATGCATGCAGAGCAATTTGTTAGTGATATTTTAATTAAAAAGCTAGGCGTTAAAGCATTAACGGTTGGTGATGATTTTAGATTTGGCAAGCAGCGACAAGGTAATTTTGACTTACTAGTAAGTATGGGCAAACAAGCGAGCATGGATGTTAAAAGCACCGCGAGTTTTCGCCAATTAAATGCTAGAGTAAGCAGTACTTTAATTCGTGAAGCGCTTGCCGCTGGTGATTTAAGCACTGCAAAGGTAATGCTTGGTCACAACTATGCCATTTCAGGGCGTGTTATACATGGTTGGAAACGTGGCCGAGAGCTGGGTTTTAGAACCGCAAATATAGCGCTTAAACGTCAAGTTTGCCCGGTAAATGGGGTGTTTGCTGTGCAAGCAACCATAGCAGGGAAACAAGTTTATGGGGTTGCTAATATAGGCAATAAGCCCACCTTTAATGGAACTCGTGCCTTATTAGAAGTTCATCTTTTTGATTTTGCACAAGACATTTATGGACAATTTATGCATGTGGAGTTGATTAAAAAACTCCGCGATGAGAAAAAATTCGAGACATTAACACAATTAACGGCGCAAATAGCAACTGACGTTGCCGCCGCTAAGCAGTGTTTTGGTTTAAATTAGGTAGCCGATAGATACGGAATGTAGGATTAATGAGCGACTATAAACATACTTTGAACTTACCGGAAACACCGTTTCCAATGCGTGGCAATTTGGCACAACGTGAACCAAAAATGCTAAAAGCATGGTATGAAGACGACCTATATGGTCAAATTCGCAGTGCTAAAAAAGGTAAAAAAACCTTTATTTTGCATGATGGACCTCCGTATGCAAACGGCGATATCCATTTAGGCCATTCAGTAAATAAAATATTAAAAGATATTATTGTTAAGTCTAAAACCTTATCTGACTTTGACTCGCCATTAGTACCTGGTTGGGATTGTCATGGTTTACCAATAGAGTTAATGGTTGAGAAAAAAGTTGGCAAGCCAGGCGTTAAAGTAACCGCGAGCGAGTTTCGCGAAAAGTGCCGTGCATACGCTAAAAAGCAAGTTGAAGGTCAAAAGGTCGACTTTAAACGTTTAGGTGTATTTGCCGATTGGGATAAGCCTTACTTAACCATGAACTTTGACTTTGAAGCGAATGCTATTCGTGTACTTGGTCGTATTATTGAAAAAGGCCATTTACATAAAGGCGCTAAGCCTGTGCATTGGTGTACAGATTGTGGTTCTGCTTTAGCCGAAGCCGAAGTTGAATACCAAGATAAGCAATCACCAGCAATAGACGTACGCTTTATTTTTAACGACCAAGACGCAGTAGTAAGTGCGTTTGATTTAGCTGATGGTCATAAAGGTACAGGTAAAGTTGGTACTGTTATTTGGACTACCACTCCGTGGACGCTGCCTGCTAACCGCGCAGTAGCAGTACATGCAGAATTAGAATATGCACTAGTACAAGTTGATGACGAAGGTAAGCAGCAACGCTTAATTTTAGGCTCTGAGCTCGTTAAAGATGCCATGGACCGTTTTGGTTTTAATAACTTTCATGTATTAGGTTACGTTAAAGGCGCGGCGCTTGAAAATTTACAAGTAGCACACCCTTTTTACGACTTTAGTGTTCCTGTAATTGTAGCTGAACATGTTACGACTGACTCAGGTACGGGTGTTGTACATACTGCTCCAGGGCATGGTCAAGAAGATTTCGTGGCTGGACTTGAATACAAACTAGAAGTGGCTAACCCGGTTGGCGCAAATGGTGTGTACTTACCAGGCACTGAGTTATTTGCCGGTCAGCATGTGTTTAAAGCTAACGCGAGCATTGTTGAAGTGCTTAAAGAGCATGGCGCATTAATGCATCACCATGCTATTACGCATAGTTACCCACATTGCTGGCGTCATAAAACGCCAATTATTTTCCGTGCTACACCACAGTGGTTTATTAGTATGGATCAGGCTAATTTGCGTCAAGATTCATTAAACGAAATTAAAAACACGCAGTGGTTACCAGAGTGGGGCGAAAGCCGCATTGCAAACATGGTTGAGGGCCGTCCAGATTGGTGTATATCACGCCAACGTACTTGGGGTGTACCAATTGCATTGTTTGCTGATAAAGACACCGGTGCTATTCATCCAAATACGCAAGAGTTAATTGAACAAGCAGCCCAATTGGTTGAAAAGTCAGGTATTCAAGCATGGTACGATTTAGACCCAGCGACACTGTTAGGTGAAGAAGATGCTAAGCAATACATGAAAGTGCAAGACACTCTCGATGTATGGTTTGACTCGGGCGTATCGCATGCGTGTGTTGTTGATGCGCGTGAAGACTTAACTGGTCCTGCCGATTTATACCTTGAAGGTTCTGATCAGCATCGTGGTTGGTTTATGTCGTCTATGATGACATCGGTCGCTATTAACGGCCATGCACCATACCGCCAAGTACTTACTCATGGTTTTACCGTTGATGAAAACGGTCGTAAAATGTCTAAGTCGTTAGGTAATGTTATTTCACCACAAAATGTGATGAATAAACTAGGCGCCGATATTTTACGCTTGTGGGTTGCCTCTACCGATTACACCGCAGAAATGACGGTATCGGATGAAATATTTAACCGCTCAGCAGATCGTTACCGCCGAATTCGTAACACTAGTCGTTACTTATTAGCTAACCTAAATGGCTTTGATCCAAAAACAGATCAAGTAGCTGTTAATGATATGGTTGAGCTTGATAAGTGGATTGTTGGCCGTGCAGCACAATTACAAACAGAAATTTTAGCTGCCTACGATAGCTACCAAATGCTGTTAGTAACGCAAAAGCTAATGAACTTTTGTACCGGTGAGCTTGGCTCGTTCTATTTAGACGTAATTAAAGACCGCCAATACACAGCTAAGAGTGACAGCCACGCACGTCGTTCTTGTCAAACAGCGCTGTACCATATTGCTGAAGCAATGACGCGTTGGATGGCACCAATTATGAGCTTTACTGCTCAAGAAATTTGGGAAGCATTACCGGGTGAGCGTAGTGACTACGTATTTACATCAACCTGGTACGAAGGCTTACAAGCTCCTACTAACAGCCAATTTAGTAACGATGATTGGTTAGAAATTCTAACAGTGCGCGATGAAGTAAACCGCCTATTAGAAGCTGCACGTAAAGAAGAAGTGATTGGTGCAACGCTCCAAGCAACTGTTAATTTATATACAGGCAAAGCGCTCGCAGCTAAATTATTAGCACTTGGCGACGAGCTGCGTTTTGTATTTTTAACATCTGCAGTAAACGTAACCGAAGTTGATAGCCAGCCGGCAGATACACAAACTACCGAAATTGATGGTCTTTATATTAGTGTTGCTGCAACCGACGCACAAAAGTGTGAGCGTTGTTGGCATTATAGCGCTGATGTAGGTGTTGAGCCTGCTCACCCTGAAATTTGTGGTCGCTGTGTAAGCAATGTTGACGGTGAAGGCGAGCAACGTCAATTCGCTTAGGAGTTAATTAGTGAGCAAACTAGCCCAAAAAAGTGGTTTAGTGTGGCTATGGTTAAGTCTACTGCTGTTAGTAGTAGACTTTGCTAGTAAAACACTTGTTGTAAGTAGTATGGCTTATCAAGAGTCGATTAATTTACTGCCTGTTTTTAGTATTACTTATGTACATAACTACGGTGCAGCTTATAGTTTTTTAAGTGATGCGGGTGGTTGGCAACGTTGGTTTTTAAGTGCTATTGCAATTGCTATTAGTGGATTGCTTGTGTGGTGGTTAAAGCGCCTGCCAGCAACTAATAAAGTATTATGCGCTGCCTATTCATTGGTACTTGCCGGTGCAATTGGTAACTTATACGACCGTATTGCATACGGTTATGTAATTGACTTTATACACGTATTTTATGAAAACTCACATTTTCCGGTATTTAATGTTGCAGATTGCGCTATTTGCATTGGTGCAGCATTATTATTATTTGACGCCTTTACAGGCGAAAGTCCGAAGGAGCATAAAGCATGAGCCAAGCTGTAATTGGTGAAAACTCACAGGTTATTTTTCATTTTTCTATTAAGTTAGAAGATGGCTCTGCTGCCGACTCAACCAAAGTGCATAACAAGCCTGCTAAATTAACTATGGGCGATGGTAGCTTAACAGCTAACTTTGAAAAGTGCTTATTAGGCTTAAACGCAGGTGAGAGCAAAACCTTTGAGCTAGAACCAGAAGATGCATTTGGTCAGCCAAATCCAGATAACATTTACTATGTTGATCGCAGTAAATTTGGCCCAGAAACCCCAGCTAAAGTAGGCGCTATAATAGCGTTTACTCAGCCTGACGGTACCGAGCTTCCGGGGTTAGTGCGCGAAGTGCAAGGCGAGTCGGTAACGATTGATTTTAATCATCCGTTAGCGGGTCAGCGTTTAACCTTTGAAGTAGATATTATTGAGGTGCAAGGTTAATGGAAATATTACTAGCCAACCCACGAGGCTTTTGCGCAGGGGTTGATCGCGCTATTAGTATTGTTGAGCGCGCTTTAGATATTTTTGAAAAGCCAATTTACGTACGCCACGAAGTGGTGCATAACCGCTATGTGGTTGACGGCTTAAAAAGCCGCGGTGCGGTATTTGTCGAAGAGCTTGATCAGATACCTGACGACAGCATAGTTATATTTAGTGCGCATGGCGTATCGCAAGCGGTACGCACCGAAGCAAAGCGTCGTGACTTAAAAATATTTGATGCGACCTGCCCACTGGTTACTAAAGTACATATGGAAGTAACCCGTGCGAGCCGCAAAGGCATAGAGTGTATTTTAATTGGCCACCAAGGACACCCAGAAGTTGAGGGCACCATGGGGCAGTATGGCAATGACGAGGGCGGTATTTACCTGGTAGAAACTGTAGAAGACGTAGCTAAGTTGAATGTAAAAAATGCTGACAACTTATTTTACTGCAGTCAAACAACGCTCTCGGTAGATGATACTGCTGATGTAATTGATGCGCTGCGCGCTAAGTTCCCTGCTATTGATGGGCCGCGCAAAGATGATATTTGTTATGCAACGCAAAATCGTCAAGATGCCGTTCGCGACTTAGCCGATAAAGTAGACGTATTGTTAGTGGTTGGCGCTAAAAACAGCTCGAACTCAAATCGTTTGCGTGAACTTGCCGATAAAATGGGCACTAAAGCTTATTTAATTGACGATGCCACAAACGTGCAAGAGTCATGGTTTACTGGTATTAATGCTGTTGGGGTAACCGCAGGAGCATCAGCACCTGAAGTGTTAGTGCAACAGGTTATAACCCGCTTAAAAGAACTTGGTGGCAATCAAGTTACTGAAAATCCTGGCGAAGAAGAGAACATTGTATTTGCTGTTCCTATTGAGCTGCGCTAATCTGAATTAAATATATATCTAATTAATTAGCTTAAAAGGGAGCCGTTATGAGCAAATCGCCACAAGTGGATGGGTTGCTTTTTTCGGCTCTTTTTAATGAACGAGGCGTACTTGCCTCGTTAGTTGTATCGCAAGTTGTTGCTATTGTTCTGGCTTTTGCACCCAATGTAGAAGATGATATTTGGCTTCGTCTTGGAATAATAAGCTTATTTTTACACTTAATAGTGTTAGTCAGTACCTCTTCTTTATACTTCTGTAGATTTTTTTTACAAAAACGTACTCAAACTTTTCAGTTAAGTTTGTTTTTTGTCTTTTTTTTATTATCTACATGCATTTTTAGTATTTTATTTTCTCATTTTGCTTTTGATATAGATGATACAAATAGCCTAATTTATTTCATACTTCGTAATTGTATTATAGTGGCTTTACTGACTGCTTTATTCGTCCAGTTTTTATTAATTTATTTTGAAAAAGAGCAGCAAACTAAAGCGCTTGCCCGCGCAGAGCTTGATGCATTACAAGCACGTATTCGCCCACACTTTTTATATAACAGTTTAAATACCGCTGCAGAGCTTACCCATCATGATGCAACCGCAGCTGAGCAGGCTATTTTAGCCTTAGCTGCCTTATCTCAAGCGGCAATGCGCTCAGGGCAAAGTGTGCCATTAGAGGACGAAATAACCCTTAGCAAGCAATATGTTGCACTAGAAGCATGGCGTTTTGGTAACCGCTTAAAGCTCGATTGGCAAATACCCAATGAGCTTCCCGCGCTTAATATTCCCTGTTTAACTTTGCAGCCTTTAATTGAAAATGCCGTGTGCCATGGCGTAGAGCCTAGCGAAACAGGCGCTGTCATTAAAGTTGAGCTGCATGTTACAAGTGGCTATTTAACTATTATAGTCACTAACCCAATAGCCGTGGCAACCACAAATACTCGGCCAAGTAACGGCATGGCGCTGGAAAATATTCGCCAACGACTTAATATTTATTACAAGGGTAAAGCGCAGCTCACTATTGCTAATAAAAATGGCGTATTTAGAGTGAAAGTAGTGATCCCTAAACATATTGAGAGTCAATTATGAATGTAATTATTGTTGATGATGAACCCTTAGCTAGAGCGCGTTTAGTACGTTTATTGGCGGCTCAAAATATAGTTGTACAAAATGAAGCGAGCAATGGCACAGAAGCACTTGCGTTAAGTAAAGTAAACCAGCCTGACTTAGTGTTTTTAGATGTTGATATGCCGGGTATTAATGGCTTGGAGGTAGCAAGTGAGCTTAACAAACTTGCAGTTCCACCCGCCATAGTATTTATTACCGCCCACCCTGAGCACGCGCTAGACGCATTGCAATTAAATGCGGCGGGTTATTTAGTAAAACCTGTATCGGCGCAATCATTACAAAAAGTAGTTGAACAACTTGGGCGCTTAAATAAAGTACATATACAAAAACAACAAACAACAAAAATTACGTATCAGCTCGCGGGCACATTAAAAAGTATAGAAATGGAGTATATTTATTATTTTGCTGCTGAAGAAAAATATACAAAAATGGTATTTAAAGGGGGCAGTGCGCTTATAGAGCAAAGTTTAAAACAATTAGAAACCCTTTATCCCACACATGTTTTAAGAGTACACCGCAATACGTTAGTAAATAAAAATAAGGTGGTTGCTCTGCACTCACTAAGTAGCGGTAGCCATGCTATTGAACTACAAAATTGCCAAGAGCTGTTAGCGGTTAGTCGCCGCGAGCTAAAAACAGTTAAATCTACCTTGTGTTAACTCATTTACTATAAAGCTATTTTGGCAAAAACAGTGTTTATTAACCGTTTATCAACAAAATCAACCGTTAGTCTTAGTAGTTCTTGAATCTATATTTTATTTGCATACACTTATAATTAGATAATATTTATTTGGTTTTATTATGCATTCACACCCAATTAAGCGACGCAAAGGCTTCACTTTAATAGAAGTACTTATTGCTTTTATCATCCTCAGCTTTGGTTTGTTAGGCGCCGTTGCACTGCAAGCAAAAGCCAAACAAGCCAGTTTTGACTCTATGCAGCGCGCCGCCGCTGTGGCTTTAGGTAACGACATTATTCAGCGCATTCGAGCCAACGACAGTCCTCAGTTAGCTACTCATTATAAACAAACATTAACCAGTGAAACGCCAATAGCGTCGTCAACTACGTGTTTTTCCGGTTCATGCACTGCGGCGCAAATAGCGTTACTCGATATTGAACAGTGGAAACGCGCCATTCGTGCTCGTGAAAATACCGGCTCATTAGATGATGCGACTGTGTGTATAAACCCGGCAGGAGTGGCCGGCACTGGCGGTAAAGCATTTAATTTAGAGGTAGTAATCTCCTGGCAAGGTCGTCAAGAGTTTAAAGCAAGTGATGCAACAGGAGATGTTAGCTGTGGTACTGCAGATAAAAAGCGTCGATTAGTGGTATTAACTAGCTATATTTATGTGAGGAGCTAGCATGAAACAAACAGGTTTTACGCTCATAGAAGTAATGATTTCGCTATTTATAGGTGGGTTAGTACTCGGTGGCGTTATGTTTACTTATATTGGTATGAAAGTAACTACTAAAGACACCATGACCATAGGCGAACTACAAGAGTCAGGGCGCTTAGCAATTAATATAATGCAGCGCGATATTGAGCAAATTGGTTTTTGGGGAACCTATTATGAAGATTCATTTACAGCTGGAAACACATCAACTTTACCAGCTCCAACAAACGATTGTTTTGAAGGCTTAAATAACGGCAGCTTTCCAGATTTAGCCAGCAGCAGTAATTTTAGAACTATATATGCTAAAACGGCTGATGGTACAAAAGAACTGAATTGCATTAATAACCCGATAAAAAAAACCGATATTCTTCAGCTTAAATTTTTGCAAGGAAATCAGCTTACGGTAGAGGCAGGGACTAATGAAACACAAATAAATCAAAACTACTTTATTGCCGAACAAGAGCAAGCACAATTTGTACGCGGAGTTGTTGATCAAAGTACATTAAATACAAATGCGACAGTATGGCCTTATAGCCATCATACTTATTATATTACTGAGCAAACATATACAGTAAATAATCAAAGCTTGACTGTACCAGCGTTAATGAGAGAGCGTTTAGTAGCGGACGAGGTAAGAGCAGAGACTATTATGGAAGGGGTTGAAAACATGCGTTTTGTATTTGGTTTAGACACTACCAATGATAGCCGAGTAGATACTTACCGCAGCATTAACGACATGACTTCCACTGATTGGGAAAATCGAAAAGGCATTTTAACCGTACAATTATTTTTATTGATTAGAGCATTGCAACCCGATCCTGGAGTTAAAATTAAAAATCAAAAATATATACTGGGTGAAGATAGCGATAAACGAGAGCTAACATTTACCGATAATTACAGACGTACGGTATTTACTACCACTATTCGTTTAAATAATGTGGGGGCTAACTTATGGCGCATTTAAAAAATATACCGAATAAACAGCGGGGTGTAGTGCTTATTACAGCATTGATAATGGTAATAGCTGTAACAGGCATCGCTGTAACATTAATGAGTAGTAGCACTATAGATATTAAAATCACCAATGCAGCTCAAGAGCGTGAAGTTGCTGAAAATGAGTTGATTGGCGAAGTGCAGCGGATGATTTCGGGTGAAGCAAATAAGGGGGCAGGCAATCAGTTTTTTTTAACCCCAGACGAAGTAACCAGCATTGCATCAGGCGATGAGAGTGGCATGGTAATAGCTAAGCATAATGACATGCAAAGTAAAATGATTAACTTAAATAAAGGGGCGCTCAATTTAGAATGCCCGCGCCGATTTAATTTTACCGCAGGAGTATCCTGCAATATGGTGCAAGTAGCTACCACTATAGAATATGGCTCAAAAAGTAAGCATCAACTAACCATAGTTACTGGTGTAGCCCAAGAAATGGCTAGCACAGGTAAGGGGATTTAAAATGAAGTTTAATGCAGTCATAGCCTCACTAATAGTTTTAACTATTAGTATGTCAGCAAGCGCTGAAGATATTGAGCTTTATGTAAATCATAATGTTGAAACAAAAGAAAAGCCTCGAGTCATGATGATTTTTGATACTTCTGGCAGTATGGCTTGGGATGTGAGTGATGGTGACGCTTGCTATATGAGAAGTGGTAATCGCTATTACGAAGTTGACTGTTTTCAAAGTAAAAACAGCTACAATCGAAATGAGCAATGCTATAAGAGATCTTCTTACTATAATTATGAAGCAACATGCAGTGATAGCAGATTGAAAGTTGCACAAAATGCGATTAAACAATTAGTAAATGATAACGAAGATATTGAATTTGGCTTAATGCGCTTTAATGGGGATAACGGTGGTTATGTTTTAGCAAGAGTAGGGGCCGACAAAAAATCCTTGCTAGAGAAAATAGAAGAGTTACCTGCAAACGGTGCAACGCCTTTGACTGAAACATTATGGGAAGCTTATTTATACATAACAGGCCAAAAAGTATATTACGGTAATAATACAAATGACCGAGACAAAACAGCCGAATCCTCTGGGTATTATAATTCGCCGTTTGTCCCTGTTACGGGGGAGCCACTTAGATGTGATAACAGTATTAATATTATATTAATGACTGATGGAGACCCAAGTAATGACTCCAACAGAAATAATGATATTTACTATCTTCATCGCGACTATTTTTCTGAAAACCCACCTATTGTTAGTAATAGTTATTTAGCAGCCCTAGCTAAAATAATTCATGGTACTGATGATGTGGAAGTCGATTTATATAAAAACACTAAGAATGTACTTGATATAGGCCGTGTATTTCCTATTGGCTTTGGTACAGGTATGAGTAATTCGGGTAAAAATTTACTTACTGAAACTGCTGACTATGGCGGTGGTCAATATTTGCATGCAAATACTGCTGCGCAGTTGTCTGATGCACTTAAAAATACAATTTCGCGCATTCGAGAAGTGAACGACAGCTTTTCATCGCCTTCTGTAGCGAGTAACAACGTAGATCAAACCCGTAGCCGCGATGCGATTTACTTTGCGATGTTTTATCCCGAAACCGGTGCGCGCTGGCGTGGTAATTTAAAAAAGTTGAAAGTTTCGGGTGATCAAATAGTTGATTCAAAGGCTAAGGGAGCGCTGGATGATAATGGCTTAATTAGCAAAGATGCAAAAACGTTCTGGCTGCCAAGTAATCAGCCTGCTGATGGTAATGCAGTAGCGCAGGGTGGGGTTAATTTACATTTAACTACTTTAGATACCCAAAGCCGTAACCTATATACCGAGAACCAAGGAGCGCTTGTTAAATTTAGCCCTACAGTGGTAAGTGATATTCTTAATACGACTCCGGATAATACACTTAGCTTAGCAAGTGATGACATAAAATGGGCGATTGGGGTTGATGTTGATGATGAGGACAGAGACGGCTCAAAGCAAGACCAACGACAAGATATTTTTGGCGATCCGCTGCACTCTAAACCTGTAGCAATTGATTACGGTAATGATGACGTTCGTTTGCTTATTGGCACCAATGCTGGCTTTTTACATATGTTTAAAGACGCAGGAAATACAGTGAGTGAGAGTTGGGCGTTTATTCCCTCTGCATTATACAAGATTATTAAACCACTGCGTGAAAACCAGGCTGAAACTAAAGTTTATGGCATGGATGGAGCAATCAGTGTTTATTTTAGTAATAAAAGTTTAAACGGTGAAGGATTAAATGACGGCATTATAGATGCAAGCAAAGGCGATGAAGTATGGGCTTTTGCAGGAATGCGCCGTGGTGGTAAAAACTACTATGCACTAGATATTACAGCACCAAATGCTCCGAAAAAACTCTGGGATAAACCAATTGAAGGCGGGAAAGGTGACTTTACTGAACTTGCTCAAAGTTGGTCTAAACCACAAATAGCCTACATAAAAGCATTTGGCGATAAGCCTCTGCTTGTATTTGGTGCTGGTTACGATACAAATAAAGATGCTGCTATTCGTAGTGAGGATAAGACTGGCCGCGGTATTTATATTGTTGAAGCTAAAACAGGTAAAAAAGTTTGGGCATTAACACCCGGTGAAAATGGCTTTACAGGCAAGCACAGTATTGCAGCCGATTTAACCACACTCGACTCTGATTATGACGGCTATATAGATAGAATTTATGCGTCAGATACAGGTGGTAATATTTGGCGGATTGATATGCCGGGCAGTGATACTAGTGAGTTCAGTCATTTTAAATTAGCTGAGCTAGGTAGTACAAGTGCCACTCAAGATAGGCGCTTTTTTTACAAGCCATTAGTTGCGCGCACTATGTTTAGTAAAGTGACTCAAACTACCGTCAAAAAAGGGGAAGTAGTTACCACGCGCTTAGATACGCCTTACGATGCCATAGTTATAGGTAGTGGTAATCGCTCTAAACCGACTGATACTAATGAGCAAGATCAGTTATTTATGATTCGAGATGAAAATACAGTGACTAAGTCATTTAAAACAGGGGCACCAGCAACAATCAAGGCATCTGATTTAATGCTGATGAATAGCGACCCATTTGGTAATTTATTAGACGATGTAGATGGGTTTATTGAACTAGAGGCTGATTTAGCTAAAGTTAAAGGTTGGCGGTATGAATTAGCAACCGGTGAAAAATCACTTGCCGCAGCTACAGTTGTGGGTGGAGTGGCTTATTTTACCTCGTTTACTCCGGCTTCAGATACAGCAACAGTAAACCAGTGTTCACTTAGTGGTGGTGGAGGCTCACTGTATGCGTTTCACTTACTTTATGGTACTAAGGTATACGACGAGCTGAAATTTTTGACCAGTTATGACGTACCCGATACCCCGCAACTGTACTTTGGTGAAGGACCATCGTGTGCTGATGGCAATGGTGATGGTAAATGTGACGATAACCCGACCGTTGATGTAAAACAGGAAAGCCAATTTTATTTAATTGGCCCGGGTATAAAAGGTAAAGATGCTCAAAACCCAATGAGACCAGTGGATGTTATTGGGCCGGGGTTAAAAGTAGTAGACGGAAAAATACAATTAGTAAATAAGGAGTCTGTCGGTTTTGGTTTTAAAACCCAGCAAACTTACATTTATAAGCGCGAAGAAAACGACGAAATCAAATCTAATTAAGATGATTAAGGGTGTTTAAATGAATAAAAAGCAACATGGATTTACCTTAATTGAGCTGATGATAGCAGTTGCTATCGTCGGTATACTTGCAGCAATTGCATTGCCTAATTATACAGAGTATGTGAAGCGTGCTTCGCGTGCAGAGGCAGTTGCTGCATTATTAGATGCAGCTAATAAGCAAGAGCAGTACTTTGTAGATAACAGAGAATATACAGAATTAGCGAGTGATTTAGGGATTCAAAGTAAAACAGAGAATGGGCATTTTGAATTAACGATTAAAGTCGTTGATAAAAATACTTTTACAATCACAGCAAAGCCCATTGCAGGCTCGGTGAAAGGGGACAATAATTGTAAAGAAATATGGATTACCGACACTGGGCTTAAAGGAAAAACTGGCAGTGGCGATGTAGATTACTGTTGGGGAAGGTAGCTATTTCTTCTGGCATTTATCAGTTGATTTAATACGAATTCTACCAGTTTGACTTACAGATAAAGCCAATCCTTCCAGATTGGCTTTATCGCTATTAGGGCAATATATAAAAGTCCCATTTTGAAAACCGTTTAATGAGCCATCGGGCCTAAAAGTAAGTGCCTCTCGGGGGTACTCTAAGCTATCAAACTCATGGGTGTGTTCAAAGGTGCTTAGCATTAGCTCATCGTTATTAAGAGAAGTAGATTTATCGTTATCGATAAATAACGATATTTGCTCCTCCCAATCACCTTCTTGACATTCATTGTTTTTTAACGCGCATAAAGTAACGTATGTACTGTTTTCTATGGCGTAAAGGCGAGCATAGTTTATATTGCGATGTAATAAGTTTACTTGATTATCAGCACGGTTTAGTGCCAGAAAATCAGGAAAAAACCACATAGAAAGCTGGCTAATAATAGCCACAATAGCAATTGTTACCATTAGCTCAAGTAAGGTTATACCATTATGCTTAGTTGAATATGTTATTAACTTCATCCCTGAAGCCTTAAATGGAGAGGTGATTATTTTAGTTTAGTAAATAATCAAAAAATAACAATATGGAGCTTGTTTTTAACTGCACTTAAGGTTGGTGTCTCCAACGTAAAAGGCAGTGCCCGATTGAGATACAGTTAATGCTTTATTATTCTCGTTATCGCTATTAGGGCAATATATAAAATCCCCAGGGCTTGTGGTAATGCGGCCACTGGTGTTAAAACGAAGGCTGTTAACTTTACCGCTATATTCCACTTTATCATTTCTAGAAACGGCCTCCATTACACGCAATAGGCTATCATTATCTTTTTTGTAGTTGCCATCACGATCAGCATCGACAAATAAAATAACACTACTCGTCGCTCCCCATTGACTTTGACAAGTTAAAGTTGGCTGATTGCTTGCAACATTAGCGCTAGAAGCAGGACATACAACGACTATTTCATCGGTGCTTGCCGCTTGCGCGCGTGCATAACTAATATTACGTTTTAGTTCTAATAGAAAGTTCTCGGCGCGGTTTTCCTCTAGCATGTCGCTACTGTTCCACAATGCAATGGTGGCAATAATGCCTACAATAGCCACAGTCACCATCAGCTCTAGTAAAGTGAATCCGTATTGTGTTTTTTTCATATTGATCCCGTAGGTTACTTATTGTTTTAGTATAGCTATTTTTATTAGCATAATCATAGCATGACAGATTGTTTTATCACCGTAATACAGTCACTTTGTTTGCTATGAGCCTTGTGATTGTCTAAAATCGAGGCAACTGTAGCTTTAAAAAGTAATTAATATGAAAAAAATAGAAGCAATCATTAAACCTTTTAAGCTTGATGATGTGCGTGAAGCCCTATCAGAAGTAGGCATTACAGGTATGACAGTAACTGAAGTTAAAGGGTTTGGGCGTCAAAAAGGCCATACCGAGTTGTATCGTGGTGCGGAATACATGGTTGATTTTTTACCTAAAGTTAAATTAGATATTGTACTGGGCGATGATGATGTTGACCGTGCAATTGAGGTAATAATTAAAACGGCACAAACAGGAAAAATTGGTGATGGTAAAATATTTGTCACTGAAGTTGAGCGTGTTGTGCGTATTCGTACTGCAGAGGAAGATGAAGAAGCTATTTAAGCTTTATTACAACAAGTACGCTAAAAAGGCGCTTACTCAAGTTAGTAAGCGCCTTTTTAATTAATTATTTATTTCTGCTGTTAAAAATTCGTGTTTGTTTAGCGTCTTCGCTAAGCTCACTTAAGCCTAGCTTATCGTAGCTTTTTTCCATCATTTCAAGTGCAGAGTTTAAGTAGCTGCTTTGAGAGTAATGTTCTACTACAAACTTACCGCGGTTAGCAGCTGCTAAGTAGGCTTCACGTTCATAATAGTAATTGGCCACTTTTAGCTCATACCTTGCCATACGGTTTAACAACCACACTAAACGACGTTTTGCCTCTGGGGCGTAGTCACTTTGTGGGAAACGCTTAACCAAGGTTGATAAATCGGTAAAGGCCACACGTGTACGGTTAGCATCGCGGTCAGCTCTATCAACACCAAAATATTCTTGGAATGCGTTTTTATCGGCTTTAATGTTAACTAATCCACGCATGTAATACATGTAGTCTAAATCTTTATGATTTGGATTTAAGCGAATAAAACGGTCGATTGTTGCTAGTGCTTGCTCGGTATTACCCGATTGGTAATGCGCATAGACTAAATCCATTTGTACTTGTTTAGAAAATGGGCCAAACGGGTAGCGAGAGTCAATAGCACTTAAAAGTTCAATTGCGCGTGCATATAAACCAGAATCTAAAGTTTGCTTGGCATCTTCATACAAAGCGTGAGCCGATTTATTAGGTACACGTTGAATGTCTTCTTGGTCAGGAGCCGACGAACAAGCACCTAAACTAAGCACTGAAACTGAAAAAACAATGGCGAATGCACGTTTCCCTATTTTATTTATCATTTTATTTGTTACCTTCGTTGTCTACGGCTAGGCCAAGTCGGTAAAACCGAGTAAACTATGCGTATTATATTATGCTTTTATTAAAAGCGATTCTAACCCAGTCGAGCAAAGCTTGCACTGGTAAATTGGGTAAAATTACTAATGTCAGAGCAAATTTCTCTTCAAGCCGACGTTCCAACCGATTTAGGTGGTAAACGTCTAGACCAAGTATTAGCACAATTGTTCCCTGATTATTCACGATCAAGGATAAAAACGTGGATTTTGGATGATAAAATCACCGTTGATGGCGAAATATTCAACACACCGCGCACTAAACTGCTTGGTGGTGAAGTACTTAATGTTGAAACAACCATTGAAGCACCTCGTGAATACATAGCGCAAGATATCAAATTAGACATTGTTTATGAAGATGATGATATTTTGGTAATTAATAAACCTATGGGCTTGGTAGTTCATCCTGGTGCAGGTAATCCAGATGGCACAGTGCTAAATGCATTGCTACATTACCACCCAGAAATTATTAATGTACCTCGCGCGGGTATTGTGCACCGATTAGATAAAGATACTACAGGCCTTATGGTGGTAGCTAAAACTATTCCGGCACAAACGCATTTAGTAACCGCACTGCAAAAACGTGAAAATTTCACGCGTGAATACGAAGCGCTTTGCAATGGCACAATGACCGCTGGTGGTATGGTTGAAAAGCCTATTGGCCGCCATGCAACGCAACGTACGCATATGGATGTACATGAACAGGGTAAGCCAGCCATTACGCATTACCGTGTTGCTGAAAAGTTTCGTGCTCATACACGTTTACGTTTACGCCTTGAAACCGGTCGTACTCACCAAATACGTGTGCATATGGCTTATTTAAATCATCCGCTTATTGGCGATCAGTCTTATGGCGGCCGTCCGCGTCCACCTAAAGGGGCAACGCCTGAGTTATTTGAATTGCTGCGTAGTTTTAAACGCCAAGCATTACATGCGGTTAAATTAAGTATTGCGCACCCAATTACGGGTGAAATGATGACATGGCAAGCACCTATTCCAGATGACATGGTTGCTATGACACTGGCACTGCGTGAAGACACAAAAGCTAATCCTGACATAGATAGATAATGCAGTTTTTATCAGCAGCATGGCAAGTCCCTATAACAGGTGTGAGTACATTAAGTACCACACGTGTAGGCGGTGTTTCAGAAGCGCCGTTTAAGAGTTTAAATTTAGGGCTGCATGTTGGTGATAATAAACAACAGGTATTAAAAAATCGTGCTTTGTTGGATAAGCATTTGCCAAATAGTGCTGTATGGATAGATCAAGTTCATAGTGGCGATGTACTCATTGTTGATGGGCAATTTAAATTTAACGCTCACCATCAAGGAGATGCACTATATACACAACTCGTTGCTCAGCCTTTGGCAATAATGACCGCCGATTGCTTGCCCATTTTACTTGCCAGTAAAGATGGAAAAGAAGTAGCTGCCATACATGCTGGTTGGCGTGGATTAGAGCAAGGTGTAATTAAAAATACGCTAAGCTGCTTTAATGCCAAAAAAAGTGAAATAAGTGCCTGGTTAGGTCCCGCAATAGGGGCTGATAAATTTGAGGTAGGTAGCGAGGTGTTTGCATTGTTTAATGCCCAAAACCCTTTGTTTGCCAAAGCGTTTAAAGCGTGTGCAAACCAAAAGTACCTTGCCGATATTTATCACCTTGCACGTATTCAATTGCGTCAATTAGGGATTATAAATATTACCGGTGGTGAGCACTGTACGGTTTCTCAAACTGAACAGTTTTTTTCGTACCGACGCGACGGCCAAACCGGACGCATGGCAAGTTTGATCTGGCGCAACTAATTTATCAATATAATGATTATATTTTCTGCAACACCTTGAACAACCCCCCTAACATACCCATTATTTAAGCAATGAATTTAATAATAGGTAACCCCAATGCGTTTAGATAGATTTACCAGTAAATTTCAGTCTGCGCTTTCTGATGCGCAATCTTTAGCCCTTGGCCGCGATCATCAATTTATTGAGCCGGTACACTTAATGTATGCTTTGTTAAAGCAAAGCGGTTCTAGCGTGCGCGCGTTATTAGCACAAGCAGGTGTTAGTGCTGACGAGCTTAATACTAAGCTTTCCCAAGAAATAGAAAAACTATTTAAAGTGGAAGGCGTAGGCGGCGATGTGCAGCTATCGAACAACACTATATCCTTGATCAACTTATGCGATAAGTATGCGCAAAAGCGTAAAGATAAATATATTTCTAGCGAACTGTTTGTATTAGCTGCTTGCGACGATAAAGGCCCGCTGGGTAATATTTTTAAAACCTTAAATATCACCTCCGACAAAATAGAAACGGCCATTAATGCAGTGCGTGGTGGGCAAAAGGTTGATGATCCAAATGCCGAAGAAACACGCCAAGCACTTGAAAAATACACCATAGATTTAACCGAACGTGCAGAGCAAGGTAAGCTTGATCCGGTTATTGGTCGAGATGATGAAATTCGCCGAACAATTCAAGTTTTACAACGCCGAACTAAAAACAACCCAGTATTAATAGGTGAACCCGGTGTAGGTAAAACTGCGATTGCCGAAGGTTTAGCACAGCGTATTATTAATGGTGAAGTACCAGAGGGATTAAAAAACAAGCGGGTACTTTCGCTTGATTTAGGCGCGCTGGTGGCCGGTGCTAAATACCGCGGCGAATTTGAAGAGCGATTAAAATCAGTATTAAATGAACTGGCTAAAGAAGAAGGCCAAGTGATTTTATTTATTGATGAAATACACACAATTGTAGGCGCAGGTAAAAGTGATGGCGCAATGGATGCAGGCAATATGCTAAAACCGGCACTTGCCCGTGGCGAATTACATTGCGTAGGTGCCACCACTCTTGATGAATATCGTAAATACATTGAAAAAGACGCCGCCCTTGAGCGTCGCTTTCAAAAGGTATTAGTAGAGGAGCCTTCGGTTGAGGATACTATTGCTATATTACGAGGCCTAAAAGAGCGCTACGAGCTGCATCACTCTGTTGAAATTACCGATCCTGCTATCGTTGCTGCTGCGCAATTATCGCATCGTTATATTAGTGACCGTCAATTACCCGATAAAGCAATTGACCTAATAGATGAAGCGGGCTCTTCTATTCGTTTACAAATAGATTCAAAACCAGAGTCATTAGATAAGTTAGAGCGCCGTATTATTCAATTAAAACTTGAAGATAACGCACTCGCCAAAGAAAAAGACGAAGCAAGTTTAAAACGCCGTACTGAAATGCAAGAGCTGATCACCGAGCTTGAAGGAGAGTACAATGAGCTTGATGAAATATGGACTGCCGAAAAAGCATCTTTACAAGGTACTCAAGTTATTAAAGCTGAGCTAGAACAAGCACGACTTGATTTAGATGTAGCTCGAAGAGCCAGCGATTTACAGCGTATGTCGGAGCTACAATATGGCCGCATACCAGAGCTTGAGCGTAAACTTGATTTAGCATCGCAAGCAGAAATGCAAGAAATGACCTTGCTAAAAAATCAAGTGGGCGAAGATGAAATAGCCGAAATACTCTCACGTTGGACCGGTATTCCAGTATCGCGGATGCTACAAGGTGAGCGAGAAAAACTATTGCAGATGGAAGAAAAGCTACATGAAAAAGTAATCGGACAAGATGAAGCCGTTGTAGCGGTAGCTAATGCTATTCGCCGCTCACGTGCAGGGCTTGCCGATCCTAATCGCCCGATTGGCTCGTTTTTGTTTTTAGGCCCAACCGGGGTCGGTAAAACAGAATTAACCAAAGCACTCGCCGGCTATATGTTCGACACCGAAAGTGCCATGGTGCGTATTGATATGTCTGAGTTTATGGAAAAACATTCAGTAGCACGTTTAGTTGGTGCGCCTCCTGGGTATGTTGGCTACGAAGAGGGCGGGTATTTAACCGAAGCCGTGCGTCGTAAACCTTACTCAGTTATTTTATTGGACGAAATAGAAAAAGCACACCCAGATGTGTTTAATATTTTGCTACAGGTTTTAGATGATGGACGTTTAACCGACGGTCAAGGACGCACGGTTGATTTTAAAAATACCGTTATCATCATGACCTCAAACTTAGGCTCAGATATAATTCAAGAGCAAGCGGGTAATAACGATTACGTTACTTTGAAAGAAAAAGTAATGAATGTATTAATCAATGAGTTTAGACCTGAGTTTATTAACCGTATTGATGAAACCGTTGTTTTCCACCCACTGGCTAACGAGCACATTAAAGAGATTGCTGACATTCAGTTGAGCAAATTACGAGAGCGTTTAACGCAAATGGGTTATTTACTCGAAATAAGCGACGCTGCTTTAGATCGTATTGCCGCAAGTGGTTTTGATCCGGTTTATGGTGCGCGTCCGTTAAAACGAGCTATTCAACAAACGATTGAAAATCCATTAGCACAAAAATTACTCAATGGTGATTATATGCCAGGCAGTGTTGTTGTAATTGATGCAAATGACGACGGTTTAGTGTTTTCAAGCCGTTAAGCGTTATAAAGTAAAAACGAAAAAGCCGCTAACATAGCGGCTTTTTTATTTGTGCTGACAATTAAATTTTAAAAGTAAGCAGTAAGTCGTTGATCTTTCTTGAGCCTTCAACTAACTCAGCAGCGCCCCTGGCAACATTAAAACTTAAGTTTAAATTATCATCACCTAAGTTTTTAATCTGCTCTACATTAGTACCTATGTCGTGGCTCACTACTTGTTGTTCTTCTGCAGCAGCCGAAATACCAGTAGCGAGTTGCGCTATTTCGCTAATTTGAGTGAAAATGCTATCAAGCTCTTGCTGTGTTTGCGTTGTAGTATTTACACAACTGTCGGCTTGTTGCTTCGTGTTTTGCATTATTTTTGACCAGCTAAACAAGGTGTCTTGAATTTCCTTTATTGAGCTGTGAATTTGCGCAGTGGCATTTTGTGTTCTTGATGAAAGCGCTCTTACTTCATCGGCAACTACAGCAAAACCACGGCCATGCTCACCTGCTCTTGCAGCTTCTATGGCAGCATTTAGCGCAAGTAAGTTAGTTTGCTCGGCAATACCTTCAATTTCACTCATTACTTGGCCAATTTTATCGGCTTCTGAAGCTAGGCTGTTAGCGGTTGTTGCTGCTTGCTCTACCTGAACGGCTAAATCAGAAACCATGGCATTATTATCGGCAATGTGTACTTTTATATCGGAGCAACTTTGATAAGTAACACTTACTTTATCGGCAGTGGTGCAGGTGTTACTTGATATTTCACCTATAGTCGAACTCATTTGCGCCATTGCAGATGCTATTTGCTCAAGCTGCGAGCCTTGCGATGAAATGCCTTGCTCTGTGAGCGTTGACTGTTGATCTAAATTTAAAGCAATATCATTAAAGCTTAAGGTAGAGTCTTTCATACGCCCCAGTACAGTGCGTAATTTAGCGCTTAGCATTTGCTCTCTGTAATCACTAATACTGTGAGGGTGTCGGCCACTATATATATAACGAGATATAGAATCGGCCTGTTGTTTTTGCTGCTTTAATATTCTTGGCGTTGTTATTAGCTCATCATAATTTAAAGCAAGTATAACTAAGCAAACCACTAAGCTAATTAGTGCAATAGCAAATGAAGCCCATACAGCAGTTGCAACTAACCAACATAATAAAGCAAATACACTTAAGCTTTGTCTTAAACTTGTGCGTTCGCGCCAATTAAAGAATGACTTTTTAGCATTTACTTTACTGTAAAATAGTTCTGCACGGCGTTTTAACTGTGGGCTTAATTTGGTTCTTACAGATTGATAACCAATTAACTGGCTGTGCTCAAAAATAGGAGTTACAAATGCATCAACCCAGTAATAGCGGCCATCTTTACAACGGTTTTTAACTGCGCCGCGCCAAGAGTGGCCTTGCTTTAATGTTTCCCACATTTCTTTAAATGCAGCTTTTGGCATGTCAGGGTGGCGCACTATACTATGATTTTTACCAGTAAGTTCTGCTATATCATACCCGGCTATAGTACAAAATGCTTGATTAGCGTAAGTGATCACTCCGCGCAAATCAGTTGTTGATACCAGTTCTTGTTGTTCTTCGAAGGTCACTTCTTCATTTATTAAGCTTTGATTACGACGCATATTATTCTTTAATCATCCTTTGTAATACTTACTATTATACTTGCTTATATAAAGCGGTAGTAGGGTAATCCCATTATGAAGGTCACTCAGTTTATTTATTGCCTGTATTTATGATCTAAATCAAGATTAAAGTTATATAAGCTATATATAACATACCAGTATGGGACTAATACGGCTAATAGTTAGCTAATTATTTACTTTAGTACGGTTAGTTTTTGTTTTGATAAGATAAATAATAGTGCAAAGCAATTGTATATTTTGTATAGCAATGGCAAGATTATCGTTTATGGCGTTAAATAAAGCGTGTTTAAAGCAAAGCAGATACAATAGAACTATAAATAGTATTTTTTCTTAGTATTTATCTTGAGTATAGGTAATTAGACCCCATAACCTTATGATTAAGCCACTTGGCTCGAGGAAGTATTTTTTGGCAACACATGATCTAACAAACGCGCTTGACGCTCTTTCAGTAACGCAGCATAAACATGCAATTAACGGAATAAAACGTGGTATTGAGCGTGAGTCACTAAGAATTAAAAGTGATGGCGTTATCTCTGCACAAAAACACCCAGAAGGGGTGGGCAGTGCGCTTACCAATGGCCAAATTACGACCGATTTTTCAGAGTCGTTACTTGAATTTATTACCCCAGTTAGTGAATCGTCCACACAAACGCTGCAGCAATTAAAAGACTTACAAAAGTTTACCCTAGAAAAAATGGGTGACGAATTACTTTGGCCTATTAGTATGCCGTGCTTTATTGAACATCAAGACGACATAGTTATTGCGCAATTTGGCAGTTCAAATGTAGGGCAAATGAAAACGCTTTACCGTGAAGGGTTAAAAAACCGTTACGGCAGTATGATGCAAGCTATTGCTGGTGTGCATTTTAATATTTCGTTTCCAGATTCATTGTGGCAGTCATTACATACGCTAAAAAATAGCGACCTTAGTTTAGAGAATTTTATATCTGATGGTTACTTAGCGCTTATTCGTAATTTTAAACGTGAATTATGGCTGATCAGTTATTTATTTGGTGCATCACCTGCGTTATGTAGTTCGTTTTTACAGGGTAGAAAAACCGATTTACCATTTAAAAAGCTAGGTAAAGGCACCCTGTATTTAGAAGTAGGCACTGCGCTGCGCTTAGGTAACTTAGGTTACACCAATAGCGCACAATCATCACTGCGTGTAATGTATAACTCGTTAGATGAATATGTAGCTGGTTTGAAAAAATCAATTAACACACCTTCAGATATTTACGGCAACCTTGACGATTACACCAGCGAAAATCCAAAACAGTTAAATAAGAATATTCTGCAAATAGAAAACGAATTTTATTCGCCAATTCGCCCTAAACGTAATGCTAAAAACGGTGAAACACCAACAGATGCACTACTTAGAGCCGGTATTGAATATGTCGAAATTCGCGCATTAGATGTTAATCCATTTAGTGAAGTGGGCATAGATATAGAGCAGTTCCACTTTTTAGATGTGTTTTTAACGTATTGTTTATTAAAAAGCTCACCGGCAATGGATTGGGAAGAGCAAACACGCAGCACAGAAAATCTTGATACAGTAGTAAATAAAGGGCGAGAAAAAGGCCTTGAACTTAATTACTTTAATCAACCGCGTACCCTTCAATCTTGGGGTGAAGATATATTTTCGCAATTAAGTGAAGTGGCAAAATACATGGATACTGCCTACGGCGTTAGTTATTATTCAAGTACTATTGAGCGCATGGCAACTTGGATTAATAACCCAGGACTTACATATTCTGGGCGTTATGTAGCTGAGTTAGAAGCTTCAGGGCTAGATAACGGCCATTATGCGCTAGCAATTGCTGAAAAGTATAAGCAAAGCCATCAAACTGCAGACTATCAAGTGTTTTCAAAGCAATGGTTAGAGGAGCAAGTTACACGCTCTAACGACGCTCAGCGTGCTATTGAGCAAAGTGACTCAGTATCATTTACCGCATTTTTAAATGCTTATTTTGATCCTAAATAAATAGTTAGTTTTAAGCAAAAAAAACGCAGCTCAAGGTAGCTGCGTAATTATTTTAGGGAAGAAACAATGCTGCTCTGCTGCATTGTTAAAATCAGACTACTGATTTTTGCAAAAGTTCAGCGAGATAAACCAAATGAAAAAAAATGTAGTTGTTTTATCATTAGCGTTTAGTTTAGCCGGTTGTGCCACCGCTCCACCAAAGCAGCCTGATGATATTTGTAAAATTTTTGAAGAAAAAAGAAGTTGGTACTTTGGTGCCAAAGATGCTCAAGAAAAATGGGGCGCTCCCAAGCACGTACTTATGAGCATGATGTACCAAGAAAGCTCGTTTAAACATGACGCAGCTCCACCAATGCAGTATTTCTTATGGATTATTCCTACCGGTAGAGCAAGCTCTGCTTATGGCTACTCACAAGCAAAAACGATGACCTGGTCTGATTATATTCGTGAAAGTAAGAATAGTGGCGCCGATAGAGACGACTTTGATGATGCTATCGACTTTATGGGCTGGTTTGCTTATAAAACCCATAAAATAAACGGCGTATCTAAATGGGATGCCTACGGTCAGTATCTTAATTATCACGAAGGGTGGGGCGGTTACAAACGCGGTACTTACAAAAAGAAAAAATGGTTAATGGGTGTGGCTAATAAAGTAAAACACCGTGCGAGCCGTTATGGTGCGCAGTTAAAGCGTTGTGAAGCAGATTTAAATAAAGGGTGGTTAGAGCGTTTGTTTTTTGGCTAATAACATCTGTTGTATTTATTTAGCCTACAAAAAAGGAGCCAATTGGCTCCTTTTTTAGTTTATTTTTTACGTTTTTTCGGCTGTATTTTAACCAGCTTTATCATGTTTTCTTTTACTTCAAGTACTTCAATAGGGTAGCCGGCAATACGCAAACTTAAATTGGCATCAGGAATGTTTTCTAAATACTCAACTATTAAGCCGCTGAGTGTTTTAGGCCCGTCGAGTGGAAACTCCCAGCCCATTTCTTTATTTAAGTCGCGCACGTTAGCACCGCCATCTACAATGCACGAGCCATCGGTTTGTGTGGTTACTTCTTCGCTTGGCGTACGAGTTTGGGTGGTGGTAAAATCGCCTACCACTTCCTCAAGTATATCCTCTAGGGTAACTAAACCTTGAATGTCGCCATACTCATCTACCACCAAGCCAATACGCTCTTTAGATTGCTGAAACTTTAATAGCTGCGTATTTAGTGATGTGCCTTCAGGTATGAAATAAATTTCACGTACAGCGCGTAGCAACGATGGTTTATCAAATTGCTCTTTTGTAAGTAACCTAAGCGCATCACGCGAATGAATAAACCCCACCGCGTCATCTATGTTATCTCTATATAACAATACACGCGTATGTTGTGCATGAGTCAGTTGGCGGCTAATAAGTTTCCATTCATCGTTAATATCTATGGCCACAATTTCGTTACGTGGGATCATAATATCTTCAACGGTTACTTGTTCTAAATCTAAAATTGAGGTCAACATGCTTTGGTGACGCGCAGGAATAAGTGCACCAGACTCATTAAGTACTGATTTTAGCTCTTCTTTACTCATGCTGTGCTCATCTATTTGTGCCGCACTAATACCAAATAACCGCAATATGCCGTTGGTTAGCCAGTTAATAACAACGACAAATGGGAAAAGGATTTTTAGTAATCCTTTAAGCACAACAGAACTTGGGAAGGCAACTTTTTCAGGGTAGAGAGCAGCAAGTGTTTTTGGGGTTATTTCTGCAAAAATAAGCACTACTAAGGTTAACGCACCTGTTGCCACAGCAATACCTAAATCACCGTATAAACGAATACCAATAATAGTAGCAACTTGTGCAGCGGCAATATTAACTAAATTATTGCCGATTAAAATTAAACCAATGAGCCTATCCGGACGACTAAGTAATTTACTGACACGTTTAGCAGCGCGATGATTCTCTTTGGTGAGATGTCGCAGGCGTATACGATTGATTGACATAATTCCGGTTTCTGAGCCAGAAAAATAAGCAGAAAAAAGTACCAAAAAACCTAAAATGATAAACAAGGTACTGGTCGATATGGCGTCCAACGATGGATCCTTTTATTATAAACTAGCGTGTATTAGGCTAGAGTGAGTTAGTAGAGTCAAGTTAAAATTTATTTAGAATAACTTCTTGTATAAAACGACTGCCAAAATAAGCCAGTGTAAGAATAAAAGCAGCAACCATAATAGCAATAACCACAGGTTTACCACGCCAGCCTTTTTTCATATGGCCAAGCGCAATCACAGCAAAAATACACCATGCAACAAGCGATAATATCGTTTTATGGATAAATTGAGTAGCGAACATACCATCGAGAAATACAAATCCCGACAATAGTGCCAAAGTGAGTAATATAGTACCTAAGTTAACCAATTGATACAGTTGGCGTTCAACCACCATTAGTGGTGGTAAATGGCTGTGTACAATAGCTAAATCTTTACGCTTTAAGCGCTTATCAATAAAGTAAAATTGTACGCCATATAAAGTAGCAATAATTAAAATACAGTAAGCGAGTAATGATAACGAAATATGGGTTACTAAGCCCACATCAACATCAATACTTTGCAGTAAAATATGGTGTGGTATAAACAAGCTTGCCATAGTTAGTAGTGCAGCAAAGCCGTACACGACCGGCAATAATAAGGTCGCCGGAAACTTTAACGATACCGTAGTGACAGAAATCACAATAACCCAGCAGGTTAAAAGCGCCACATTGACAATACTTAAATCTTGTCCGTCTGCTCTAAAAACCGAATTTACTAACAACAGCATGTGCGCCAAAATAGCCACAGTACTCAATATAATAGTTAGCTTTTGGCTAGGGCCTTGTTGATGAAACAACCGTGAGAGCACGTAAGACGTTGCTAACACATAAAATAAACTGGCAATAATAGTTAAGCTAATAATCAGCATTGTGCTTGGGCCACTTAATTTGAGTCAAATAATTAATGATTGTTATATAGCCATTGTATTTTATAGCAAAGCAAATGCATAGACCTTAAAAAAAGAAACTCAACAAGCTGCACTTGAACACTGTATTGTAAGACACCATTTACGGTATACTGCTTTTAATTGAAATTTAATAATATTAATTCTATTAATACAGCGCACAGAGTTAAAGGCGCTTTAATTGGGTTGGTATAAACGTCTTATCGGAACCGTAATATGTTTGAGAATCTCCAAGAACGATTAGGTAAAACCTTAAAAAACATTAGTGGCCGTGGCCGCCTAACAGAAGAGAATATTAAAGACACTCTTCGTGAAGTGCGCATGGCATTTTTAGAAGCCGATGTGGCGTTGCCCGTTGTTCGCGATTTTGTAAAACAAGTTAAAGAGCGTGCGGTAGGTGTTGAAGTTACAAAAAGCTTAAGCCCAGGCCAAGTATTTGTAAAAATAGTACGTGAAGAACTCGAAAAAGCCATGGGTGAAGCCAACGAAGAGCTAAGCCTAAATGCACAACCCCCTGCTGTTGTTATGATGGCGGGTTTGCAAGGTGCTGGTAAAACCACCAGTGTTGCTAAACTGGCTAAGTTTTTAAAAGAGCGCAAGAAAAAATCAGTACTTGTAGTAAGTGCCGATGTATACCGTCCTGCAGCAATTAAGCAACTAGAAACGCTCGCTGCTGAAGTTGGTGTTGATTTTTTCCCAAGTGATATTTCGCAAAAGCCGGTTGATATAGCAACCGCAGCTATTTCTCATGCGAAAAAGAAATTTATTGATGTGGTATTAGTCGATACTGCAGGTCGACTGCATGTTGATAGCGACATGATGGATGAGATTAAAAATCTTCACAAAGCAATTAACCCAATCGAAACCTTGTTTGTTGTAGATGCAATGACAGGTCAAGATGCGGCAAATACAGCTAAAGCATTTGACGAAGCCCTGCCACTTACCGGTGTTATATTAACAAAAACCGATGGTGATGCGCGTGGTGGTGCTGCTTTATCTATTCGTCACATCACTGGCAAGCCAATTAAATTTATGGGTGTGGGTGAGCGCATTGATGCACTTGAGCCTTTCCACCCTGACCGCATAGCGTCACGTATTCTAGGCATGGGTGATGTACTTTCATTGATCGAAGAAGTCGAAATGAAAGTAGATAAAGAGCAAGCTGCCAGAGTCGCTGAAAAAGTATTTAAAGGCGCTGGTTTTACCCTTGATGACTTTGCGGATCAACTTAAGCAAATGAAAAACATGGGCGGCATGATGTCGATGCTAGATAAATTGCCAGGTATGTCTAACTTACCCGATGCTGTTAAAGGCCAAATGGGCGATAAAACCTTCATTCAAATGGAAGCCATTATTAGCTCAATGACAAAAAAAGAGCGCGCCCGCCCAGAAATCATTAAAGGGTCACGTAAAAAACGCATTGCAGCAGGTTCTGGTACGCAAGTACAAGAAATTAATAAACTGCTAAAACAGTTTACCCAAATGCAAAAAATGATGAAAAAAATGAAAGGCAAAGGCGGCATGACCAAAATGATGCGCGGCATGAAAGGTATGTTACCGCCGGGAATGATGGGTGGCGGTGGCCCTAAATTTTAAAGTTGAGTTTAGCGTTAGCTTAAACGTAACGATGTAAAATATATAAAAAGGAGCAAATAGCTCCTTTTTTGTTGAATAAATTATGCGTGCTAAACGTTATTAACGCTAATTTAAAGTTGGGATCACGCTTTAACCTACTAATCTGGCTTTTAGCATCACTTCTTACTTGCATTGTTGCTAAAAACTCGTACAATTCCCCAGCTCCCCATTCTGGGGAGTAAATCTTATTAATGAAAACAGTCAATCTTTATAGAGGACGGTATGGTAACTATTCGTTTGCAACGTGGTGGCGCTAAAAAACGCCCTTTCTATCAAATTGTGGTTGCGGATAGCCGTTTCTCGCGTGACGGTCGCTTCATCGAGAAAGTAGGCTTTTTTAACCCAATTGCTGCAGGTCAAGAAGAAAAAATTCGTTTAGATTTACCACGTGTTGAACACTGGGTAGGTCAGGGCGCGTCTCTTTCAGATCGCGTAGCTAAGTTAGTAAAAGACGCTCGTAAAGCGGCTTAATAGGCGTAAGTGTAACCATGAGTCAAGAGAACACCTCATCAATAATTGTCGTAGGAAAGCTCGGTGCCCCGTATGGTATAAAGGGCTGGCTTAAGGTACATTCATTTACTGATGATCCCGCAGGGATCTTCGATTTCAGCCCGTGGTTGATAGGGCAGCAAGGTAAATGGCAGACCTTAGAAGTGGTCGACTGGCGTCGCCACAACAAAGGCTTTATCGCTAAATTTGCGCAAGTAAACGATCGAGACGAAGCAGTGGCTTATACCCACGCAGAAATCTCAATGGATTCAGCGCAATTACCAGAACTCCCGCAAGGTGAGTTCTATTGGCGAGATCTCATTGGCATGTCGGTTGTAACTGATAAAGGTTACGATTTAGGCATTGTTGATGACCTAATGGAGACAGGGTCAAATGACGTACTGGTTGTTAAAGCAAACAGTAAAGACGCATTTGGTCAAGCAGAGCGTTTAATTCCGTTTTTAACTGATACAGTTATTATCGAAGTTAAACACGACGCAAGAGAAATTACCGTAGACTGGGATCCAGGGTTTTAATGACGCAAACGAGTTCATTATGGGTAGGGGTGATAAGCCTTTTTCCTGACATGTTTGACGCTATTACAGACCAGGGTGTTACCGGTCGCGCAGTAAAAAGTGGCTTAATTGATTTTAACTGCTGGAATCCGCGAGACTACGCTTTAGATAAGCATAGAACCGTGGACGATCGTCCTTACGGGGGCGGACCAGGTATGTTAATGATGGTTGAGCCATTAAAAAAAGCGATTGCCGAGGCTAAAAAAGCTGCAGGTGATGGTGCTAAAGTAATTTATATGTCCCCACAAGGGCGCAAACTAGATCAGCAAGGAGCTAGCGAACTCGCAAGCTCTAAAAAACTGATTTTGATTGCCGGTCGCTATGAAGGTATAGATGAGAGAATAATAGAGTCATACGTTGACGAAGAATGGTCAATTGGTGATTTTATTTTGAGTGGTGGTGAATTACCAGCCATGACATTAATTGACGCAGTAGCGCGATTAGTGCCTGGCGTATTAGGTCATAACCAATCAGCAGAACAAGACTCATTTTCGGATGGCTTGTTAGATTGTCCTCACTATACACGGCCAGAAACATTGGACGACAAACAGGTGCCTGCTGTATTGCTCAGCGGAAACCACCAAGAGATAGCAAAATGGCGGCTTATGCAGTCATTAGGCAGAACTTGGCTACGCCGTCCTGACTTGTTGCATAACCTAGCTCTGACTGAGGAGCAAGCGGTATTACTCGCGAAATTTCAGCAAGAGTACCAAAAAGCTTGTGGCTAGAAGACAGTTACACCTAGGAAAGTGAGAAACATAATGGCAAAAGTAAACCAAAATATTATTAAAGCGCTTGAAGATGAGCAGCTTAAAACAGACGTACCTGCATTCGGCGCTGGTGATACAGTAGTTGTACAGGTAAAAGTAAAAGAAGGTGCTAAAGAGCGTCTACAGGCCTTTGAAGGTGTTGTAATCGCTAAGCGTAATCGTGGTCTTCACTCAGCATTCACAGTTCGTAAAATTTCGAACGGTGAAGGCGTTGAGCGTGTATTCCAAACGCACAGCCCTCTTATTGATAGCGTAACAGTTAAGCGTCGCGGTGCAGTTCGTCGTGCTAAGCTTTACTATCTACGTGAGCGTTCTGGTAAATCTGCACGTATTAGAGAAAAACTTAACTAATACGCGCTGTTTATCAACGCAAAAAAACGGGTTGCATCCTTCGGGTTGCAACCCGTTTTGGTTTCTATAACATAAAATTTCAGGCTAAATACTAAAGCTTAAACCACAGCTGTCGGACTAGGAGTCTCACTGTCGTAATATTCACCAGTATAGTTAGGCTTCCTTTATTGCTAAACACAAAGTGCACCTCGATAAATTTTTATCAATATGTGTTTTAAACACCTTTTCAACTTACCCGCAGAATACGTAATAACCCAATTAACGCCAGTATGAGCATAACTTTGCTCAAGCAAAACTTAAGCTAAATATACCTAAGCCAAATAAAGCACAGAAAATAAAAATTTGGCAGATGAATTATAGTATTTAACCTTGAACTCTGGTTAAGAGATTTACTAACGTATTGAATCATAGTTATATTTAATTTTATTTTCTCTAGCCAGAGGTTTTCAGTGAAAACAAGGCGAATTTACGCGTCAATAGCTGGCCTCTTGCAAGAAAATTCAACGCAGTTAGCGCTGAAAATAGCTGCTTGAGATAAGTTTATTATCCGGAGCTCAGGTTATTTAAGGAAGTAGGGTGATGAAAATAGCTCAAAAAGTGGAGCCATGTGTAACTAGGTATAACTTGAAGGGGTATTGGATGGGCAGTAAGGATTGCGGTAAGGGCGCTTTATACGACCTTACCGCGACTAAGTTATTAGGCTAGTTGAACCTATGCACAATACAAATTACTTAACGTTATGAACATGTACATCGCGTTGTGGGAAAGGAATAGAAATACCTTCTTTATCAAACGCTTTTTTCACTTTTTCTTGCATATCCCAGTAGTAAGGCCATAAGTCACCTGTTGCAACCCAAGCGCGAAACATTAAATTAACTGAGTTATCGCCAAGGCTGGCAACACAAATACGTGGTGCCGGATCTGTTAAAGAGCGCTCGTCTTCTTCAAACAGGCGTTTTAAGATAGCTTTTGCCGTATCTATGTCGTCGTTATACGAAATTCCAAAGGTCATATCACAGCGGCGTTTGTCATAAATACTTACGTTCACTAGTGTCGCATTCGATAGGCTACCGTTTGGAATAACAATGCGGCGGTTATCGAAGGTATCTACTACCGTGTATAAAATTTGAATTTCGACGACTGCGCCCATAAAGCCCTGTGCTTCGATAGTATCGCCAACCTTGAACGGTTTAAAAATTAGCAACAGCACACCGCCAGCAAAATTAGCTAGACTGCCTTGCAGTGCAAGACCTATTGCCAGGCCTGCAGCACCAATCACCGCGATGAATGAGGTGGTTTCGATACCTACCATAGAGGCCACCGAAATAAGCAGCATAATTTTCACTACAGCGCTAATTAAGCCACATAAAAACTTGTTTAGTGTTGGATCTTTTTTGCCTAGTCGGTTATCTAAAACCTTAACAAAGCGGTTGATCAGCCATAGGCCAACCAGTAAAGTAATAATAGCGAGCACAAATTTTGGTGCGTAAGTCATAACGAGTGATATGGCTTGGTCTATTAATTGTGAAGCGTCTACATCTGTTCCTAAAACTTCTTCCATTTTATGGATCCTGTTTATTTTAATTACTATATGAATAATATAAGAATAAACGTGATAACTCTACTATGCAACAAATGCAGGCTTTTTAGCTTGCTAATTTACTTTTATTGACTGCGGCTTTTAGGGTAAATAATTAATATTTACTTTAAAGGTATTCGTTGCTTCTCAAAGTATTGTTTTTCAATTTAACCTTTTACTTATTTAGTCTTTTATCAGGCTATTGATCCTGTTAGTATTTATCGTATTGATTAGTTTACTTTAATGTAAACTTAAGTTGGCGTTTTTGCTTTTTAAGGTGGTATGCAAGTGGCGGATATAAATGATTTAGCCCAGTTAAGAGTGGGTATTGATGAGTGTGATACACAGTTGGTGGCACTGCTGGCAAGGCGTAATTCGCTTACTCAAAAAATTGGCGCAATAAAGCAGCAAACTGGTGCGCCACTTCATGCACCCGATCGTGAAGCTGATTTATTAGCTGCAAGGCGCCAAGAAGCAATTAATCAGGGAGTAAGCCCAGAGTTAGTTGAAGATATTCTTAGGCGTATGATGCGCGAAGCGTATCAGAATCAGCAAGCCAAACTTGCATGTGCTGCACCGCATTTATCACCCATTGTTATTGTGGGTGGGCAAGGTGCTATGGGGCAATTATTTGCTAAGCAATTTCAGCGCTCTGGTTACGAAGTGAAAACCCTTGATAAGCAAGATCAAGTAAACGCTGCAGCAATTTTAAAAGGCGCTAAATTAGTACTATTAAGCGTACCTATTAATGCGTTAGAAACTGTAGTTGCTGAACTACCTAAGTTAGATGAAGGCTGTTTATTGGTAGATATAACATCGGTTAAGCAAGCGCCAATTAAAGCACTAAAAGCAGCGCATAGCGGCCCAGTTGTAGGGCTGCATCCTATGTTTGGCCCAGATATTTCGCACTGGGTTAAGCAAACAGTGGTGGTGTGTGAAGGGCGTGACCACGATGTTGCACAGGGCTTGTTAGCACAGTTGCAAGTGTGGGGTTGCCAGCTAGTTGAACTTGATGCGAAAAAACATGACGAAGCAATGCAAATAATTCAGGTAATGCGCCATTTAACCACCTTTGTATATGGGCAGTTTTTAGCAAAACAAAGCCATACATTAGCGGAGTTACGTAGCTGTTCATCACCTATCTATCAATTAGAGTTAATGATGGTTGGGCGCTTATTTGCGCAATCGCCAGAGTTATATTCAGATATTATGTTAGCGCAATTTGATAACGTAGAGAGCTTACTGGCGCAGTATCAACAGACTTTTGCAGACACACTTAAAAAGTTAAAAGCAGGAGATAAGCCCGCGCTTATTGATGCCTTTGCTGATGCAAAAGCTTATTTTTCAGATTCGACAGCGCACTTTTTAACCCAAAGTCGCAGCCTGTTAAATAAAGCGAATGACGCAAAAGTGCTAGATTAAAACAGAAAAACAAAAAAGGGCTTAATTAAGCCCTTTTTACATTATAAGCTGCGCGTTATTGCGTATTTACACTCACAGCTTGGAGCGTTTCGCTTTGATAGCAGCCTAAAATACGTACATACTGAGTGTATTCTTTTAGCTCCTCTAATGCATTTTTTACTTGGCTGTCGGCAAGGTTCGCTTCTAAGTCGACGTAAAATACTTCTTCCCATGGGTTACCCGGCATAGGGCGAGACTCTAACTTAACCAAATTAATTTTATGTTGTTTAAAAATCATTAATGCATCGGCAAGTGAACCAGCCTGCTGTTTAGTGGCCATAATTAAACTGGTTTTAGTGGGTATTTGCTTTGATACCTGTAATGGCTTACGCGCTACAACAATAAAGCGGCTGTGGTTTTCGCTTTGGTTTGCTAAGTTAGATTTAATCACTTCTAGGCCTACATTTTTACCTGCTTGGGCAGAGCCAATAGCGGCACTATTTGGCGTATTTAGTGCTGATTGCAGGGCACTTGAAGTTGAGTCGCAGGTTTCGTGTTGCAGCTCACCAAGGCCTTGTAAAAAGCGGCTACATTGAGCAAACGGTTGCGGGTGAGCAAATATTTTTGTAAGTTGGCTAAGCTCAGTATCTGGGTTGGCAAGTAAACAATGTTCAACACTGTGCGTTACTTCACCAACAATAGACACTTGTGCATGTTGTAGTAAATCAAATACTTCGTTGATACTGCCTGAACTGGTGTTTTCAATAGGCAGCAAACCAAAATCGGCTTGGCCGTTTTCTACTTTACCGGTAATTTCGTCAAACGAGCTACAGCCTATTTCAACTAACTTACCTGGGCGACGGCTAAAGTATTTATGACAGGCCAACTGGCTGTATGAGCCTTGCCCACCTAAATACGTAACACGATGGGTTTCGCTTAACGCATCTGGGTTAAGGTTTTTTTGCAGCATAGCTTGTTGATGCAATACAGAGTCTTCTAAAATAGTTTGAAAAACATTATTTACGTAATAGGCGTCTAACCCTAACGATTTCCCATAACCTATCAGCTTTTCTAGAAGTGCTAATTCACGGGCTTCATCACGAATCGGTTTATTGTTCGCTATTTTATATTCCACCACACCATGGCTAATACGACGTCGTTTGGCTAGTAAAACCAGTAAATCAGAATCTATCTCATTTATATCGTGTCGAAGTGTATTTAGTACATCATTGCTCATTTGGCTTTCCTCATTCCAAAAGTATGCTGTTCATACAGCAAAAACAAAAAAGCCTCCCGGTTGGGAGGCTTTGCTATTCGATTGATTTTATCTCACAAACAGTTCAGCCTCTTCTATATAAAGAAGCTAAAAAACGAAAAAAAAGTAACTGCGTAAGTAATGTTCATGATGATAATGTATGGAGAGTTACTGTTAATGTCAACAGCGCTTTTGTTAAATAACTTAAGCTCTGAAAAATAAATCTATCACTAGTGGCTATTTTCAAGGTTAACTGTGTTGGATTTACTTGTAATAGGCCGTGATTGTTGCATAAATTTGTCTTGTTCCCTTTGTTTTTTTTATATAGTTTACAAATAATTTATAAATATGATCTTGGATCTGGTATATTTCAATTACTGGTTCAAATAATAATAATTATTAATAATAAAAAGGTTAGCCTGTGGTGTATCGACGCCCCCCATCTCGTTTCGGGATAAACTCACTTAGCGTCAAGTTGTCATTGTTGATTTCTGCAATATGTTTAATTGCTGGAGTGTGTGCGGCCGCGTTAATGCTCAAATCTGAAGAAAAACAACTGGTTTTTGAAGAGCATGAAGTATTAAAAGAATCTAACGAATTACTTATAAAACAATTCAAAAACTTACTAAACACTAAAATTAAAGTTGCTCAGCAAGCAAATATAGTTGTGGGTGAGCAGCTATTTAGTGATCAGTCATCGTTAATAAGTAATAAAGTAAATACACTGCAATTAAATAATGACGGTACGATACGCAGTGCCTCTACTGATGGGCTTTCGGCTGCATTTATCCCACAAACTAGCTATACACCTTTTTATAAACAATTAATATCAGACTCTGAAACGCTCTGGAAAATTATATCGCCACCACTAACTCAAGATTTTTTTAATTTTTACCTTATTACTAAAGATAACTTTATTCGCATAGCGCCGCCTAACGAGGCTTTAAATGCGCCAGCTAATTATACATTTACACAAAGTACGCGCTTTAATTACGCTAAGGCGCTTACTAATCCTCAACATAGGCCTGTTTGGTCTAAAGTTTATTACGATACTATATGGCATAAATGGGCTATTAGCTTAACGGTTCCTATTTATAAAGAGGGTGAGTTTTTAGGTGTTACTGGCAGTGACATCGCGCTAAAAACATTAATATCGCAATTGCCAATTGGCGGAAAAGAAAAACAGTTAGTGGTATTTGACAGCCAAGGGCAGTTATTAGCGCACCCCAATTTAACCCAATCAAGTTATGCACAATATGGTAAAGCAGGTAAAAAACTACTCCCTGAGGACTTTATTGATCCCACATTACAAGTAATTGTAGATGATGCGATTAAAATGCAACGGTCTGAATATGCCGACTCATTCAAATTAAATAATGAAGCGCATATTATTAATATTCATAAAATAGATGGCTTAGATTGGTATGTAGGGGTATATAAAAAACGTTCTTCAACATTCTCAGCATTAGCAGATTTAAAGATGAAGTTTTTTGGGCTATTTATACTCTATGCCATTTTAGTCGCCTTACTCTTACATCAAGCACTTTATCAGCTAGTACTTAGGCGTATACATTCTTTGGTTTATGCCGTTACAAACTTTGGTCAAGGCCAGTTACAAATAGAATTTCCAAAAGAAAACAAAGATGAAATAGGCACTCTCAACGGCTCATTTAAAGACATGACCATTGAAATTAGAAAGCTAATAGATGGGCTTAACCAGCGTATTATTGAAAAAGAAATTGCAGAAAAAGCAGCCAGGCGACTATCCAAAGCCGTGGCGTTTTCTGGTACTGGTGTGGTGATCACCGATAAAAACTTTGTCATTGAATACGTAAACCCTAAAATGCTTGAAATGACCAGCTTTTCAGAGGAACATTTTAATCGAGCGCCTTTATTAAGCATTATTGCAAGCGAAATGGCTATATTAATTGATGATATAGATGTTGATTTACGCAGTCGTAATTGTTGGCGTGGCGACACCTTAATTGAAAGCAATAATAAAGCGCCTATTTGGGTTTCTTTAAGTATTTCACCTATTCGCGAAGATGACGGAACAATTACCAGTTACGTAGCCTCTGCGCAGGATATTTCGTTTGTTAAAGAAAGCCAGCGTAAAATGGAACAGCTTGCTTATTTTGATACTTTAACAGGACTTGCTAATCGAACATTTTTTAGAATGCAGCTGCGTAAATCGATGGCGCTCGCTGAACGCGGGCATTATGCCTTTGCATTGTTTTATTTTGATTTAGATGAATTTAAACGTATTAACGATACCTTAGGCCATAATTCAGGCGATCAATTACTCGTTGAAGTTGCAAATAGATTAAAGCAACGCCTAAGAGCAGAGGATACTATTGCGCGTTTAGGCGGTGATGAGTTTGCTATATTACTCAGTGGCATTGAGCATCAAGAGCATGCAACTCAAGTGGCAAATACGATTCAAAAAACCCTTAATGAGCCTATTCAACTTGGCAGTAACGAAGTTATTATTAGTGCCAGTATAGGCATTACTATGGCCCCATACGACAGCCAAGAAGAAGACCAACTGTTAAAGCATGCCGACTTAGCCATGTATGAAGCAAAAGCAAAAGGGCGTAACACCTTTCATTTTTATAGCCAAGAGCTCAATACTGCTGCAAATGAACGCTTGTTTATTGAAAACGAGCTACGCCAAGCGATAAAAGATAAACAACTCACGGTTTATTATCAGCCGCAGATTGATAGCCGCACTCAGCTTATAGTGGGTTACGAAGCATTGTTACGCTGGTTTCATCCAACAGAAGGGGCGATTGCACCCACTAAATTTATACCTATTGCAGAAGCTACCGGTTTAATTGTTGAACTGGGAGAGTGGGTATTACACCAAGCATGTAATTTTGCAGTTAAGTTAGAGCGCCAAGGTAGAGCGAGTAATATTGCGATTAACTTATCGGCCAGACAGTTTAAAGATGCCAGCTTATTACCTACACTGAAAAAAATAATAGCCAGTACACAGGTGTCGGCTAAAAGCCTACATTTAGAATTAACCGAAAGTATGCTGATGGGCAATGTAGAAGCTGCTATAGCACAACTACATGAATTAAAGGGACTCGGGGTTTCTATTTCTATAGATGACTTTGGTACTGGTTACTCTTCATTAAGTTACTTGAAACGTTTTCCGGTGGATATTCTTAAAATTGATCGCTCATTTATAAAAGATATTCCAGATGATAATAATGATATGGCAATAACAGCGGCAATTATAGCCATGGCGCAAAAGCTAAAACTCGATGTGGTTGCCGAAGGGGTAGAAACCGTTGAGCAAGTAGAGTTTTTGAAAAATAACAATTGCTTTATAGTGCAAGGGTATTACTTTAGCCCGCCAATTGCAGAGCGCGATTTACCCATGCTTTTTGAACGATTGGAGCAAATGGCGAAGGACGAAAAATAAAATTAAATTGCGGGTTTAACCACCCGCAATTTTTACTTTAAAGGTTAAGCTTTCTAAAATAGCTTTTAGTTTATCGCGATCATCACCTTGTACTTCAATAAGACCGTCTTTTACTGCGCCGCCTTGGCCCATTTTACTTTTAAGTGTTTTAGCTAATTTTTTTAAATCATGCTCTTTAGGATCGACTCCAACTACCAGCATAACGCCTTTGCCTTTGCGTCCTTTTGTTTGGCGCTCAATACGCACAAACCCGTCTTTAAATAGTTTACCTGCAACTTCTTTCTCTGGTTTTGGTTGCTCTATTCGCCCCGTTTGTGTTGAATATACTAAGTGACTATCGCTCATCATTACCCTATACAAAAATTGAATCAAACAATGGCGTAAATAATAGCAAATTTGTGTATTGATGTTTTTATTTTTGCTAATTAGTTTTAAACAGTTATATTTGATTCAAAGAATATTAATAGGACATAATATGAGTTTAACTAAAAGTATATCGGCCGATGCAGCTACGTTAACAATACATATAAAGGGTAAGTTTGACTTTAATTTAGTGCAATCTTTTCGCCAAGCGTATGCGCAAATAGACAAAAGCATTACTAAAGTAATTATCGACCTAAGGGAAACCGATTACATGGACAGCTCAGCATTAGGTATGCTGCTAAATATGCAAAAAAGCATAGATACACAGGTCAATAAATTTGAGATCAGCAACTGCCAACCACAATTAAAAAAAATATTACAAATATCTCGGTTTGATAAGAAGTTTGATATTAACTAATGATGCATATTTTAGTTGTTGATGATCAAGCCCTTAACCGAATATTACTGCAAAGGCTATTAACACAAGAAGGCTATACAGTTTCTTTGGCGTATAATGGTGTTGCCGCTCTAAAGATACTCGCGCAAACCCCAATTGATATTGTGCTACTTGATGTAGTAATGCCTATTATGGATGGCTTTGAAACGGCAAAAATAATAAAACAACGCTTTAACGATATTCATTTACCTATTATTTTTATTACGGCACTGGATGATCACGCCAGCTTTGAGCGTTGTTTAGCGGTTGGCGGTGATGACTTTATTCAAAAGCCGTTCGAAAAAGTAATTTTACACGCCAAAATTAAAGCCCACTGCAGGACCCGTGAATTAAGTAAAAAGGCTAACCAGCAAAAAATATTACTTGAGGAGCATCAAAATCAGCGTGAGCGAGAGTATGAAATTATTGAGCATATTTTTAATAACTCCCTCGAAAATCAAGATCAATTTAAAACCCACCTCGATTTTAATTTATCGCCTGCCACCATGTTTAACGGCGATATGTTTTTAGTCGCGCAAAGTCCTATAGGTAATTTATATTGCATGTTGGGTGATTTTACCGGTCATGGTTTAGCGGCGGCAATAGGCGCTTTACCAGCATCGCGTGTGTTTTACACTATGGTTAAAAAAGGTATGGCGTTACACGACATTGCCCGCGAATTAAACTTATTATTATACAATTTACTGCCCGGACATATGTTTTGCGCTGCAACTATTATAGAGCTAAGTGTATCTGGTAAAAGTATATCGGCATGGCTAGGCGGGCTTCCCGATACTTACTTAATAGATAAGCAAGGTAACCTTAAAAAAACGCTAGAATCGCAACATATGGCATTGGGTATATTAAACAATCAAGAGTTTGAACATGAGGTTATTCACTTTGAAGTAAATGAGCAAACACGGCTTGTACTTGCAACCGATGGCATAATTGAAACACCGAATAAACAAGGTGTTTTTTTTAGTGAACAACGCTTTATCGAAACCTTAAAAATGAACCCGATGATCAGCAGCGAAAACATCGTTAATAGCGTAAGTCAGTTTGCTGATGGTACTAAACAACAAGACGATATAAGCATAGTGTTACTCAATTGTTTACCACTAAGTGTAAAGCCGGAACCCAGAGAGGCATTTTCTAAATTAGCGTTTAATATGTCATTGAGTTTAGATTCGAAGCAAATAAAAAACACCGATCCGGTTTATGATTTAGTAAATATGCTCAGCAGTATTAGTGGCTTAAAAGCACATAGAGCGAATATATTTTTACTCCTATCGGAGGCATACAATAATGCGCTTGATCATGGTGTACTTAAATTAGACTCACAATTAAAAACTCAAGATGATGGCTTTTTTAAATATTATGAATTGCGCGCAAAAAAACTTGCAGAACTTAGTAATGCAAAACTCTCTATAGAGGTAAGTTACTGCCCTGATAGCTTGAACTTATACTTTATTATTTGCGACAGCGGCTGCGGGTACACTCACCAGCAAGATACCCTATTTAATGACGCAGCTGAGTTTGGTCGCGGGCTGTCACTGCTTGACGAAATAGCACAGAGAGTGACTTATAACAGCAGTGGGAACCAAGTTGAAATGTGTTATAAGTTGAGCTAGCACTGTAAAAAAATCCATGCTAATATTTGCACACTATAGAAGTATGGATGGCCAAATGATTAATTCCTATTTACAACAAGCACAACTCAGTGCAGACACCCGTTTAATTTCAGCAGAGCTAACAGCGCTTGAGCAAGCACTTGTAAGCACTAGCTTGCCTGAAGTTCGCTGGCATTATCAAATTCCACAGTTAGGTGAGGGCGGAGCATGTAGTTTATTTGGTTATCTGCAAGATGAACCGTTTAAGTTAACTGCTTACGTAACTAACAATGAGCAAACGCACACTAAGCTTGCTAACTTACAGGCTATTGTAAACTACATACAGCAGCAAACTGGGGTTGATTGGTATGGTATTTATCAAACTCACGATACTGCACAGGGTAAACAGCTTTTAAAGTTAGCTTATCATGGCGCGCCAAGTAGGCCGCTTTTTCCGCTTACAGCCGATTTTGCCGCGGGCAGTAACAACGTGCAAGTTGCGCTCTCTAAAACGGGCCGTATTATTAATAATGTTGAGCAATACTTAAGCCAAGGAGGGGAGTATTATACTTGCGACCCAAAGGTTAAGTCTGAGGTGTGCTTACCTTTATTTAATAGGAGTGGTGAATGCGTAGGAATTATTGATGCTGAGGCGTTTCATAATGATTTTTTTGATGAAAAAGTACTCGCAGTCCTAATTGCATGCTGTATTAAAATTCCTCAATTTTTAGTTTAAATAACAAAAATAGACTATGTTGAGGTTTTTAATAATGATTTTTTGCATGCACAAGGTATTAACTGTATTAATGGCATGCTGTATTAAAATTCCTCACTTTTTTGTACCAATAACACTAGTCAACCTAGCGTGTTTTTATGATAAGCTTAAGCTCACACCAACCCCCTAAATAATGATAAGAGATAGTCAATGTTCTCAGTATTAAAACCATTACCCACAGATCCTATTCTTGGCCTTATGGCGGCCTATAAGCAAGATACTAACCCTAATAAAATTGATTTAGGTGTGGGTGTCTATAAAGATGAGCTAGGCAATACACCGGTACTTAAAGCGGTAAAAAAAGCAGAAGCGTTTCGTTTAGAAAATGAAACCAGCAAATCTTATATTGGTTTAGCGGGTAATTTAGATTACTGTCAAAAAATGGAAAGCTTACTATTAGGTGAGCACAAAACATTACTAGCTAACCGTGTACGTACGGCGCAAGCGCCAGGTGGTACTGGGGCATTACGTGTTGCTGCTGAATTTATTATGCGTTGTAATCCAAAAGCAACAGTGTGGGTAACTACGCCAACATGGGCTAATCATATTAGCTTATTTGAAGCAGCGGGCTTAACAGTAAAAGAATACCCTTATTACGATTACGAAAATAAAGACTTATTATTTGATGAGATGATCAACACACTTAAGCAAGTGCCTAAAGGCGATGTGGTTTTACTACATGCGTGTTGTCATAACCCAAGTGGTATGGATTTAAACGAAGCACAGTGGAAGGTAGTTGCTGAGCTTGCAAAAGAAGTGGGCTTTACGCCGCTTGTTGATATTGCATACCAAGGTTTTGGCTCTTCACTAGAAGAAGATGCACGTGGTTTACGTATTTTAGCTGACGCAGTTGAAGAGTTAATTATTTGTTCTTCATGTTCTAAAAACTTTGGTCTTTACCGCGAACGTATTGGTGCGTGTTCACTAATTGCAAAAGACAGCGCAACTGCTGATATTTCAAACTCAGTATTACTTAGTGTTGTACGTAGTATTTATTCAATGCCGCCAGCGCATGGTGCTGACATTGTAAATACAATTTTAAGCAGCACTGAGCTTACGCAAATGTGGCATCAAGAGCTTGATGAAATGCGTAGCCGTATAAATGGTTTACGTACACAAATTAAAGAAACACTAGCGACTAAAGACATAGCGCAAGACTTCTCGTTTATTGAGCGTCAGCACGGTATGTTTTCTTTCTTAGGAATTAATAAAGAGCAAATTACTCGCCTACAAAAAGAGTACGGCATTTATATTGTTGGCTCAAGTCGTGTAAACGTAGCGGGCGTGAGTGATGCAAATATTGAATACTTTGCAAATGCAGTTGCCGACGTATGTAAATCATAATAGTTAACCTGAACTCTGGTTAAGAGATTTACTAACATATTGAATCATCGTTATATTTAATTTTATTTTCTCTAGCCAGAGGTTTTCAGTGAAAACAAGGCGAATTTACGCGTCAATAGCTGGCCTAT
>NZ_JACJES010000079.1:0-242 GCF_014164175.1 Pseudoalteromonas sp. SG44-5 | reverse complement strand
CCGTGTACGCTTAGTCACTTAACCATACAACCCAAACGGGTCTTTGTTGTGTGACAGTTTAACTTCGCCAGAAGTCAATATTGAATACTAAAGTAGATACCAATCAATCAACTCGTAAGAGTTAATTAAATGGCACTGAATGGTACTGCTACCATTCTTTTTTTACTTTTGAAAACTCTTGATAAATAACAATGTTATTCATCAGAATTTTATTATCAGCTTTTCCAAATTTTTAAAGAGCA
>NZ_JACJES010000078.1:0-251 GCF_014164175.1 Pseudoalteromonas sp. SG44-5 | reverse complement strand
TAATTAATATGCTCTTTAAAAATTTGGAAAAGCTGATAATAAAATTCTGATGAATAACATTGTTATTTATCAAGAGTTTTCAAAAGTAAAAAAAGAATGGTAGCAGTACCATTCAGTGCCATTTAGTTAACTCTTACGAGTTGATTGATTGGTATCTACTTTAGTATTCAATATTGACTTCTGGCGAAGTTAAACTGTCACACAACAAAGACCCGTTTGGGTTGTATGGTTAAGTGACTAAGCGTACACGG
>NZ_JACJES010000077.1:0-252 GCF_014164175.1 Pseudoalteromonas sp. SG44-5 | reverse complement strand
AGGTGGGTCCAAAACGCTATTGTTACCAAGCAAATTAGGGCGTTAATTCGTATCACTACAAATTAACTGAATTTGGAAAATATCTGATAATATTTTTTAAGTCTTTGCGTAAATATCTACTTTAGTCATATTAACTTCTTGCTTCAACTGTCACATAAAACGCGTTTGGCGTTGTATGGTTAAGCCTCACGGGTAATTAGTACAAGTTAGCTTAATGCCTCACAGCACTTCCACATCTTGCCTATCAACGTT
>NZ_JACJES010000076.1:0-270 GCF_014164175.1 Pseudoalteromonas sp. SG44-5 | reverse complement strand
TTTAACAATATAAAGCAATCATCTGTGTGGGCACTCGTACAGATTGAGTTCTAACAGCCAAGCTTAGTTCGCTAAGTAAGGCAAACAAATTAGAGTCTCAATTGAAAACTGAGTGACCAACAGAAGTAACTTATTTATAAGTTGCTTCGGCACAGTCAATTCAATATCGAAAGATATTAAAATAAATTCAGAATTCATTGAGCTGTCGAAAGACATAAAACTTTTTAATTGAAGAGTTTGATCATGGCTCAGATTGAACGCTGGCGGCAG
>NZ_JACJES010000075.1:0-272 GCF_014164175.1 Pseudoalteromonas sp. SG44-5 | reverse complement strand
TAAATGGCACTGAATGGTACTGCTACCATTCTTTTTTTACTTTTGAAAACTCTTGATAAATAACAATGTTATTCATCAGAATTTTATTATCAGCTTTTCCAAATTTTTAAAGAGCATATTAATTAGTTATCCCGAAGGACAAGCACTAATTAACAATCATCTGTGTGGACACTACGAACAAATAAGTTCTAAATCGTATAAGGAGGTGATCCAGCCCCAGGTTCCCCTAGGGCTACCTTGTTACGACTTCACCCCAGTCATGAATCACTCCG
>NZ_JACJES010000074.1:0-278 GCF_014164175.1 Pseudoalteromonas sp. SG44-5 | reverse complement strand
TTTGAAAGCTGAGTAATTAAGCCCATCACATTGTCGGCAACCATGCTGCCATTGAACTTTTGCATCCCTTTTACGTTTAAATCTTCGAACACTAAAATGTCATTTTCATTGGTTATCTGGCGTGAAATTTTGTGTGCAAAGTCGAGCCTTTGCCGTGAGATTTTGCCGTGTAATTTGTTGATGCGTTGTTTGGTTTTTTGCCAGCGATTTGAACCTTTAGTTCGGCGTGCAAGCTGGCGTTGCAATTGATTTAACTTTGTTTTTGACTGCTTTAAAAA
>NZ_JACJES010000073.1:0-314 GCF_014164175.1 Pseudoalteromonas sp. SG44-5 | reverse complement strand
GGTTCTTGGTCATCAGTTGGTGATACTGTATGGGTTACACCATTTAGATATGAGTACGAGGTAACCCCTTGCAAGATGGGTAATTGTGAATGGTATGGTGTTGATAAGCCATTCACTTCTGGTGGCAATAAAAACGGAAGGTTATTGTCTACTGACTATCAATATTCTTGTCCTCCTGAAACTGCACCTTTGTATAAAATTGCCGTCCCTATTCAGCCTCAGCCAACTGACCCAAGTGAGCCAACATTTATGTGTGCAAAACCATTGGGTGATGAACCAGAACCAGAGCCAGAAAAAGATCCTGATTGCCCAGA
>NZ_JACJES010000072.1:0-335 GCF_014164175.1 Pseudoalteromonas sp. SG44-5 | reverse complement strand
CAGGTTAGTTTGGTCGATACAAAATACTACCACTGTATTTCGCGCTGTGTACGCCGTGCATTTTTATGCGGCGTAGACAACTTTACTAATCAATCGTATGAACATCGCAGAGGGTGGGTTGAAAGCAAGTTACTTGCCCTCGCTAACGTATTTTGTATCGATGTGTGTGCGTATGCAGTAATGAGTAATCACACCCACTTAGAAATTGAACAGACACCCATCTTAATATTTGTAATATCAGTGTAATTAACTATGCTCTGTTTAGTGCAATAATTAAGCAGGGTGTCACATGGCTATCGCAAGAAAACGTCAGGTTAGTTTGGTCGATACAAAAT
>NZ_JACJES010000071.1:0-354 GCF_014164175.1 Pseudoalteromonas sp. SG44-5 | reverse complement strand
TTTTATTTTAAGTTTTCTTTAAAAAACGCTTGCGTAAAACTGGCTGCGCCCTATAATGCGACCCCACTGAGACGGCAGACAGCAACGCTTAGCGAGGCAAGAGTCAATCAGTGAGTCGAGTAAAACTTAAATTTAGATTTTTATAAAGTTTACATTTAAGTGTTGACAAAAAAATAGGAAAGCGTAATGTGCGCAGCCCTAGCGAGATAAAGTTTTACTTTATTGTCGCAACGTTCTTTAACAATATAAAGCAATCATCTGTGTGGGCACTCGTACAGATTGAGTTCTAACAGCCAAGCTTAGTTCGCTAAGTAAGGCAAACAAATTAGAGTCTCAATTGAAAACTGAGTGACC
>NZ_JACJES010000070.1:0-357 GCF_014164175.1 Pseudoalteromonas sp. SG44-5 | reverse complement strand
CCGTGAGGCTTAACCATACAACGCCAAACGCGTTTTATGTGACAGTTCAAGCAAGAAGTTAATATTGCTAAAGTAGATATTTACGCAAAGACTTAAAAAATATTATCAGATATTTTCCAAATTCAAGAGGTGACTCTTAGCGCGTAGCGTTATCATTGAGGCACCTTGCGCAAAGAAAATGGTAGCACTACGTGCTTGTCATTCATTCTTTGCACCATATTTGCTTGGTAATAATAGCGTTTTGGACCCACCTGACCCCATGCCGAACTCAGTAGTGAAACGAAACAGCGCCGATGATAGTGTAGCATTTGCTATGTGAAAGTAGGACATTGCCAGGCTCCAAATTGTAGAAAGCCC
>NZ_JACJES010000006.1:0-175934 GCF_014164175.1 Pseudoalteromonas sp. SG44-5 | reverse complement strand
GGCTTTTTTTGACTCTAGGCTCTAGGCTCTAGGCTCTAGGCTCTAGGCTCTAGGCAAGCATTAAAACGTATAGTTGTACTGAGCACCTAATAGGATCGCATGACCTTTTGATTCAAACGAGAAACCATCTTCAGTAAAGTTTTGTGTTTTACCACGTAGTACACTCACACCTAAATCAAAGTCTGAATGTTGATCAATTGCGTAGTTACCACCAAACGAGAACCAAAAGCGGTCTGTATCTGGAATAGAAATCGACATATGGTTTTTATCAGCTGGTGACTCATCAAACGCAACACCGGCACGTAATAATAAGTCTTCATTTAACTGGTAGTCACCGCCAATTGCATAACGCATTGAGTCTGAGAAGTTTTCTTCTTTAGTAAATGCTGGCGTTGGGGCACCGACTTCAGCTTCTAGCTTGTCGAAGCTGCTCCAACCTGTCCACATTACACTGTAGTGTAAACCCACTTTTTCATCTAACTGATGAGAACCCGAAAATTCAGCAATTGCTGGTAACGTGATTTCAACACTGCCAGGAATTGAAGCGCCATTTGTACCACCTAATGTTGGCGGTAACTGGCTTGAAAACTCACCCTCAAAGGTAATATCTGTTTCGCTGCGGTAATTAAAACCAAAACGACTATTTTCATCTAACTGGTACATAGCACCAATATTCCAGCCAAAACCGTAGTCATCACCTTCTAAATGAACCGCTTGCGTTTGTGCTGGTATTTGATAAGGGTTAGCACCTACATTACGAATAATTTTGGCATCAGCGTATATAGCGTTTAAACCTAAACCAACACTAAACTGCTCGTTTACTTTATACGATGCGCTCACGTTCATATTAACAGTAACGATTTCAGTTTCACCGCCTAGACTGCCTGCAGCATAATCATCACTAAACTCTGTAGCTAAGCCAAAGTTAGAAAACGCACCAAAGCCAACAGACACTTTATCGTTAACTGGCATGGTAAAGTAACCCGCAGGTACAATTGCATTAGGGGCAATGCTGTCATCATTTAATGCTGATGCCGGAACACCCGCTGGAGCACCCTCGCCTTTTAAGCTTACATCAGGAAGTACAGCAATACCCGCCACTGATATTTGTTTTTCTTTAAATAGTGACATTAATGCTGGGTTACGAGCTACTACAGACGCATCGTCTGCGATTGAAGCTTCACCTGCATAGGCGCGACCGAGTCCTGAGGCATTTTGCTCAGATAACTGAAATGCTGCAGCAAAACTATCTGCTGAAACAAGTACCAGCGACGCTGCGATTAGAGTTTTAGTAAATTTCATTGTTGTTTCCTTAACCAAACTTATTGTTTGGGTAGCTATGTGTGTTGTTATTAGGATTTCAAACCTGATCACACTACATTAATTTTTTATAAAAAACTCTACAAACACGTCAAAAAACAGTAAAAAACACGTTTTTTAACGACCATTTAACAACTTATTAAAACTCATCGGACTAGAAGTATGCTATTAGAGCACAAGCTCTAATTGTAATTGATTCTCATTTGGATTGACTTGAAATGCGCTGCAATCTACACTCTCTATAAAACGATGATGAGAGAAAACGGTGAGCATTTTACTTATTTTGACTGGGCTTATTTTTTGTGGCGCAAGTGTATTTTGTTTTTATAAAGCAAACTATTGTGCGTGTACTCGTGCTGGGCAGTGTGACAATCCAGTTAATCACTTTTGGTTGGCGGCTATTACTTGTGCATTAATCTCGCTAACATTTTGCTGTTTAGCGCTGCATGTAGAGCTTGGTACTTTATTATGGTTAACATTAATGGCAAGTTGCTTTTTAGGTGCGTTTATTTCGGCTAAACAAAGCCAAAAACGCAAATGTACTAACGCTATAAAAGTAAGTGCTCTTTTAATAAACGAGACAAGTTAATCTGATAATCAAGGGGCTTAACGCTGGCAATAATTTTAAGCTCTTGGCTCAGGTCGCTCAAATCAATATCTTTTGGCGTAACATGGTGGCCATGCTTCGCATTATAAAATAGTTTAACTTTAGGTTTAATGGGATTAAGGTTATTGCCCTCAAGTACCAGTGCTAAACGTTCATTGGTCAGCTTTACAATAGTACCTACCGGATGCACACCCAAACATTTAATAAAGTGTTGTACTAATTCAGCGTCAAACAGTTGTTTGTTAGCGAGCAAATAACGCAGTGCGTTTATTGGCTCGTCACCGACTTGGTGAGGCCTATCTGCTGTTATCGCGTCATACACATCTACAATAGCCATTATACGTGCAGGGCGACTTAATTTCTCTGCATTAAGGCCTCGCGGATAACCCGAACCATCTAATCGCTCATGATGATTCACTATCATATCAAGCATTAACGGTGTGATCCCTTTTTCGCCTTTAACTAAACCTAAACTTTGTACAACATGTTTTTTTATTGCAGCAAACTCATTATTAGTGACTTTAGTCTGCTTTGATAATATACCCTGCGGCACCTTTGCCTGTCCTAAATCATGCAGCAATGCCCCCATTGCAAGCTGCTGCACAGTAGGCTCTTCATAGCCTAAGTATTTAGCAAATACTGCTGCAAAAATGGCGCAGTTGATCATATGACGCCAATTATAGCTGTGTTTGTCTTTAAGGCGGGTAAGAATGGTCATTGCATTGGGGTTTCTAAATACCGATGCCACTATTTCACCGGCAATTTCATCCAACACATTTATATTAAGCGCAAGCCCTGCTGTTAAGTCACCGTATAAAGCCTGTATTTTGCGATTATGCTGCTCATAGCTTACGCTCGCTTTTGCAAACTCTTGCTCTACCGTTATAGCAACAGCAGCTTTAGCTGGCTTTTCTTGGCTGCTAGCTACTTTAGCTTTATTTTGTGGTTTGTATTTGGCGGGTATCTCAACATCACTTTTAGTAAAATCAATGAGTAGCTCTAGCACCCCTTCTGTTACTAAACGCTTAATTATTGACTTATCACGCACTAGTCCACTGGTTTTGATTTTTATACTACTAATGCTTTCATGCTGCTTGGTAACATTGTCAACAAACATGCCAGGGACAAGCTCAGATATAGGTAAAGTGATAAGCATAAGTGTGGGAGGTTCTACAATTATAAGGCGTGTCTCTTAAATAGCACTTTTTAACCTTAAATGTCTACTTTTAAAGTTTTTACTAGTAATAAATAGCTACAAACTAAGCGAGTGAAATCGTTTTAATTTTATCTAGCCGTATTTTTATTATTTTGTTTGTTGGCTCTTTCTTGCAGCACCAAAAACTCGCCTTCGCCTTTAATATTTTCTAAGGTTTTAGCAACACCCACTAAGGTTTGGGTATCTAATGTGATAGCCACTTTATTTGCACGCATGCAATAAAGCTCAAGCTGATCGTAGTCGCCACATTTAATTGGTAGATAAGTCATAATGAATATTTTTTAAAGGATAATACTAAAAGTTAGCAAGTGTATTAGAGGAATGCAAATGGCGCTCTCGGTAGGGATCGAACCTACAACTCAGCCTCCGGAGGGCCACGTGATATCCATTTCACCACGAGAGCACATTTGTTGCCGCCACATCAACTCGCGATATCAATGCTTTGGCATGCGTAATGATAAAGACATCTAAAGGTAAATGCTAGCGCCATTCGTTCATATGCTTATTATTTAAACGCTTTTAAATAAAAGACTTAGTGGTAGCTGGTAAATCAGCTATTTGTTGCTAAAAACCAAGTGGGTCACTAGCTAAAATTAGCCACTAAAGAGATAAGTTAATGTTGCAGCGCTATTAATGCGTCTAATTGCGCGCACAGAGGCATCACTTTTTCATTTATTGAGCGATCGCTATACCAGCAAACACACAGTACTAAAAACACTACTTGATAATACTCTAGCTTATTAATAGAGCAGTAAAAGCGTTGCGAAAACGGTAACTGCTGTTGATAGGTTTTAAGTAACTGTTGCTTACCCTCCCTGTCTAGTTCAAAACTTACAGCTATTGCGGCTAAATCAAAGTAAACGTCGTTGGTTTTGGCGTACTCAAAATCGATTAAAAACATGCCTTGCGGGTTCTCTATGATGTTTTCTTTTACTAAGTCATTATGACAAAAGCCTTCATCACGTGGTAGCTTTTCTATTTCTGCTACCGCCACACCTACAGTTTGGCTATATTGTTGATATAACGCTGTATGTTGATAAAAATCCAGCTCTTGCTTTATATTCATCGCCTCGCTAACCACATTATGACAATGTAAGCCAACCAACTTTTTAATTAGCTCAGGGGTATAATTGCTTTGGGCTGTGTCGCCTTCTATGTATTCAAAAATAGCGAGCCTGTTAGCTTTGTCTAACCAAAGTGGTTTAGGGCACAATTGCATCTGTGCAAATCGAGCTTGTGCAGCTAAGCCTAATGTAGGCCAGTGATCGCGGTAACTTTTTAATAAATAAGCATACTGTTGATTATTTAGCGCAGCGCGCACTAAAAAGTTGTCATTGCTTAAACCACTATGTAATCGCTCACTACTAAGTAGTGTTAATTGTGCATTAAACCCGTTGATAATATCGCTAATTGACTGCATGAATGTCTTATAACTGCGCTATAGGTTTAGCTTGTTTTTGCTCGTACTCTTCGTACCAAGTTTTAAACCCCCATGCAGCCACTATGGTGTAAAAAATAAAGAGCGCGAGCGTTGGGTAGTAGCCTTTTTCGTAATATAAATACATAGACGCGGCATCTATTACAATCCAATACAGCCAATTTTCGAGTACTTTTTTTGCCACTAAATAAGTAGTAACTACCGCAAAACAGGTTGTAAAGCTATCAAGGTAAGCAAAGTCTGCATGGGTGTAATTTTTCATAAAGTAACCAATGGCAAGAGCAACTATGCTGGTCACTATTATCAATATTATATGACGATTCATTGACCATGAGGTAATACTTAAACTATCGTTGTTAGTTTTGCCTTTACGCCATACTAGCCAACCAAACACCGCCATATACATATAATAAAAATGCAGTAACGACTCCATTAATAACGCGCCATTCCAATACATAATAGTATAAATAAGGGTGCTAAAAAATGCGGCTGGCCAACACCATAAACTCTCTTTTATTGCTAATAATAAATAAGCCATAGACAGCCCCACTGCAATATACTCCCAATGCGACATTGCTGTAAAACCGCTTAAGGTTTGTGTTAAAAAATCCATATTGTGTGGTTCCGTGTTACTACTAATATGCATATTAGCCGTTATTGTGGAGACAAATCGCCAGATAGAAATTTACATACAAAAATAGCTTTACCAAACTCTTCATACGAGCGTTTAATTTCGGTACTTAACACTTGCATTACTAAATCGTAATCACCAAAAATTTGCGTTGATAAGGTATTAGTAATTACTTTTAAATTATCGTACTCGTTTAAGCGATCTATAAAGCCTTTTATAAACGGGATATAGTCTTGATGAAGTGGGTATTTGCTGATCTCTACTGTTAATTTCATTTTTATCTCTTTATTATTTCATTTTAAAAAAATCATTCAATGGTGATTCAATACAGTGTAAAATCACCCTAATTCGCAATCGAAATGAGCTTAATATGGCACGCAGAATAACCTATACATTTAAAAACCAACCGCGCGAAATTAATTTCGCTAAAGATAAATACCACGACATGTATCAGGCAATTGCCGCCGCTGAGGGTATCGATCTTACTAATTATTTATCTATGGTACAGCAAATCGAAATGACTTCGAAAGGCTCAGCGTCGGTGCGTAATTTTCGCGACCAAGAGTTTGCCCGTATGGGCTTTAGCGATATTTACTTTATAAAAGAGTAATAGTACCAGCAGTTTAACGCTGATACTGATAGCTTACCCTTGGTGTAATATTACACAATAACTCGTAAGGTATAGTATCGGCGCACTGGGCTATTTCTTCTACTGGTAGCTCAGGCCCCCACATAGTTACCTCGTCACCTACTTTAATATTATGTGTATTATTGCCTATATCTAAGGTGATCATATCCATAGCTACGCTACCTACAATACCATAACGCTGCTTATTTATTATTACCGGAGTGCCCGCCCTCGCATGGCGCGGATAACCATCACCATACCCCATAGCAACAACCGCTAACTGGGTCGGCTTATCACTTTTCCAACGCCCGCTGTAACCCACCGCTTCATGGGCAGCTACATTACGCACTGCAATTACTTTTGTGGTTAAGCGCATAACCGGCTCTAATTGATACGTTTTACCTGTGGTATTTGCCATAGGCGATACACCATAAAGCATTAACCCTGGGCGTACCCAATCACCGTGGCCACTTGGCCAAGCTAAAATACCGGCAGAATTTGATAAACAATGTGCCTGCTCAACGTTTTCTGCCAAGCGATTAAATAATGCTATTTGTTGCATTGTTTTACTGCTATCAACATCATCCGCGCACGAAAAATGGGTCATTAAATTAACCGTATTATTCGCATTGGCTGTTTTTTGTAAGCGATTATAAAACTCATCAAATTGCTCAGGTGCAATACCTAATCGATGCATGCCGGTATTTATTTTTAACCAGCAGTTTATAGGAGCCTCAAGCTGCGCATTTTCCAGTGCTGCTAATTGGTTTTCGTCATGAATAATGGTTTGAAAATTATTAGCTAATAAAATGGGTAAATCGGCTTCATCAAAAAAGCCTTCTAACAATACAATTGGCTTAGTTAAACCGCCAGCACGCAGTGCCAGCGCTTCATCTATACGTGCCACAGCAAATGCATCGGCATCGTTTAAGTGCTGCGCTATGGTTACTAAGCCATGCCCGTAGGCATTGGCTTTTAGCACTGCCATTACTTTGCTATTAGGCGCAAAGCTCTTAACTTGCGCAAGATTATGCGCAAGTGCTGTTAAGTTAATTTCGGCTATAGCTAGGCGCATTAATAATCGTCATCTACTGCTGGCCCCGCATAATTATCAAAGCGAGAAAATTGACCTTGGAAGGTTAAACGTACTTTACCAATAGGACCGTTACGTTGCTTACCTATGATTATTTCGGCAATACCTTTATCGGTACTGTCTTCGTTGTACACTTCATCACGATAAATAAACATGATTAAATCGGCATCTTGCTCAATAGAGCCCGACTCACGTAAATCTGAGTTAATTGGACGTTTATCGGCACGTTGCTCAAGCGTACGGTTAAGCTGCGAAAGCGCAACAACCGGACATTTTAGCTCTTTTGCTAATGCTTTAAGTGAACGTGAAATTTCGGCAATTTCAAGCGTTCGGTTATCAGCAAGGCTAGGTACTCGCATTAATTGCAAGTAATCGACCATGATCATACTAATACCACCATGATCGCGGGCAATACGTCGTGCACGAGAGCGTACATCAGTAGGTGTTAAGCCCGAGGCATCATCAACGTACATTTTGCCTTTTTCCATCAACAAACCCATGGTTGATGAAAGTCGTGCCCAATCGTCATCATCTAACTGACCAGTACGCACTTTAGTTTGGTTAATACGCCCAAGAGACGCCAACATCCTCATCATAATTTGTTCTGAGGGCATCTCTAGTGAGTAAATTAATACCGGCTTGTCTTGGGTCATTGCAGCATGTTCTGCAAGGTTCATCGCAAAAGTGGTTTTACCCATAGATGGACGTGCCGCAACTATAATTAAGTCAGATGGTTGCAAACCTGTGGTCATTTTATCAAGGTCGGCATAGCCGGTACTCACACCTGTTACACCGTCTTGCGGTGATTGATAAAGCTCTTCTATTTTATCAACTGTTTTTTCAAGTATGCTATGAATGCTTTGCGGGCCTTCATTGTTTTTTGTACGTTGCTCAGCAATTTTAAATACTTTACTCTCAGCAAAGTCGAGCAAATCGTGGCTGGTGCGCCCTTCGGTATTAAAACCTGCTTCGGCAATTTCATTTGCTACACCAATCATTTCACGTACCACAGCACGTTCGCGCACAATACTTGCGTAAGCGTCAATATTAGCAGCACTTGGGGTGTTTTTGGCTATTTCAGCTAAATAAGCAAAACCACCAATTCCTGCTAATTTATTATTTTTTTCTAGGCTCTCTGAAATAGTAATTAAATCGATCGGATCGCCAATTTCAGCAAGCGTTGTCATCGCTTCAAAAATAAGCTTATGCGTGCGGGTATAAAAATCCTGTGATACAACAAGCTCTGCTACGCGGTCAAATGCTTGGTTATCAAGCATTAAGCCACCTAAAACAGATTGTTCTGCTTCTATTGAATGGGGAGGAACTTTAAGGGTATCGACTTGCTTATCTCGTTTGGCCATGACTTCACAGTACTAAAATACAATGGTGCCTATTCTATCTACTTGCAGGGGCTGTGCAAATAGAAAAGCAGGAAATCTTTTCCTGCTTTTTGTAATCATAGCCAGTAGCGAATGTTATTTAGTATGAAGTTCGAGTCGCCCGCTAATTGTATTCATTTCAACGTTAGCATTACCGCCATTAATACTAAATTTTAAACTACTGGCTGGGCCATATTTAGCTTTACTGACTTTATCGCTAGTCACTTTATTAATTATTTTGCCATTCGCATGCGCTTCAATTTCAAACTTAGCCGATACATCTGCCGCAAAGTAAAATTCACCATCGCCACTTACCGATTCAAAACGAACATCTGCGCCCTTTAGCAGCTCTTTAATATGCACTTCGGCCTCACCATTAACGGTATTAATTCGTAAGTTTTTAATGCTCGACAAAGTAAAGTCTATATCACCATTTACGTTTTCAAGGCGAACATCGCTTGCCGTTGAGTTTGATTTAACATCGCCATTTACGGCGCTAAAGCGCAACTTCCCGCTTGAGTTTTTATCGTTAATTTCGCCATTTACGGTTTCAAATACAATATTACCACTTAAGTTCTGCGCCTTTACATCGCCATTAACACTGGTAAGTTTAATATTACCCGCTAAATTACTTGCGCTTATCTCACCATTAACCACATCTATTTCTGCACTGTTTTGTAGCTCTTTTGCACTGACAGATACATTCACACCAGCAAACTCAAGCGCACTACTTCTGGGCATAAATATAGTTAACTTTGAACCATCACCACTGTTACCCCAATCCGTATTACGTGGCATGTTTACAATAAACTGGGTTCTATCACCACTGGTTTTAAGCTCATAGCCATCGGCTTTGTCATCAAGTTCGCCCGACACTTTAAATTCGCTTTTATCCCAGCCCGTTATGTTTATATCACCACGTTGGTTTTCAATATAAATAGTGCCGCCATTGGCTACCTCTATTTGCTTATCTATTTTTTCACCCGCTAATACCGCCAGTGGAAATAAGCTCAACCCTAGTAAAATCGCTTTCATGTTATGCTCCTAAATATGCTGCCAACGAGGTGCGTGCACCTTATTAATCAAATCAAGTTGTTGTTGATATATTTGCGCTAACATAGTTAATAGCGCTTGGTTTTGTGGTTCGTTTTCAAGAACCTGCTTTATGGCTAACTCTGCTTCTTCGAGTTCTTGCAATTGCACTTGCCAATTGCTGGTAAGTGCGTCTTGATTTTTATACGCAACTAACAAACTGTTTTTTTGCGCTAAAAAGTAATCACTTATCGCCACGGCAGGCTTTGGCTCAGGCGTTATAAAAACGATGTTTACTGCAATTAAAACCGCAACACTGCATGCAGCTACTGCCGTTAACTTTGGCCAAATAGTAGTGTGTTTTTGTGTAGAGCGTTCAGCATTAATAATCGCTCGCTCAATCCCTGGCCATAAATTTTTGCGTGGCGTTATGTCTTTATCAAGTGTATTGAGTGACTCGTTTAAGTAGTCATCAAAATTTTCTTTACTCATTTTCATACCACTCTTGTAATAACAGCCTAGCACGATGATATTGCGACTTACTTGAGCCAACAGCCATACCTAGTTGCTCGGCTATTTCCTCGTGTCTGTAGCCTTCAATGGCAAACAGCACAAATACCATACGTGCTCGCTCTGGAAGCCTTACTATTAATTTATCTAGGCCATTTAAACCTTTACAGTCGTTAACTGATTGCTCATCCATACCGCTGTGCTCAATACTCACCACTTTTTGCAGCCAATTTTTTTGTTTGCGTAAGTAATTAATCGCAACATTACTCGCTACGCTGTAAAGCCAAGTAGAGAACTGCGAGCGCCCATCAAACTGCGCTACTTTGTGCCACACCTGTACAAACACTTCTTGGGCCGCATCCTCTGCATGCGACTGATCAGCTAATAGACGTAAACATAACCCGTATACTCGTTTTATGTGTAGTTCATAAAGTAGTGTGTATGCAGCTTGATCCCCCGACTTAACACGCTTAATGAGTGCTGCTTCGCACAATTGCGACTGTTCGGGTTTAACGTGTAACATCCGTAATGTCGCCTTTAAATTATAATTACTGGGTTAGCATTTAAGTGTATTGATAAGTTAGACGTAATGACAGTTTGAAAAGGTTTAAATGAAATGAAAAAATAATTGCAAAAAGGAAAGATGATTTAGAAGAGGTTTTATTAAGCGTGTTTTTAGATCTACAGCTAGCTAAATTTTAGGCACAAAAAAGCCGCGCTAAATAGCACGGCTTTTTTTTGCTTAATTAAAAATTAAGCTTCAGCAATAACGATTACTTTAATAGTAGCCGTTACTTCTGAATGTACTGCGATTGATACGTCAAATTCGCCAGTCTCACGGATAGTACCTAGAGGTAGACGAACTTCAGACTTAGCAACTTCAACACCAACAGCTGAGATAGCGTCAGCGATGTCACGAGTACCGATTGAACCAAATAATTTACCTTCGTCACCAGCTTTAGATACTAATGTAACTTCTGCTAATGCTTCAAGTTTGTCAGCGCGTGCTTGTGCAGCAACTAACTGATCAGCGATTTTCGCTTCAAGTTCTGCGCGACGAGCATCAAATGTTTCAATGTTTGCTTTAGTTGCAGGAACTGCCTTACCTTGCGGGAAAAGGAAGTTACGTGCGAAGCCAGATTTAACAACAACCTGGTCACCTAGGCCACCTAGGTTAGCGATCTTATCTAGTAGAATAACTTGCATGTTTCTACACCTTTTAAAAACGTGTTAATCCGCTGCTTACTTATGTAAGTCAGTGTATGGAAGAAGGGCTAAGTAGCGAGCACGCTTAATAGCAGTTGCTAGCTGGCGCTGGTATTTAGCGCTAGTACCTGTGATACGGCTAGGTACGATTTTGCCACTTTCTGTAACATAGTTTCTAAGAGTAGCTAGATCTTTGTAATCGATTTGTTGTACGCCTTCCGCTTTAAAGCGGCAAAACTTACGACGTCTGAAATAACGTGCCATGAGATTAATTCCTCAAATAATTCTTTCGATATGCTGAGCATGCAAAACCAATTGGCTAAGGCCGTTACGACCTTCGTGGCGATTTAAAAAACCACTCACTTGCAATGCCTGCCCAACGTGCAAATGTTGAGTCTGTTGTTGCATTTGCTTTCCACTGGCAACCACTTGAAGCCGAACGTAACTATTACGGTTAAGATCTGCTTCTGTTTGCATTGATTTATGTTCAATAACAAAAATACAATGCGCTATACCAGCAGGACTTTGGCTTAACTTGGGAGTTTTACAAACTACCCCAGATAAAACCAGTTGATTCATAAAAGGGCTAACCATTTATATTCATCACCAGTTAAACGCCATGCTAGGACTCAAAACAATTAAGCAGCTGGTGCTTCTTTCTTCTCTTCTCTTACAAGAGGAGACGCTTCAGTTACCGCGTTTTTAGTACGCATAACTAAGTTACGAAGCACTGCATCGTTGTAGCGGAAAGTAGTTTCTAGCTCGCTGATTACTTCAGTTGGTGCTTCAACGTTCATAAGAACATAATGAGCTTTATGAAGCTTGTTGATTGGGTAAGCCAGTTGACGACGGCCCCAGTCTTCAAGACGGTGGATAACACCACCAGCTTCAGTGATAGAACCAGTATAGCGTTCGATCATACCAGTTACTTGCTCACTCTGATCAGGGTGAACCATGAATACGATTTCGTAATGACGCATGGATATTCCTTACGGTTAATAGAGCCTTCTACCGTTTCGGCCGGTCGGTTTAAGGCAAGGAATTAATAGTTTAAAAGCCGAAATGAGCGCGCATTTTACGCTTAGTTTGATAATTAAGCAAGCCAGTTTTCTATCGAAAATAAAGAAAAAGCCGTACAAATAGAGTTTAATTGACGATTTTTATAAAAACATAACAATTTCAATTAGCTTGCTATGTATTAAGTCGTAATTAGGCCTTGCAAAACAAACTAAAAAACAACCACCTTGCTCAGCTTTTAGCCGACCAAGGTCTAATATAATAATTAAGTAAAAACGCTTAGTTTTTAATGTCTCTCACACTCTTTTTTAGTTTTAGGATCATTTATGTCAGGTCAATATAAACAGCACTATAACGCCTTCAAACAAAACCCAGCTGAATTTTGGTTAGCACAAAGTAAGTGTATTCCTTGGTATAAAACACCCCAAAATGCCTATACACAAGACAGCGATGACTTATACCATTGGTTTGATGATGGCCAGCTTAATACTAGCTACTTAGCACTTGACCAACATGTTGAAGCCGGCTTTGGCGAGCAAACTGCGCTTATTTACGACTCTCCTGTTACCAATACTAAACAAACTTATAATTATTCACAGCTACAACAAGAAGTGGCTAAGTTTGCCGGTGTAATGCAATCGCTAGGTGTGCAAAAAGGCGACCGTGTGGTTATTTACATGCCCATGATCCCACAAGCAGTGATTGGCATGCTAGCTTGTGCTCGTTTAGGTGCAGTGCACTCTGTGGTTTTTGGTGGCTTTGCAGCTCATGAGTTAGCGGTGCGTATTGATGATGCTAAACCTAAATTAGTATTAAGTGCTTCTTGTGGTGTAGAAGTAAGTAATATTATTGAATACAAACCCTTATTAGATGATGCCATTAAGCGCGCCACACATAAAGTTGATCACTGCGTAATTTATCAACGCGAACAAGCAACAGCAACACTCAATAGTGGCCAAGATATTGATTGGGCAAAGGCTATGCAAACAGCACAAGCTGTTGACCCTGTACCTGTAAGTGGTAGTGATCCGCTATATATTTTATATACCTCAGGCACCACAGGATTACCTAAAGGTGTAGTACGTGAAAATGGCGGCCATGCTGTTGCCCTTAATTACAGCATGAAAAACGTATATGGTATGGAGCCTGGCGAAGTTTTTTGGGCTGCGTCTGATATTGGCTGGGTGGTGGGTCACTCATACATAGTATATGCGCCGTTAATGTATCGTTGTGCAACTGTACTTTACGAAGGCAAACCAGTGCGCACCCCAGATGCCAGTGCATTTTGGCGAGTAGTAGAGGAGCATAAGGTAACAGCCTTGTTTAGCGCGCCTACTGCATTTAGAGCAATTAAAAAAGAAGACCCTGAAGCTGAGGGTTTTAAAAAATATGATACATCTAGCTTAAAACGGTTATTTTTAGCCGGTGAGCGCCTTGATGCCGCTACTTACGGTTGGTTAAAAGAAAAAACCGGCCTACCTGTGCTCGATCATTGGTGGCAAACAGAAACCGGCTGGGCTATTGCTTGCAACCCTATTGGCATTGAACACTTAGAAACCAAAGCAGGTAGTTCAACCGTTCCTACACCGGGCTTTGACGTACGTATTTTAAATATGGAAGGCGAAGAATGTGCCCCTAACGAAAGTGGCGCAGTAGTAATAAAACTGCCCTTACCGCCGGGTTGCTTGTCTACAATTTGGCAAAATACCGAGCGCTATAAACAAGGTTACCTGAGCGAATATGAAGGCTATTACCTGTCGGGAGACGGTGGCTACATAGACGAAGACGGCTACTTATTTATTATGGGTCGTACCGATGATGTAATTAACGTTGCTGGCCACAGGCTATCTACCGGCGAAATGGAAGAAATTGTTGCCGCCCACCCTGCGGTTGCAGAATGTGCTGTATTTGGTGTAAACGATGCGCTTAAAGGGCAAAACCCAATGGCGATGATAGTACTGAAAGACGGTTTTACCGGCTCTCACCAAGAAGTACAACAACAGCTTGTGCAATCTGTACGTAACCAAATTGGTGCTATCGCGTGTTTAAAAAATATTATGTGTGTTGAGCGCTTACCTAAAACACGCTCAGGGAAAATTTTACGCAAAAACTTACGCCAGCTTATTGATGGCGAAGAACTGCAAATTCCATCGACTATTGACGACCCCAGTATTTTTGCCGAGTTAAGTGAACAACTTGCTGAAAAATAAAACGAACTGTTTATAGTTAAAGTCTATCGGCACCGAGTGAAGATAGACTTTAACTACGCCTTCTGCTTAAATAACCTTGGAATAAATAAATAACTTTATGATGTAAACGGAGATTAAATGACAGATATAAGAGCTGAACTACGTGAGTATTTACTGGGGTGGTTTGGCCAATATTTACCCGCCAACCCTCTTTTATGGTACGACATTTTAGTACTTTGCTGGCTCGCCATTTTTGCCATAATTTTACATTTAATTATCAGAAACTCAGCTAAGCACTTTCTTAAAGGTCGCTTTAGCGAAAGAATTGTTCAGCCTGATGCAAAAACTCCCGCCGATTTAGCATTTAAACTTGCAAAACATATCTCTTTTGTAATTCAAGGTGCGGTTGTCGTTATTCAAGCTAGGCTTTGGATCCCCGAAGGGAGTAGCTTTTTACATATTATTGAAATGGTTACCGACCAATGGATCATTCTCTTCTCTTTACTATCACTGTTTTCGTTGCTCGATATTTTTCAGGTTATTTCTGATAGGCGCGCAGTCAGAGCCCACTTCCCGATACGAGGGTTATTACAAACCATTAAGTTAATTGCCAGTGTATTAACCGGTATTTTAGCTGTGTCGTTATTAATGAATAAATCACCATTAATTTTATTAAGTGGTTTAGGTGCGTTATCAGCCGTTATGCTGTTGGTGTTTAAGGATGCTATTTTAGGTTTAGTGGCAGGTATTCAGCTCTCTGCTAATAATATGTTAGCGGTAGGTGATTGGCTAGAAATGCCCAAGTATGGCGCTGATGGCGATGTAATTGACATTGCACTTACCACGGTAAAGGTAAGAAACTGGGATAAAACCATCACTACAATACCTACGTATGCGCTTATTTCTGATTCATTCAAAAACTGGCGCGGCATGTCGGAATCGGGCGGTCGTAGAATAAAACGTAGTATTCATTTAGAAATGAACAGTGTGCGCTTTTTAAATGAACAAGAGCTCACTGAGCTTAGAAAAGCAAATTTACTAACCAAATATATAGATACCACAATATCATCTATTAGCGCCGAAAACGCTAGCAAAGATATGAGTTGCCTACTTAATGGCCGCCGCTTAACTAACGTCGGTACCTTTAGGCATTATTTAATAGAACTGTTAAAACAACACCCTAAAATCCATCAAAATATGACCCTAATGGTAAGGCAATTAGAGCCAACTAATAAAGGCTTACCTATCGAGATTTACACCTTTACCAACACCACAGTGTGGGCAGAGTACGAAGGTATTCAAGCTGATATTTTTGACCATATACTGGCTATTTTACCGGTGTTTTACCTTAAAGCACATGAGTCGCCAACAGGTAACGATGTGCGATCTTTGTCGATAGGTAAGCTCTAAAATTACGGCTTACTTTATCGTTAGCTCCTATATTAGCGAGTAACACTATAAAACGAGTGTTGCTCGCTAAAATTTATTCACACTTCAAATTACTTTTAATTGCTCCAGTATCCAGCGATGAATTGGGCTTTCACTGGTACGTGGATGCCATGCAGCTATTACTTTAAAAGGCGGCGGCAATGCTTCCACGGTTAGCTCTTGTACTTTATTGTTTGGTAGTAATCGCGCCGGGTAAAACGCGATCATATCGGTTGTATGAAGAATGTTTGGTACTGCCGAAAAGCTAGGTACCGACATAACAATATTGCGTTTAAGGCCCTTTGCTGCAAACCACTGATCGTGAGAACCACGTAAATTGGCACGCGAAGGTGATACCACTAGCTGCGGATAAGCTGCAATTTGTGCCAGTGTTAACGGCTCATTTGTTAGCTTGTTGCCACAACCTGTAACGCATAAATGCTGCTCTTCAAGCAAAGTAACATAAGCTAAGTTATCTGGAATAAATTCAGGAAAACTAATCAGTAAATCAAGCTCGCCCGCCGTAATTAGCTGGTTAACATTATCTGAGGCAAAGTCGCGCACTATTAGTTTTAACCCGGGGGCTTCTCGCCTAGTTATATTAAAAAGCTGCGGTAACAAGGCTTGAGTTGCGTAGTCTGTCGCGCTAATAGTAAATACACCTTTGTATGTTTGCGGTGTAAATACATCGGGCTCTAACAGCATTTCAAGTTGCTTTAAAATATGGCTAATAGGTTGCTGCATAGATAACGCTTTAGGCGTTGGCACCATGCTATTTCCTTGGCGAATAAACAAACGATCGTCAAATAAGTCACGTAGTTTACGCAGTTGCTCGCTAATTGCTTGCTGGGTTAAGCCCATTTTACGTGCAACCTGCGACAAGCTTTTTAAATCAAGCAAGGCATTTAGTACCCTAAGCTGTTTAATATCGAGTCGGTTAATACCATTCATAATTGTATCTAAAACAATAAAGTTTTGTTTCAAATTGTACCCTTAAAGCTCTACGCTTACCAACATTGCTTAAACAGCTAAGCATCAACATACTTTACTTTGTTAATTACGAGGTAATAAGCCACTAAGTTTGCTTTAAGAGAGAGTTTTAATGAATCAATCTATTTCTGATACCAGCTCGTTATTTTCATCTGTAGAACTTGGCCCTTATACACTTAAAAACCGTATAGTAATGCCACCACTTACACGTTCTCGTAGCACCCAACCAGATAATATTCCTAACGACTTAATGGCAACCTATTATGCGCAGCGTGCCAGCGCTGGTTTTATGGTTACCGAAGGCACGCAAATAGAGCCAAGAGGTCAAGGCTATGCATGGACTCCAGGTATACATTCTGCGGCGCAAATTGAAGGTTGGAAAAAAGTAACTCAAGCTGTGCATGCTAAAGGGGGCATTATATTTGCTCAACTGTGGCATGTTGGCCGTGTATCGCACACCAGTTTGCAACCTAATGAAGCCAAGCCAATAGCTCCTTCGGCAATTACAGCTGACAACGTTAAGGTGTTTATTGAAACCGGCCCAGGCCAAGGTGCTTTAAGTGAACCAAGTACACCGCGCGCTTTAAGTACTGATGAAGTGAGCGAGTTAGTTAATATGTATGCGCAAGCAGCAAAAAATGCATTAGAAGCCGGCTTTGACGGCGTTGAACTACATTGTGCTAACGGTTATTTAGTTAATCAATTTATTTCAGAGCACACTAATGTGCGTGACGATCAATACGGCGGATCACTTACTAATCGTCTGCGTTTTTTAAAAGAAATTGTTGCTGCTGTGAGCGCGGTTGTAGGCGCTGATCGCTTAGGCGTTCGCTTTGCACCACTTTTTAGCAGCACAGATGAAACCCGCGTTTATTTGGGTTTGGTCGAGTCTGATCCACAAAATACCTACATAGAAGCGATTAAGGTACTTGAACAAGCAGGTATTGCTTACTTATCGATTGCTGAAGCCGATTGGAATAACGCACCTGATTTACCTGAGCAGTTTTATAAAGCAGCTAGAGCGCAGTTCTCTGGTCGAATTATATATGCAGGAAAATACACGGTAGATAAAGCACTGCGTATTTTAAATAATGGCTACGGTGACTTGTTTGCTTTTGGTCGGCCTTTTATTGCGAACCCCGATTTACCTGAGCGTATTAAACAACAATGGCCTTTAAATGAAGCTGATGCAGCCACTATGTATGGCGGCACAGAGGTTGGTTATAGTGATTATCCATACTATAAAAACATTTAATTTAAGCAGGCCATGGAAGGCCTAATACTCAATATAAAAATCGACATCCTTAATGCAATATCAATAGTTTTCAGCTAAATTTATAACTACTAATACCGTTTGAGTATGTTATGTTTTTGTCTTTATTTAATAAACAAACCGCAGGCCACTGTGTTATATTTTTACTGCTAATCAGTATTAGTAGCTGCGGTGAAAATGACAATACACCAGCAACTTCCTCTAGCCAAGTCGAGCCTGCAATTGCCCCTATTACTACCGGTAACTGGTATAAACCCGCATTGGGGAGCACCTGGCAATGGCAGCTAACTGGCACAATAAATACTAACTACAATGTTAATATTTACGACATAGACCTATTCGATTCCCCAGTACAGTTAATACAAACATTACAAGCTCAAGGTAAGCGGGTTATTTGCTATTTTTCAGCGGGTTCTTATGAATCGTGGCGAAGTGATAAAAGCCAATTTTTAATCAACGAATTAGGTAACTCTTTAGCTAATTGGCAAGGAGAGCGTTGGTTAGATATTCGCTCACCTAATGTGCAAGCAATAATGGCTAGTCGTCTAGATTTAGCAGTACAAAAAGGATGTGATGGCGTAGAGCCCGATAACGTTGACGGCTATATGAATAATTCGGGCTTTAATTTAACTGCAAACGATCAGCTTGTATTTACTCGCTTTATAGCAAATCAGGCGCATACTCGTGGCTTGGCGGTTGGCTTAAAAAACAATCTTCATCAGGTAAATGAGCTGCATAGTTATTTTGATTTTGCAGTAAACGAGCAATGCTACGAGTATCAAGAGTGCGAATTACTCACCCCTTTTATAAATAGCAATAAAGCTGTTTTTCATGTTGAATATAATAGTAAGTATAGTAATGGTAGCGCTGAACTGAACAATATGTGTGATGATGCTATTAATAGGCAATTTAATACACTGGTTTTGCCAATAAACCTAGATGACGAATTTAGGATTAGCTGCTTGTAAAAGCCTTGTTTACTTACCTTTATTTTATAAAGCTAAGCATCTTGATCTTTACTCATAAGATCTACCATTCTTTTTCTGAGCTCTTGCTCATTAATGTCTTCTTTATGAGTGCCAATGGTCCATACGTGGCCAAAAGGATCTTGCAGCGTACCTGCTCTATCACCATAAAACTGATCATGAACGGGGCGTATTTCTTTCGCTCCTAACGCAATGGTTTTTTCAAATACCGTATCTACATCATCAACATACAACATTATGCTTACGGGTGTACCGCCTAGCTCTGTAGGGCTTTTAAAATAAACATCTGGGCACATATCTGAGATCATAATATGTGAATTACCAATTTTAATTTCTGCATGAGCAATGCCGCCTTCAGGCATAGGCATTTGCATAACTAGCTGCGCATCAAAAGCGGCACAATAAAAATCAATTGCTTGTTGCGCACCGTTTATAATTAAATAAGGGGTTATTGAATGATACCCTTTTGGAATAGCTGATACCGCCATGTTGTGCTCCTCGTTATATGCTCTCCTTACAAAGGTTAGTCTAAAGTGGCAAACAATATAAAATAAACACGTATTTATTTATCAATATTAGTGGCACTTATTTGCAAAATTATTAGTAAATTTTGCTAGTATCTACCACTTAATAATATTTACTGATACGCTGCATATTTAAACAAAAGGACTAACATGAAAAAACAAACAACACTTTTTATAGCCACTGCGTTATTCGCACTCGCGGGTTGTTCAACTTCAGTGCCAATTAAAAACTTTGAACAAAACCTTATTCCACAAACATCTAAAATAATTAATAACACAGCAGATGTTGAAACAGGTATTTTAAAAGCCTGCATTCAACTAGGTTGGCAGTGTGCTCCTGTTAGTGAAGGTAAAATAAAGGGAATTCTTAATATTCGTACTCATCAATTAATCGTTAATATTAATTATGACAAAACAGCCTATTCTATCAATTACCAAGATTCGACTAACCTTAATTACAACGGTAGTAAAATACACCGTCAGTATATTAATTGGGTAACTAATTTAATGCGCCATATTGATGCTGAAATGATTTAAACTTTTATATTTGTTTCACTAATACAAAAAAGGAATTGTTATGAGTCACTTAACTATACCAAGTCACTGGAAAATAAAACGCTCCACTCACTTTTTTACTAAAGATAACATTCCAAAAGCGTTACTTACTCACCACAACACAGCCGAGGGTGTGTTTGGCCAAATTTGCGTTATGCAAGGCACTGTTACCTTTTACGGATTTGCAAATGAAGCCGCCACAGAGCCTGAGCAAACTATTGTAATTAACGCGGGGCAATTTGCTACCAGCCCGCCACAATACTGGCATAAAGTAGAGCTAAGCGACGACGCGCAATTTAATATCAACTTTTGGGCCGAAGCCGATACAGGCAATAAAGCCCTGTTTAAAAGTTCACGTATTCATAGCAAACCTATTTTAGATTAATACCACTTAAAATAACTAATTTACGTACAAACAAAAAAGCACCTAACATTTAGTTAAGTGCTTTCATAAATAACGGTGCAATTAATGCCAAATGCACTGCATATTAGCCTTGTTTATGTTTGATCATATCAATCCAATCTTGCGCCCAATTTTCTTTAGAGCACACTTTCGCTATTGATGTTAACCCGTTATATGCCAACGTTTTACTTTGCTGATAGTCATTCAAGCTAGTTGTTAGCGCTTGGGTAAACTCGGCAGTATTAGGCATCACTAATCGACCATTAAAACCATTAATTATAAGATTAGATAAGCCTCCAACGTTACTACTTATAACCATACAACCTGCGGCCATTGCCTCTATCATAGATAACGAAGTACCTTCTGAACCTAGTGTTGGAATAATGGCAATGTGTTGGCGTTTATGTACGCTAAAGCTTTCATTTGGTCCGTACTGCATTAATTTCACTTTTACTTCATTAGCAAATAGTTCTGTTAAATATGGTTTTAATGGCCCATTTCCGGCAAAGCTTACTTGAATATTATATTGCGGTAAAAGCTGCTTAATAATAGGTGCTATTAATTTAATACCACGGTAATCAACAAAACGACGAGCAATAATAATATTTAGTGTTGCGTTATCATCTGACCATTTTTTGGCAAATTCACTTTCGCTAATTTTTTCACTATAAAAGTTATAAATAACCTTCATATGTTGCTGCTCAATATTAAACCAAGTGCGATACCAGTTAACAAAGTTATGATCTACACACACCAAACTGCAATCTGATTTTATATAGGATAAATATTTGTACTGACTTAATAGCGAGGAGCAATATTGTGATATGGCTGATTTTGCTGCGCGAGGTTTATCCCAAGATATACCATGCTGAATCGCTAGCGTTTTATAATCAGGCATTTTTACTGAATAAGAGTCGGTAGCAAAAATAATAATATCGTTATTTTTGTCTGCATTTTCACTGACCCAGTTTGCAAGGGCGATTTTTTTTAAGTTACCGCGATATAAACCGGTAGTAACGCTATGAATAGTGTACTGGGGAGTAGTTAAGGTAAACGCTTTTTTAGCCGGTTGTACTATATGACATGGCCAACCTTGGCGAGTAAAAACATCGCACAAACTTAAGATATAGTTTTCAATGCCACCAATGGTATGCATAGTGCCGTTATGATCAAACATAGCACGGTAAATAATATAAATATTAGGCATCATATATCCTGACAAACTTGTTTAGTTTGCTGCAATTACAGCGATTACTCTTTTGGTAATATAACATTTAGCCATACATCTTTGAAGATATTTACAAACGCTTGCCATCCCTTATAACCAAATATTAGCAATACATAACAATTTCTTCTAAGTCATAGCGAAAGTGTATTTTCTTAAATAAGTTTAAAGCGTTAAAGTGCGCCGCTAAATCACAGCTAATGAAGAGGATATTATGTCGCTTGCTGTACTATTAATGCTGGCATTGTTTGTTGGTCTGTTATTCGCGATTTATCTTTTTTCGCAAAAAAGTAAAACGTTATCACGCACCGTTTTATTTGGCCTAGTACTGGGCAGTGCTTTTGGTTTGGCTTTACAGTTTTTATTTGCCGAACAACCCCAAGTTATTAACCATGTTTTAAGTTGGGTTGCCGTCGTTGGTAAAGGCTATGTTGGGCTATTAAAAATGGTCATTATGCCTTTGGTATTAGTGTTTATGATTGCCGCGGTAGTCAAACTTGAAAACCAAGGCTCTTTAGGTAAGATTTCATTTGTAAGTATTTCTATTTTACTGGTTACCACAGCCCTTGCTGCATTGGTTGGTATTGCGGTTACTTATGGCTTTAACTTAAGCGTAGAAGGATTAGTGGCCGGCACTCGTGAAGCGGCACAAATGACTACTTTAGAGAGTAAAGCGGCTAATGTTACTAACTTAAATGTGCCACAAATGTTGCTTAGCTTTATTCCAGAAAACCCATTTGCCGATTTAAGTAATACACGTTCAACCTCTATTATTGCCGTCGTTATTTTTGGCGTGTTAATAGGCATTGCAGCACGTAAAGTAATGATAGAGCGCAGCGAACTTACAGCGCCTATTCGTACTGGTGTAAACGCTTTACAAGCCACTGTAATGAGCTTAGTTAAAATGGTTATAGCTTTAACGCCTTACGGTGTTGCAGGATTAATGGCGAATGTAGTCGCAAACTCAAGTGGTAACGACATTCTTAATTTATTGGCGTTTATTATCGCCTCTTATGTCGCTATTTTATTAATGTTTGTTGTGCACGGCATACTGTTAAGCCTAGTTGGGGTTAGTCCAAAACATTATTTTACTAAGATTTGGCCAGTAATGACCTTTGCTTTTAGTTCGCGCAGTTCAGCGGCATCAATTCCAATGAACATAGATACACAAGTAAACCAACTTAAAGTTCCCCCAGCTATTGCTAATTTATCAGCCTCTTTTGGTGCTACGATTGGACAAAATGGCTGTGCAGGTATTTACCCTGCAATGCTAGCAATGATGGTTGCACCTAGTGTGGGAATAGACCCGATGACTTTTGAGTTTATTCTACCCTTAATAGGTATTGTAGTGATTAGCTCTTTTGGCATTGCCGGTGTAGGCGGCGGCGCAACTTTTGCTGCGCTAGTGGTATTACCAACAATGGGATTACCCATAGAAATTGTTGCGTTACTTATATCAATAGAACCATTAATTGATATGGCACGTACTGCGCTTAATGTGTCAGGCTCTATTACTTCAGGTGTGATCACCAGTAAAATAATGAAAACGCCACAGTAAGACTAATTAATAATTAAGCCCAGCTTTGCTGGGCTTTTTATACTGCGCTACAGTTATATATAAAACCCGCAAAACAGCCCATAATCAACCACTTCTCTGCTCATCTAGCATGCTCAAAACCCTACCAACAAGCATTTTAGTTATGTAAACATATGTAAAGCTTTGTGTAATTACTGCCGCTATCAGTTGCTATTCAGTTTCAGGCTCTAATATCGGTTATGTATAAAAAACATAAGCGAGACATTACTATGAAACAAATAACTGTGAAACTAACACCTATAAAGCTAAACACTATTAACTTAACTGTTTTGTTAGCAGTGTTTTTAACACTTACTATGCTCTCAAGTAACGCCTTTGCAAATCCGCAAAATGTACATAACAAACACCATAAACCAGGTAAAGTGATACGTCATATTCCTAGTAATAGTGTATCGGTACGTTTTAATGGTGCAGTATTTAATACCCATAATGGCACTTACTATCGTAAACACAGCAGAGGCTATCGAGAGGTAATGCCACCAAGAGGTTTACATATTAGATCACTGCCTAGATACCACTCACGTTTAAGGCATCGCAATAACACTTATTATACCTATCAAAATGTATATTATATTGCCGAAAATAACGGCTACACAGTAGTAGATACGCCTAAAATACAGGTTAACCGAGCAATCAAAGTAAATAACAGCAACAATTATAAGCTTGGGCTGTTTTACGACTCGCTACCAACGGCAGCAAAGCCCGTAACTATTAGCTCGGTGCAGTACTTTAAATATGATGACATTTATTTTTTACCGCAAGTTAGTGATGATGTAATTAAATATCTCGCTGTTAAACTCAATTAATACTGTCTTTATCTGTCGCAAATAAAAACCTAAATAAGGGCATAGCATTTTATCTTGCTATCAAGCTACTTCGCTCCTATAGTCAGCAGATTATAGGCCTTTATTTTGAACAAACTTGTTATGAAAACTAGCACTCCAGCTCGTGATTTTGGTGAACTATTAGGTTACGCACCTGGTAATGTTGCTGTTTACTCGTCTGACTATGACTCTGCCGACGAAAGCATTTACCCTAACCGCAGTGCCTATCGCAGTTATTTAGATGGCATTTATATGGGTTATAAATGGCAGTGCGTTGAATTTGCTAGGCGCTGGATGTATCTCAATCATGGTTATATTTTTGATGACATAGCCATGGCTTACGATATTTTTGAGCTACGCTCAGTACGTGAAGTTAACAGCCAAAATAGACTTCCCTTACAAGCATTTAAAAATGGCGCAAAGCATCACCCTCAAGTTGGTAGTTTACTTATTTGGGAAGAAGGTGGTGAGTTTGAAGAAACCGGCCATGTTGCCATTGTAGTAGAAGTTCACCCTGATAAAATTCGTCTTGCTGAGCAAAATGTTGGCCATCAAACATGGCCACAAGGTCAAAATTGGTGCCGCGAGCTTAAAGCTAAAATAACCAAAGATGGCGACTATTGGATTGAATGCTCTTATAACGATGCAACTATTTTAGGCTGGATGACCCAAACTGATCAAATTGAACACGCAGAACCTACCACTGAAATAAACACCGATTTATTTACAATAAAATCTAATTACATTGCCGATACAGGCCAAGCTGCAAAGTCATGGTTAAATATTGCTAATGATGACGAAGCCGCCTATGTAGACATGATGCAAGGCCACAAGCTTACCTCCAATGCAGAGGATCAACATAGCTACTTTACTATTTCACACACAACCCAACAAGTCATTGAGCACGCCACTAATGAGCTGCATGGCTTATTTATGCATGCCACCGATTATGTGTTACAGCACCCTGAGCTATTAAAAAAGTTTAATTTACCTGAAGTAGTACTCAATAAAATTCGTCAATCGTGGGATAACCGCTTAAATCAATTGATCACCAGTCGCTTTGACTTTGCACTAACCCCCGCAGGCTTAAAAGTGTATGAATACAACTGCGACTCCGCTTCGTGTTATATGGAAAGCGGTAAAGTTCAGGGTAAATGGGCAAAGCACTTTGGGGTTAAAACGGGTATTGATGCAGGCCAAGACTTATTTAAAGACTTAGTAAAAGCATGGCGAAAAAGTGAAGTAAAAGGTTTAGTTCATATTCTTCAAGATGACGAGCCAGAAGAGCATTACCACGCTTTATTTATGAAAGAAACAATTGCGGCAGCAGGTTTTGAGTGCAAAATTATTATTGGTTTAAATACTCTGTCTTGGGATGCCTTTGGCAATATTATTGATGCCGATGGCAATAAACTTAATTATGTATGGAAAACCTGGTCGTGGGAAACTGCACTTGAGCAAATTCGTGAAGAATGCGAGGCTGATCAAGCTCAAAATCATAATTTTGAGCCGCAATGGCAAGCAGGAGCAACCCCGCGGTTGGCTGATGTATTATTGCGTAAAAATGTCATGGTTTTTGAACCACTATGGACACTGATCCCCAGTAATAAAGCAATCTTACCGGTGCTGTGGAGTTTATTTCCTAATCATAAATATTTGCTCAATACCGCGTTTGAGCTCAGTGATGAATTATTACAAACCGGCTATGTAGTAAAACCCATTGTTGGCCGCTGCGGAGCAAATATTCAACTAGTCGATCAGCAACAACAAACCATTGAGGAAACCGCCGGACACTTTGCATCCCAAGAGCAAATATATCAGCAATTATTTGCGCTACCAAAAGTAGACGATTACTTTGTACAAATATGCAGTTTTACCACAGCAGGAAAATATTCTGGTGCGGGTGTGCGAGTCGATAAAAGCATGATTATTAATGGCAATAGTGACTGTATGGCACTGCGGATTGAATAACTCGTCAAATTAATAAACAATACTTTGCGGGCTTAGTTTTAGGGCTTAGCATTAAATATAATAGCTAAGCCCTTTAGCTATTATATTTATTACACTGTGCATAATTTACAAAAAAGTGCATAGTTTTCAAATATGTAATATTTAACATCATTCTTCCCCTCATATTGAAAACCCTATCTGATTGTATATAAACAACTTTATTTAAAATCCCTTCTCGGCATGGTGATTGCTTTAAATAAAGTAAAGTATGTTCATATAGTAATTAATAGGCAAAATAATTAAGTAGGAGAAATTATGAGTAATAGTAACAAAACAGCTAAATTTACCGCTCCAGGTATGAGTAACGATTCAGCAGAAAAAACTATCTCTACACTCGACAATCGTATGGTTGCGCTAATTGACTTACAACTTACCCTTAAACATATTCACTGGAACGTAGTTGGCCCTAATTTTATTGGCGTGCATGAAATGCTAGACCCACAAGTTGCGGTTGTACGCGAAATGACAGACACCATTGCTGAGCGCATCGCAACGCTAGGTGGAGTACCTGTTGGTACGCCAAAATCAATTGTTGATCGCCGTACATGGGACGAGTACTCAATTGGTAAAGCCCTCGTTACCGAGCATTTAACTGCACTCGATAATGTATATAGCGGTATTAATAGCGATCATCGTAAAGCCATAGATACGCTTGCTGATCTTGATCCGGTTTCTGAGGATATGATCACCAGCCAACTAGCCGAGCTAGAGCAATTTCAATGGTTTATTCGTGCTCACCTTGAATCATCAACAGGTGAACTACAAAAGTAGGTGCACTATTATAACTGGCATACATAGCTAAATATTTATTGTTAGTTAATAATTTAAAATTAAGAAAAGCCCGCATTATTAATAATGCGGGCTTTTTAAGTGCTAATAACTTACTAAAATAATAACCTACTAAAATAATTGCACATCATACATAGCAAAGTATCTACATTTTGCTCTTAAAAAGTTTACCCCCAAGTAGCCATTAAATAATGTCACGCTCAGCAAGTGCATAAAAAAGAACTTCCCCCGATTAACCCCTCGTACATCTGCATTTAAATTTTATACTATTATTACCAGTCGATATTTTATTTATATTAGCAACTAAATTGGTTAACCAACTACATTTTAAACTTAAAATAAAAACTACAAAGCCATTACCAGTAAGTAATTTACATTTCTTATTTTAAATAAACGCCTCATACACCCTCAGTAAGTTAATTTCTTTTTATCGCCTTGGTACTTATCAGCACTTTCTTATCTAAAACAATGAATTTTTTTATAGGTTAAAACCCCAACCTTCCCAAATAAGTAAGGTTAAACTCACCTTGCTTTTAAAAATTATAATTAATAAATAGCAATAACAAACCTATATACCAACATTAAATTAAACTTTTTAACTGCGATTACAAAATAAATTAAAAACATAACTTGTTAAATTTGTTAAATATTAAACAAAAAGAAACCAAAATTGTAATACCAAATTCACATTACTGGTAAACAAAGCTTGAAATTAAAACTTAATTGGACTAATTTTAACCACACTTTACGCATTACCAAAAAAAAGTAAAACGCTGAAAAATTGGTAAACCAAAGCGCATCATCAACACACAATTACCCAAACGGGAGAGATACATGAAGCTTAATCGAATTACTTCCTCACTAATCAATAAACAACATAAAAGTAATCCTGCACTTATTAGCGCGGCCGCACTTATTTTAATGACATCATCTACTTTAGCTGCACAAGAGTCTGAAAACACCTCAGCCACAGCAGATAAAAACATAGAGGTTATTGAAGTAAAAGGAATTCTTAACAGTATGAAAGCAGCTGCAATGCTTAAACGTACTGACGGTCGTATTGTTGATGCTGTTGTTGCTGAAGACATTGGTAAATTACCAGACAATAATATTGCCGAAGCCCTGCAACGTATTACTGGTGTATCTATTAATTCTGACTTTGGTGTGGGTGATAGTGTTTCGATTCGTGGTTTACCGCAAAACCGGGTTGAATTAAATGGTCGCTCTACTATTGGCGATTCTCGTGATGGCATTAGCCTTCAAGATTTTCCATCAAGTTTCTTAAAAACAGTAGAAGTTGTTAAGTCGCCAACTGCCGATATGATTGAAGGCGCACTGGGTGGTACGGTTAGTTTAAGAACGGTTCGCCCATTAGAATTAGATAAACTAACAGCGGCCATGTCATTAGATGCAGAATATGCAGATAAAACCGAAAACGTAGCGCCTATTTTCAGTGGATCTGTTGGTAATAATTGGGATTTTGATGAAATGGGCACGTTTGGTGCCATTGCTATGTTTTCATATCAAGATCGCGAAATTCGCCAAGACGAAACGTCTAGCCGCGTAAAACCTCAAGACATAGTAATTAACGCTCAAGAAGGAAACACACCAAGCGGTAACGCCATCGTCAGAGATGAGCACAGTATTGAGCAATATGTAGAGAAACGTGAACGTACTGCTGTAAATTTATCACTTCAGTGGGCACCACACTCGGGTAATGGCATGGTATACCTTGATTTAAGTGGTACTAAGCGCTCTGGTGAGCAAGCTGGTAACTCTATTTTAGGTGTAGCAGGTTCACTATCAACAGATGCAAACACCACACAAGACGCTAACGGCGTAAATAACTATACGTTAACTAACGAATTTGGTATTCCTAAAACATACAGTGATTTTCGTGATACTGACTCGTTTTCAAATGCACTTGGTGCAGAATGGAGTCTTACCGATAGCATCAAAATTTCTGGTGAAGTTGCTGTTGCATCCTCTGAAAGCATAAGACCAGACTCAGAATTTACATTGCGTCCAATCGAAAAATCGACGTTTGAAGCCAGTGGCGGTGTTGATTTAGTAAACCATTTATATGATGGCGCATTTTCACAAGACGGTAATCGCTTACCAAGCATTATACACTCAGATCCAACTGCATTTACTAATCCACAAAACTTAGCATTAAGAACATTCAAAAGTGAAGATAGAAAAACCAATAATGATGAAACAGCGGTTCGTTTTGATATTGAAATGTTTGAGCCGTTAAGCAGTGCAAACTGGATCTCTAAAGTAAAAGCAGGTGTTCGCGCTACTAAACGTGATTACGAATATGAACAATACAAAGTAGAAATTAAAGATATTTATAAAAACGCTATTAACGACTCAGATGGGTCATTAGCAACTTTATGGGCCGATGATTATAACGCGCTGTTCCCTGGCAGCTTTACAACTATGAGCCACGATAACTCTTTTAATCAACTGGGTCACTCTGGTCAAAACGATCTATTAACATTCCTTACTTATAATGGCTTATCTAACCCAAGTAATACGTATGCTCAATTACAACAACTATTAGCAGGCACTAATTTAGCGTCTACTGGGAGCTTACACGACAATCAAGAGTTTCAAGAAAGCGCATACAAAAATGTAGTTGAAGACACCGCTGCAATTTATATATCGGCTTATTTAGATTTTGATAGCGTTACAGCCATTGTGGGCGCTCGTTATGTAACAACAGATCTTGAGTCAAGTGTTTACCAAAACGGTGTAAAAGTGACGGGTGAAAATGATTACACCGACTTTTTACCTAGCTTAAACGTGACATATAACTATTCAGACGAAACACTATTTCGCTTTGCTGCGGCAAAAGTTATGCGCAGAGCCGACTTTAGCGAGCTAAGCCCTGCATTTGACGTAAATAACGACCGAACCGGTGCAACTCAAGGAGCTATTGATTTAGAACCATACCGCGCAACCCAATACGACTTATCTGTAGAGCATTACTTTGACGAAGGTAACGTATTGTCTTTTGCACTATTTTATAAAGATGTTAAGTCATTTTTAAGCAACGAAAGCACGTGTGTTGCCTCATCAACTACCGCTGCACTGCAAAACGTAACACAGTGGAACCAAGTATGTCAGCTTGATACTGCCGGCGTATCTCAAGATAATATGGTTTACTCTGATGCAACTAACTATCCTGTAGATGCTGATGGTTTTAATCACGTTGCGGGCCTTAGAGATGCAGGACTTACCGGCATCGATACCGTTAAAAACATTAACGGTGAAAACGGCTCTGTTCAAGGTTTTGAAGTAGGTTACCAGCAGTTCTTTACAAGCCTGCCGGGTGCGTTTTCTGGTTTAGGTATTAATGCAAACTACACCTACGCAGACAGCGAACAGCCAAACGGCAACCCACTATTAGACATTTCTAAAAACACTTATAACTTACAAGTATTTTGGGAACACGAAGGTTTCTCTACTCGCCTTGCTTATAACTACCGTGACGGTTTCTTAAGTACTGAAAACGAAAAACGCGTAGAAAACATTAACTCTAACGGCAGCATTTCACAAGACGGTACTGTTTATGGTAATAACTACCGCGATGACAGAGGCCAATTAGACTTTTCTGCAAGTTGGGACATAAACGAAAACTTTACCCTAGTAGGTAACGCAACAAACTTAACCGGTGAACCTTCAATCTACCTATCTGAACTAGGCGGTGCTTGGAAGTACACTGAGGCGGATCGCCGTTATAGCTTAGGCATTCGCGCTAAATTTTAATTTTCCCTGAAGGCTAAAGCCTGCTTTTATGCAGGCTTTTTTATGCCTAAATAAAAGTAGCTTTATATTGCATAAAAAACCCACTCCCTAGCTATACTTATCTTAATATAAAACTTAATATCAAAGAGCAATTACTATTAATAAGGAAAGGTAGTGCTGTCGCGTTTATATAATTTTATGCCGGGTTTAAATACTTTACTTCATTATGAACGACAATGGTTTGCTGATGATTTAAGAGCGGCATTATCGGTTGCCGCCGTGGCGCTACCCGTTGCTATTGCTTATGCACAGTTAACTGGTGTTAATGCTGCAGTTGGGCTGTATTCCTGCATACTACCCATGATGCTATATGCACTTTTTGGCACCTCAAAACAATTAATAGTTGGCCCCGATGCAGCAACCTGTGCAGTTATAGCTGCAGTAGTTACCCCGCTTGCCGCAGGCGACAGTTTTAAGCACTGGCAGCTAGTTGTAACCATGACCGCCATGACCGGTTTTTGGTGTTTTATAGCCAGTAAATTTAAATTAGGTGTATTAGCAGACTTTTTATCTAAGCCTATTTTAATGGGCTTATTAAACGGTGTAGCCATAACTATCATTGTGGGTCAGTTTTCTAAAGTATTTGGTTTTACCTTTGATGAAAGATACCTACTTGAACGCTTAGGGGGGGTACCCACTTATTTATCACAAACCCATATTCCCACTTTATTAATGGCCTTATTTACTGTGGTTATTTACTTTGTTATGAAACGACTAAAGCCTACATGGCCCGCATCAATGTTTGCCATTACCTTGGGCGCAATATTAGTGTGGTTTTTTAATTTAGAGCAATTTAATATTAAAACCATAGGCACAGTAACCGGCGGACTGCCGGTATTTAACACCCCTGTATTTGATATTGGTATTATTCGTGAACTAGTTGTGCCGGCACTTAACTTAGCCATAGTGAGCTTTGTAAGTATGATGCTAACAGCGCGTAGTTTTGCCGCAAAAAATGGCTACGACATAGATGCAGATAAAGAGTTTAGAGCCCTAGGTATTGCCAACTTCGCCTCTGCGTTGTCGCAAGGCTTTGCCGTAAGTGGCGCCGACTCTCGCACCGCAGTTAACGACGCTAATGGCGGTAAAACGCAATTAGTGTCGATTATAGCCGCCACTATTATTGCTATTATTGCTATTTTTTTAACCGCCCCGCTCGAGTTTATACCTAGCGCAGCACTCGGCGTGGTACTTATTATTGCCTCTGTGCATTTGTTAGATTTAAAAGCGGTATGGCAACTAAAGTTTAAAGATAAGCAGGCGTTTTACCTTGCCTTAGCCACCTTGTTTGCAGTGCTGTTTATTGGTGTTATTCCGGGTATTACGCTTGCTGTATTACTGGGTTTATTTCAATTTATTCGCACCGTAATGCGCCCTACCGACAACATATTAGGCGTAGATATAAAAGGCGTGGTAAGAAGCTTAGATGCCACCGATAAAGCAAAAGCCGTGCAAGGGGTATTTATTTACCGCTTTAATTCGCCATTAACTTACTTTAATGCCAGTTACTTTAAACGCAGATTACTTGAGCAATACGCAAAACAAAAAGACGATACCCAATGCGTTATTATTGATGCCGTACCTTGCTTTACCCATTTAGATTTAAGCGTTATGGCCATGCTTGCCGATTTAGACGTTATATTTAAAAAGCGTGGCATTAGCCTTGAGCTAGCAGGTAGAAAACGCCAGCTTCTATCGTGGTTTGAAATTGCCGGAATGGTATCGGGTAAAAATGGCATTTATGTTCACTCCGATCTATATGTTGCGCTACAAAAAAATAGCGTAAGCCAGCCTACCGACGAAGTCGCCTTATTTGAAGCTCATACCAATGAGGCAAAACCCGAGCCGCTATAAACGCAAAAAGGCTTACAACACATAGTTGTAAGCCTTTTATACTAAAAACTTAGTAACTTAAATTACTGTGAATGAACCATTTGTTCAAACTTCATGCCGGTTAATTTAGTAATTACTTTAATCACATAAAAGAAAATACCAATCATTGCCAACATAGACGGAATAGCAATAATAGGGTAACTGAGCAAGGTCATTTCACCAAGCTGCTCGTTAAACTCTACCGTACCCGCAGGGCTGGTCACTATCCACTTAGCAAGCACGTAATTCATAGTTGATGAAAAAGCAAAAGTAAGCGCTAAAATATAATTAGCCTTGGTAATTTGCTGCTTAAAACGCTGGGTATTACCGCGCGCATCTAACGTATCGTAAATTACATCTAACTTAAATAAAATCGAGTTTAACAGCACCTTTGCCAATAATGGCTTACCAAAAAAACCCGACATTAAAACAGTCAGGCCAATAATACCCGGTATAGCCGCTTCTTTTATTGCCAACCATTCTACATTAAGCTCAAACAGCGCAATGCCACCCGTTAATAAAGTACTTAAAAAACCTAATAATGAAATAAAATTTAACGAGCGTGCTTTAATAAAATCATAAATACCGTAACCCACAGGAAATATAAGCGCGACAATTAACCCTACAACGGTTCCTAAATATTCAGGCCCCGAAAACTTCATTAAAATAATTGAAGGCACTATAATATTAAAAACGACCTCAAATAATGGATTGTTTTTTTTACCTTTACTGTTATTTTGACCACTGGTTGTCATTCGTTACTTCCATTAATATATTATTGCTAAGACGAAAAGAGCACCTCTTCGCTACTGCCAAAGGCTATAATACTCGCAATACCTTCGCCATTCTAGCTTGTCGTTTTTGTATTGATTAAAAAGCCGAAAGGGAGCAATTATTTTTTGTGTATAAGTGCACAAACAGCCCTCTATTACGCAGGCAAACTCATATCGATGCCAGGTAAAGCCACCATCTGATCGCTAATAAGGCGGCGAATATCACGAATTATTGGCTGCTCGTTTTCAACTACTTGCTGCGATATAGCCACATACCCATGCCACGAAACATTATAGCCATGAGCAATGCGCGCCACCTCTTGTGGTTGAAACCCTTTTAATAATGGCTCTGGCACATAACCCCAACCTAGCTTGTCGCGTATTGCATCCCTAATTAACTCAAAGCTACTTAACGCAATATCGTAACGCTCAGATACATTAGTTTGAATGTCACTTTGGCTTAAATCTAAATAAGCAATTTGCGGCACACTGGCTAAGTCTTCATTACTTACATAGCGCATTTGCGTTAACGGATGATCTTTGGCAATAACCATATGCAATGCCACCCAGCCCAAAACTTGTAAAGGTAGCTGAGTATTTGCATACAAGCTCTGATCTAAGCAACAAGCTAAGTCCATAAAGCCCTCTTCAACCATTTGCTGCAACGCATTTGCACTCGCATAGTGCATTTCTAACGATATACCTGGGTAGCGCTTGCGAATACTGCGAATAATTTCGCGCCAAAAGGCTTCGGGTAAAGCATCATCACGGCCAATAACTAAGCGGTGTGGCAGTTGCTCGTCATCGTGCAGGCAGCGGTGCTTAATACTCTCAGCAAGGTTAATTAAGCGAATGCTATCGTCAATTATTTTTTCACCCGCGGGGGCTAATTGCATACTATTACCAGTGCGAATAAATAGCGCAGTACCCAACTGATCCTCTAGCGTCGATAGCGCCATACTCATAGTGCTACGATTAACCGACAAGCGCGCTGCCGCCTTAGCAATAGAGCCGGTTTGTGCAATCATCACAAAGTACTGTAACGACTCTAATTTCATCAAGCCCCCTTAGTGTCAATTATTTTGACTCTGAGCAATTATAGTATAAAAATAATAAGCAGTATTATACGCACAATGTTTTAGTATTAAGAGCAGGAAAAATGCATTGGATATATTTAATAATAGCTGTAACTCTTGAGGTTATAGGTACAACAGTAATGAAGTGGCTGGTAAACGAAGACCAGTTACTATTAGGTAGCTTATTTGTAACTTTAATGGTTGGCTTAGCTTATCTTGCTCTTAGCCAAGCCACCAGCAAAATTCCTATCGCACTTGCTAACGCCTTCTGGGAAGGTTTGGGGATGATATTAATTGCATCTGTGTCATTTGTATTTTTAGGCGAAGCTATTTCTATTGGCCAAATGTTTGCACTTTTATTAGCTATTATCGGCATTGTTATAATTAACAGCGGCCACGCTATGCAAGAGCAAAAACAATGACAGTATATTGGCTTTATATTCTTGGCTCAGTAATTTTTGACATTGCCGCCAACGTATTTTTAGAAATGTCGCACGGATTTAAACATAAACGCTTTGGCATACTTGCCATTGTTTTTATTATGGCCGCGTTTGCCTTACTCACCCTCGCTGTGCAAGGCATCCCACTGTTTATTGCCTACGCCACGTGGGGAGCTCTTTCAATTAGCGGTACTGCGCTGGCAACTTGGTTGTTGTTTGGTCATAAATTAAACTGGGTTGTTTGTTTTGGTTTAGCAGTACTTATTTTATCTATTGTGACAATGCAATTAGTTGGCCCCGCGTAAATACCTCTTATTAAAAACTAGCTAAAGTGCTCTGCAGTTCAAGCTAGTTTTTCCTGCTGTTTTGCCTTAGTTAACTTTAGGCTAAACTTCTAACTTAGTTGACTATTTTATAGCGCAACGCTATAACTTGTAACACGTTGCGCTGTGCCAACCTACAAAGTAGTAAATAAAAACTTAAAAGCGCACCGCTTGCTTAAGCTATCACTAGTTTAGGTTTGGCATTATTATACTTATTACCTTGAGGCATTTATGTTCAAGCAACTACAAGAAAAACATCAGCTTTCTATTCTGCTTATACTCAGTATTGTGTCAGTATTTGGTATTACGCCATTTATTATTATTCGTTTTATAGAAAATAACATAGTCGCAGCGCTAATTGACTTAGCCATTGTAAGCGGTATTTTAACCTTAGTCGGTTATGCCCATTACACTAAAAAGCCGCGCGTTATTAGCGCCGTTATTGCATTGCTTGTTAATATTGGCGTTATTGCCATTATAATTACCAACGGCATTAACAGTATGCTATGGGTTTATCCGGTAGTAGCCGTTACGTTTTTTTTAGTTAAACCAATAGAAGCGCTCATACTCACCCTTAGCAATGTGGCAATTATTGCGAGCATACCTAATTTATTCGATGTTATGCCACTAAACTCTTACTTTACAACCAACTTAATGCTAGCTGCCTGTGCTTTTGTATATGCCTCTTTTGGCAACAAGCAGCTTGCTTTACTTGCAGAACTAAACAGTACCGATCCTTTAACCGGCGCATTAAATCGCCGTGCGCTTAACGACGATACACTAGCCGCCATTTCGCGAGCAGAGCGTTATAACAGCACTTATTTATTAGCGTTTTTAGACTTAGACTTTTTCAAAAAGGTAAACGACGAATTCGGCCACGCCGAAGGAGACAGAGTACTAAAGCAATTAGTGTCAATTACCAATTCACATATAAGAGAATCAGATAAGCTATACCGCTTTGGTGGCGAAGAGTTTGTGCTAATAATTCCCGAAATCCCGCCCAAAGAGCAAGTTAGCTTTATAAACAAGCTACGCGAAACAATAAAAAACGAGTTGAAAACACCTACAGGTAACTCAGTTACTGTATCTTTTGGTGTTGCAGCTTGGGTACCGGGCACCACAGTTGCTAGCTGGTTTAAACGCGCCGACGATGCTATGTATCAAGCAAAAAAACAAGGCCGCGACTGCGCCGTATTTAGTAACGATTAGGTTCTGCTGACCTTTGCGGATTAAAATTCGTTCAAACTAGGGGCGAGTTAATCACGGCGCGAGGTTTGTAACCTAGTGGGCTCGACAACTGCTCCTGCGTTATTCTACTGGCTTACATCCATGTAAGAATAAGCAAAAACCGAGCAAAGCTTTTGCATCCTGCTCACGCCCCTAACAAAGAGTTAATTGCCCCTAAGAACCCTTCGGGCAGCGCATGTTTGGTATTGATTCTACGTTATCGCCTATTTATGGGGAATAACCACACCACATAGGCTCTGCCTTGCCTAAATACCAAACACACTGTTGCAAATTTAACCTTGAAAGATAAACAGACCCTAAAGCTTTGAAATAAGTAAGCTAAACTAACCACTTGGCCAAAATGGCTTTACCCATTATTTATCTTTGTTTAGCAGCGCCTTTAAGTCGGCAAACGGGTTATGTGTAGCCACCACCACTTTTTGCTCTGTAGTGCCGCCGTACAACACATATTCGTGATATTTATTATGCTCATTATCATGGCAATAAATACACAATAACTCCCAGTTACTACCATCATCAGGGTTATTATTATGGTCATGATCAATATGATGCACCGTTAACTCTCGTAAATTAGAATACTCAAACTCACGTGCACAGCGCCCACATACCCAAGGGTACAATCTTAACGCTTTAATTCGATAACCTTCTTCTTGCTGCTGATAAGCCTGCATACCACTCGTGGTTTTACTCATTAACTTATTACTACCGTCTTTTTACAATAAGCCCAGATTAGCCTTTAAAAACCACTTTGAACAGCGCCTTTTATTTTAACCACCGAGCTTTGGTTAAGATATTTACTAACACATTGAATAATAATAATGATGTTTAAACTTATTTTCTCTAGCCAGAGATTATCAGTGAAAATAAGGCGAATTTACGCGTTAATGGCTGGCCTATTGCAAATAAATTCAACGCAGTTAGCGCTGAAAATAGCTGCTTGAGATAAATTTATTATCCAGAGTTTAGGTTAACTATCCTCAAAGTTGTTGCTCACCTAAAAGCTTGGGTATAATGAGTACTTATGGCTGTATTTGTTAGCCTACAACTTGGATAAAACAATGAAAAAACTCTCTGCAGTGCAAATAAAACAGCAAGCGCTTGTCCTTAATATTGCCGATACACTCGAAAAACAAGGCCTAGCAGAACTCCCTGGTATGCTGCAATGCTGGTTTGACGTTCAATATCACTTATTCCCTGGCTCCTTATTACTGTGCTTTCAATTTGACAACGAGCAAGCCTTAGCTGCAGCAAAGCCAGAGTTATTAAAATGGCAAAAGCGCTTAAGCGCAGCCATGCTAAAAAAAGGCGTTGTTTTAAAAGATATGCGTAAACATTTAGTATTTACATTAGAAGCACCCGATAGCTAAATCAGGTTTATTACCGAGGATAAAAAGTAGATTCGGGGATTAAATCCCCCGGCTATAAAGTATAAAACCCACGGATGTTTTTAGCGTTTTCAAGATTAAACTGATTTACATGCGTAATCAGCTCAGGGAAAAATGCTAAAAATACAACATTCAATTCATCATAATGCTTTGCTATATCATCAACAGCACCAGCAAAGGTATTAGTAAAGCGAATGCGCTTGGCTATATTATCAAGTGCTAGCCCTACCCCATCAAGGGTTTCGTACTCTTTAAACCAATCGTTGTCGGTCATGTGTTTTACAACGTGCTGCATTCGCGGCGGCATTACAAGCATACGCTTATGCAAAAGCGCAAAGCTAGTTTGTTTAAAGTCGTTTAATGGCTGTAGATTATATTTTTGCCAATGCATAATTAAAAAGTGATCAAACACCACATCAATAGCCACCCCTGCAAAACGCTTACGCTTAGGTGAAAAATACTGTTTAGCCTCTTTAACTATAGGATGAGAGTCAGTAAATTTATCCACTAAATAGTGATTATCGAGCGCATTCTTTACCGTTATAGGTATCTGGTTTAAATGCCGTTGACCACCAAAGTCGCCCAGTAAATTACCAAAGTGCGAATCGGCCGTAGGCTGTGCTAAATAAAGATGAGCTAAATAATTCAACGTGTTCTCGGGTTTGGTTAATACCTTTTAGATAATAACGCAGTTGTAGATGAAATTCATATAAAGGAAAAGTGAAAGGCTTTAAGCTTCAAGGGAATGATATTTTAGTTCGTGATTTTTTCACCAATAAAACACAGGCTCCTGCGCTCCCCATAAAAAAGACAACACAAACCTGCTCCCCACCCAATTACAATTATGTTTGATTAGTTCAGTAAAGAGTCAGCCCTATTTTGCTATCAATGTTGCTGTATTTTTCGGTACTGCATGAGTCATAAAACGCCTTGCTTAACCTTAACTATTAAACCTGAACTCTGGTTAAGAGATTTACTAACGTATTGAATCATATTTATATTTAATTTTATTTTCTCTAGCCAAAGGCTTTCAGTGAAAACAAGGCGAATTTACGCGTCAATAGCTGGCCTATTGCAAGTAAATTCAACGCAGTTAGCGCTGAAAATAGCTGCTTGAGATAAGTTTATTATCCGGAGATCAGGTTATTAAGCTCACAGAGGCACAACACGTTATGACAACTACTTTTTTAAGCCAATTACAGCAAGTCGCACTGCAACAAGCCCTTATCAGCACCAAGCTTTTAAACAGCTACACATTAAAGAGCAATAACGCACCATCGCCCAAGCAACAAGCCTATAGCTTAATTGCTGTCGCGCTATACCGCTTTAATCTACAAAAAATAAAATGGTCATCTTTTTTAAAAACAGCCATAAATACAGCAAACAACACATGCCAATGGTTAGCCACCGAACTTGTCAGGTGCCAACAAGACTATAAAGCCCAACCTCATGACGCTGTAATTAGCGAACAAAGTGCATTCATTAGTGGTATTTTTAGCGAAGAACTCGCTTATATTGATAGTTTATTGGGGGCTGAAGCGTAAGCTCTTAAGTTTATTTAAGCAATTATGTAAACTGTCGGATGGCACGGCTGCGCCGCTTATCCGGCCTACCTTATTTGCGTTGAAGGTTTGGGGTCAAATCTTGACTTCACACATCAAGCTATCTCGCAGTTTTTCGAATTGTAATTTGACCTTATCATCTTCAATTATTAACTTATTTAGCCTACATACCGTTTGAGATATGGCTGAATAATGTTGAACATTAAAAATAACGGCTAACGCTTTTAAATTTTGCCCAGTTAAATCTTGGCATAATTTAATAGCAAACATACGTGGCAAGTTTTTCTCTTTTCGCCCTTTTTTAACCGTTACAATATCATGTGTATCTATACAAAAATATTTAGCTAAGTAATCAATTACATCATCCGTTGAGCGTTTTTTAATAACAATACTTCTTTCGCTATCTGGTATTGCTATATACCCCTTTATTTTTTCAATAAATGCGTCACAACCCAAAACTGAAAGTAACTTTTTAGCGCCATAAAACGTAATTACCTCTTTATTATTTTCATATTCAACAAACTGTTTGTACGCAGCATATTTACGATTTTTTCCTTGAAGCGAAAATATAAAGTCTCGAACTAGCCATTTTGGCGTCGCTGTTTTTTTGATGAAAGCTGAATAGCTAGACCATTTATAGTCAATAAGTACATCTACTAACGGTGTACTTGTTTCTATTGGGTTACGATGTATATAACGGCTAACATGTAGTAAGTAATTATCAGCATCCACCAGCACCGCCTTGTAGCGACCTCTAAACAGTGCACCATCTGTATTATGTGCTCTATTAAAATATTGCGTATAGAGGCCATTAATATGCTTCATGGCTCTGCCTAAATTTGCATCTGGGGTTTTTATTAACAGGTGGTAATGATTGGTCATTAAACAATACGAATGTACTTCAATATTAAAACGAAGGCTTGCTTGCTCAATGCAGTATAAAAAACACTTAAAATCGTCATCACTCAAAAAGGTATTTTCACGCCCTCTTCCGCGATTCATCACATGATAAAACGCATTTTCATACTCTATTCGCAGTGGTCTAGACATAATAATAAACTCAATGAGCAATAAACTATAAATCTAGACCATTGATGTATGAAGTCAAGATTTGACCCCTTTGGTTTGATGTGGTTTGATGTGGTTTGATGTATGAAGTCAAGATTTGACCCCTTTGGTTTTAGACATAATAATAAACTCAATGAGCAATAAACTATAAATCTAGACCATTGATGTATGAAGTCAAGATTTGACCCCTTTGGTTCAAAATGATGATTTAAGCGATGAGTTTTATGAGCTGCTAGAGGATGAAAGCTTAGATGAAGCGCAGCAGCAAAAGCTAGAAAAGAAATTTTCAAAAGAGATGCACGTAATTGTGCGTGATGACCGCCTTGAAACACTGGCTAAGGATATTGTTTATCACTTTCCAAGGCGTGGATACTTAGGTAAAGGCATGGTAGTCACGTTGGACAAGTTCACTGCTGTGAAAATGTATGACAAGGTTCAAAATCACTGGAAAGAAGAAATTAAGCGCCTTCGAGGTCTTGTTAAAAAGTCTACAAGTGACATTGAGAAAGCTCGATTTAAGAAAATTGTTGATTACATGCGCTCTGTCGAAATGGCAGTTGTTATTAGCGACCCGAAAGCGGATGAAGAAAGATTCGAAAAAGCTAATTTAGATATCAAGCCGCATATAGCTCGATTAGATCAATTAGATAAACACGGTCGCGATGTTGAATATAACTTTAAAGATCCAGAACATCCTCTTCAAATAGTTTTTGTTTGTGCCATGTGGCTAACAGGCTTTGATGCTCCTACTATATCAACGCTTTATTTAGACAAGCCTATGAAGGGACACACTTTAATGCAAACTATCGCGAGAGCGAACCGGGTGGCATCTCATAAAATAAAAGGATATAGCGGGAAGTTCATCGAAAAGAAAAATGGTGAAATTGTCGATTACTACAATGTTTTCCGCAACATGAAGGAGGCACTAAAAGACTATGGACAAGGCGACGTTGTTGGTGAGGATGAAAAAGAAGGTGAAATACCTTCAGTACAAGAAAAATCTGAGCTATTCAGATTGTTAGACGATGCAATCACTCAAGCTGATCATTGGTGTAAAGAAAGAAATATAAACCTCAAATCAATTGCTGATAGTGACGATATATTTCAAAACATAGAATTATTTGAAGAATTTGCAGATACCCTGTTGAGCAAGGATGAGTGGAGAAAGAACTTTTATGTTTACGATAATACCGTTTCTTCCCTGTTCGAGGCATGTAAACCAGAAATTTTGAAACAAAGTCGCCGCCCTCTTATTGCAGTTATCCAATATTTAAGAGGTATTGTTGATGCGCATGTTGAGCAAGTAGACATTGATGACTTAACTCGGAAAGTTTCTGATTTGCTTGATGAGAGTGTTGTTGTAGACAATACTGAAAAGTTTGCGGTTAAAGAACACAAAGCCAATTATCAAATAGTTCAAAAAGGTAAAACTTGGGACCTTTCCAAAATTAACTTTGAAAAGCTAAAGGAAGACTTCAAGGAAGCTAAATATAAAAACGTAGAGATTGCCGAACTCAAGGCATTTATTGAAGATAAGCTTCGCAAAATGATGGAGCAAAATCATACCCGAACTGATTTCGCCGAAAAACTTCAACAAATCGTAGAGCAGTATAACGCTGGCGGCTCATCAACAGAAAACTATTTTGATGACTTGATGAAGTTTACCGAAAGCATGAAGGAAGAAGATGAGCGTCATATGCGTGAAGGTTTGACCGAAGATGAACTCGAACTTTTTGATTTACTCAAAAAAGACAAAATTACAAGAGCTGAGGAACAAAAGGTTAAACTTGCAGCTAAGCACCTAATTCTAAGGCTACTTGATGGGCATCCGAAGGTATTGGTTCAAGATTGGTGGAAAGACGGTCAAACACAACTTCAGGTTAAGAATGCAATTGAAGAAGTGTTAGATAAAGACTTGCCTGAGAGCTATGGTCGAATTGAATTTAAAGAGAAGTGTGACAAGATTTATAGCTTGGTTGTAGATTTTTCTGCAAATAATAATAAGTGGGTAGCATAAGATAATGACATTAGTAGTAGCAGGATACAGACAAAGCAGTCTCTCTTGGGGAACACCCAGTACTTATGTGCCAGATAGGCGTTCAGGTATTTTTATGGTCGCTGACAGTATTATTAGTACTGTAACGGCAACAGGAAGAAAGCCTTTAGTCTCTGAGTTTAGAAAAATAATAGAAGTTCCGATTCATGTTTGGGAACCTCATTTTATTGGTGAAAACTTTCACGACTATATAAAAGTATTTAACTCTCACAAATGTTTAATCGCCTTTGCGGGCAGTACTCTAACAGCGCAGCACATAATCAACTGTATTACAGGTCATTTAGGGAAGCTAAGAATTGACTATAAATCAGGTGAGAAATTTGAATGTGTTGTTAGAAAAAGCTGCGATCCAAACAATTTGATATCAAATGGTAGATCTAGCATTTATGATGAAGATATCTTTATCCCAGATCGAGATTATCAAAATTTGTTATCTGCCGAGTTTGTCTCAGATGTTGTGGAGCATTCCATAAATAAGGCACTCGAATCGAAAATGAAACACGTCATAGACCAACAAGCCTTGGATGCAATGCGCACTGAAATTATGCTTGGTCTTACATGCCCGATAAAAAAAGTTGATCACCTTTACACATACTCATTTAGAATTAGAAATATCCCAGGAGGTGGGGTTGAAGCTTATTGCCAAAAGGATTTGGTACAAGCAAACGATATTGGCATCTTAGGAATGATTAATACCTATGGTCCACAGGCAAAAAATGTCGCTCAAAAAGCCATGACCACAGGCAATACATTACAAGAGGACATTACTGATTATGTAGTTCAAACAGTTAAAAACGATACTACATATGAAATTGGTTTTCCATTAGCAGTAAAAACTATTGATGGTAATCAAATAACTTTTAATTATATTAGATAATAACGCTTAAATAATTAATTCATATCCTCAAAAAAATAGAAAAGGTGAGCCACTAGGCTCACCTTTTATCCATTCGCAAACTTATTTATTCACGTTCGCAAACTTATTTATCATGAACAATAACAATTATTAATCGCGGTATGTCTCAACCGGTGGGCAAGCACACACTAAGTTGCGGTCGCCGTATACGTCGTCAATACGTGTTACGGTTGGCCAGAACTTGTTTTTAGCCACGCTTGCCACTGGGAATGCTGCGTAAAAACGGTCGTATGCACGGTCCCATTCGTTACCTAACACGTCGCCTTGGGTGTGCGGTGCAAACACTAACGGGTTGTTTTCGATAGACCATTCGCCAGAGATTACTTTGTCGATTTCGCTCTTAATTGACACCATTGCTTCGATGAAGCGGTCGATCTCAACCTTAGACTCAGACTCGGTAGGCTCTATCATTAACGTGCCCGCTACTGGGAACGACATAGTAGGTGAATGGAAACCGTAGTCTTGTAGGCGTTTAGCCACGTCCATTTCAGTAATACCCGACAACTCTTTAAGCGGACGCAAGTCAACAATACATTCGTGCGCAACACGGTTGTTACGGCCACGGTATAAAATTGGAAAGTGCTTGCTTAGCTCATGCGTTAAGTAGTTAGCATTTACAATTGCCATTTCAGTGGCTTGTTTTAAGCCCTCTGAGCCCATCATGGTAATGTAAGCCCACGAAATAGGTAAAATAGACGCTGAACCATATGGCGCTGCCGATACCGCTCCATTACCTTCGTTAGTACCTGGTACGTTAATAATGCTGTGGTTAGGCATAAATGGCGCAAGGTGCGATTTAACACCAATTGGGCCAACACCTGGGCCACCGCCACCGTGTGGAATACAAAAGGTTTTATGCAAGTTTAAGTGCGATACGTCTGAGCCAATAAAGCCTGGGCTAGTTACGCCAACTTGCGCGTTCATGTTTGCGCCGTCCATGTAAACTTGGCCGCCGTGCTGATGAATAATATCGCAAATTTCACGAATTGTTTCTTCGTATACGCCGTGTGTAGATGGGTAAGTGATCATAATACACGATAAGTTTTCGGCTACCGCTTCTGCTTTCGCTTTAAGATCGGCCATGTCTACGTTACCGTTTTTATCACAATCAACCACCACAATTTTCATGCTGGCCATTTGTGCCGACGCTGGGTTAGTACCATGCGCCGAGCTTGGAATTAAACATACGTTACGGTGAGCGTCGCCGCGTGACTCGTGGTATTTACGAATGGCAATTAAGCCTGCGTATTCACCTTGAGCACCTGAGTTAGGTTGCAATGAAACCGCATCGTAACCGGTAATGTTTACCAACCAATCATGCAGTTCGCCCATCATAATTTGATAGCCTTGTGCTTGATCTAGCGGGCAAAATGGGTGCAAGTTTGAAAATTCAGGCCAGGTAATTGGGATCATCTCAGCAGTCGCGTTTAGTTTCATAGTACATGAACCTAACGAGATCATTGAGTGATTAAGCGCTAAGTCTTTGTTTTCTAGGCGCTTAATATAACGTAGCATTTCAGTTTCGCTGTGGTACGAATTAAAGTTAGGGTGCGTTAATACTTCGTCATCACGCTCTAAGCTTGCTGGAATTGACGTGCTGCCATTGTTTTCAATATCGGCTGCAATTGCATCAACACTTAGGCCATGGCCTTCGCCTAATACAATATCAAATAACTGCGCTACGTCTGCACGTGTGGTGGTTTCTGATACGGCAATTGAGTATTCGCCATCGCGGTTAGTAGCAAAGTTAACACCGCTTGCTAGTGCACGCGCAATAACGTCGGCTTTGCTATCGCTTACTACCGTTAGGGTATCAAACCAGGTGTTGTGTTTAAGGCTCACGCCTTTAGCTTGTAAGCCTGCAGCTAAAATATCGGCAAAGCGATGAATACGCTGAGCAATAGTTTTTAAGCCTTGTGGGCCATGGTACACAGCGTAAAACGCTGCCATGTTGGCAAGTAATACTTGCGCGGTACAAATGTTTGAGTTGGCTTTGTCGCGGCGAATGTGTTGCTCACGCGTTTGCATTGCCATACGCAGTGCATCGTTACCTAAACGGTCTTTAGATACGCCAATAATACGACCTGGTAATGAACGTTTGTACGCGTCACGTGTTGCAAAAAATGCAGCATGTGGGCCACCGTAACCCATAGGTACACCAAAACGCTGCGCCGAACCTAATACTACGTCTGCGCCTAATTTACCCGGTGCTTTTAATAGTAATAAACTCATAATGTCGGCAGCAACACAGGCAATTGCCTTTTTGCTTTGTACGCCAGCAATTAGGTCGGTAATGTCTACCACTTCACCAGTTGTTGATGGGTATTGAAATAACGCGCCAAAAATCTCATGGTTAACAGCGTCGGCTGCTTTGCCAACAATTATTTCAAAACCAAACTGCTCGGCGCGGGTGCTTACTACGTCAATTGTTTGTGTGTGTACGTCGTCGGCAATAAAAAATGCATTGGCTTTTTTCGCTTTAGATACACGTTTTGCAAGGCCCATAGCCTCTGCTGCAGCGGTTGATTCGTCAAGTAACGATGCACTTGCTAAATCTAGGCCGGTTAAATCTAGGGTCATAGTTTGAAAGTTAAGTAGCGACTCTAAACGCCCTTGCGCTATCTCTGGCTGATATGGAGTGTACGCAGTATACCAACCTGGGTTTTCTAGTACGTTACGTAAAATTACGTGCGGTACATGTGTTGGGTGGTAGCCTTGGCCAATATACGATTTGAAAACTTTATTTTTGCTTGCTACTGACTTTAAGTAGCTTAGTGTTTCAACTTCGGTGCGGCTTTCGCCCACGGTTAAAGGCTGCTCAAGGCGAATACCTGCAGGTACAGTTTGACCGATCAGCTCTTCAACACTCGATACTTCAAGCGCGCTAAGCATATCGCTTACTTGCGCTGGGCTTGGCCCAATATGGCGGCGAATAAAATCTTGCGTTTGCTCTAACTGCTCAAGAGATTTGGCGTTTGACATGTGTCCAGATTCCTATGATCCAAAAAATGTGATTATTACTAATGGGTAACCAGCAATAACTTAAAATTAATATGATTTAATAACTTACAGTGTATGGAAAGGTAAGCAGCAAAATCATAAAAGCCCCAATGTTTTAAATAATGGGGCTTTTTACTCACTAAAGATTAATCTTCGTCAATAGTGTTTGCGTAGTCTTCTGCATTTAGTAGGTTTTCAAGCTCAGACTCATCTGATGCTTTAATGCGAAATAACCAGCCGTCACCAAACGCGTCGGTGTTAACTGTTTCTGGTGCGTCTTCTAGCTCTTCGTTAATTGCAACAATTTCGCCACCAATTGGTGCGTAAATGTCTGATGCTGCTTTTACCGATTCTGCTACTGCACACTCTTCGCCTGCATCTACTTCGTCGCCTACTTCTGGAAGTTCTACGAATACCATGTCGCCAAGTAACTCTTGCGCATGTTCAGTAATACCAACAGTAAACGTACCGTCACCTTCGTTGCGAACCCACTCGTGTGAAGAGGCATACTTTAACTCGCTAGGGATATTGCTCATTTTGTTTTGTCCTTTGGTTTATATTGGGTGATAGCACCAAAATTAAATTTATTTATACTTTAAAGTATTGATTTACCGTTACGTACAAAGCCAGGCTTTACTACTTTTACGGTAACTAATTTTTTACGCATTTCTACCTGAGCGGTGTCGCCCGTTGAACGTGGTACACGTGCAAGCGCTACACTGTAACCCAGTGTTGGTGAAAAAGTGCCAGAAGTAATAACACCTTCGCCACCATCAACAATTACTTTAGAGCCACTGCGCAAGATACCTTTTTCTTCTAGCACTAGGCCTACTTGTTTATCAGTGCTTTGGTCGGCGCGTTGTTGTACTAGTACATCACGGCCAATAAAGTCACGACTTTGTGGTTCCCATGCAATAGTCCAAGCCATGTTAGCCGCTAGTGGCGATACGCTTTCGTCCATATCTAGGCCATAAAGGTTCATGCCCGCTTCTAAACGTAGCGTGTCGCGTGCGCCTAAACCTGCTGGTGCAACTCCTGCGTCTAACAGTTGTTGCCATAAATCGGCAGCTTGCTCTTTTGGCACTACAATTTCGTAACCGTCTTCGCCAGTATAACCCGTTGTGGCAATAAATAAATCACCTGTTTGCACGCCAAAAAACGGTTTCATACCCTCTATTGCTGCATTTTGCTCAGCTGTTAATAATGTGGCAGTTTTAGCTTTAGCGTTAGGGCCTTGCACTGCAATCATGCCAAATTCGTTACGCTCTGTAACGGTAACGGCAAAATCGGCTGATATTTTAGCAAGGTGAGCTAAGTCTTTTTCGCGGGTTGCTGAGTTAACAACTAGGCGATAAGAGGTGTTACTGAAAAAATAAATTATTAAGTCGTCAATTACGCCGCCTTGCTCATTTAGCATTGGGGTATATAACGCTTTACCAGGTACGGTAAGTTTAGCAACATCGTTTGCTACTAGTTTTTGTAAAAATGCTTGTGCTTGCTCGCCTTGTATATCAACAATGGTCATGTGCGATACGTCAAACATACCGGCATCGTTGCGTACTGCATTGTGCTCTTCTATTTGCGAACCGTAGTTAATTGGCATTTCCCAGCCATGAAAATCAACCATTTTAGCGCCCGCTTCAAGGTGCTTAGCATAAAGTACTGTTTTAGAAGTCATGATATTCCTTCACTTTTAAATTAACCCAGTTATTTGGGCGTGGCCTCAATTTAATGAGGGGGAATAATATGGCCTGCGTTTAACGCCTGCCAAATTGTAATTAAACACAGCCAAATATTAATACTAAGCTGTGAGCACCCAAGTTAGGGTGAATATTTTACGCTGCAGCGCCTTGAATAAGGGCAAAGCCTTGGGCTTCCATATACTCTTGCCACTTTTGCAGCTCAGGAGTTTTAGCCACCAGTACAAATTGTTGCTGGTCGTTTTTATTTATGGCTGTGATAAATACGTCACCGCTTTGCGTACCGTAACATAATTGTGCATCTGAAAGACGTAAACCCGGCGTTAATTTAAAGGCTTCTACAATTGAGTCAAAGGCATTACTGCCGCTTAAAATAAAGCTTGCTAGGTCAGTACGCATAACATAATCAATGTCATAACGCAGTTGTTGCTCGTTTATAAGTGCTTGTAATTGCAGACTTGCGCAGTGCGGTAATATAAATCTAAAAGCAGTTTCGCTAAAGCAGTAAACGGCATAGCTATAATCAGAATTAAAATCGCCATCAAGGGTGCCAATTAAACCCAAACCACTGGCAGTTAACTTAGTTAAATCGTGGCCTAGTATATTACTTAAAAATACCGAGGCTTCTGTGCCGCTAAAGTCTATTACAACGTGGTTGTTGCTGGCCTGCAAAGAATTAATAACCGCGCTGTTAGCTTTGCTATGGCGGGCAAACATAATGGGGCTAAAAGTCATAACAAACACCTATCAAACTTATAATATCAAAAGTATATTGCTCCCGCTGTACAACAACAAATTGTAATTATTAATCAATTGATAAATAATGCTTATATATATGGCGATATTAATTGTGATTTTAAATATGAAAAACATTTCAACAGATAGTTTACGCACTTTTGTAATGGTAGTAGAGGCTAGCGGCTTTGCTAAAGCCGGCGATTTACTTGGCTTATCGCAACCTGCGGTTAGCCTGCAAATAAAGCGCTTAGAAGATTTGCTCGGTTATAAATTATTTAAAAAACAAGGCCAACGCCAAGTGCTTAATCAATATGGCGAGCTATTATTGCCAATGGCTAAACAAATGATGCAACACAACGATGCCATTTTGCAGCTATTTACCTCAGAAAGTATTACCGGCCGAGTACGTTTGGGTATTCCAAGCGAATTTGCAGCGCGTATTTTACCCTCTATTATTGGCGACTTTGTAGCTTTATACCCTGAAGTATCACTGGAAGTTAAATCGCGTTTAAGTAAGCATTTATTATCGCAAGAACGCCAAGATCAGTTTGATTTAGTACTGGCACTCAACGAGCAGCTCGACTCGGAGCAATTTCCTATTTTTAAGCAAGATCAGCTGGTATGGGTGGGCGACTTGTCGCTGGCACAAAACGACACTGTTACTTTGGTTACCGCTCCCGAGGGGTGTATTTACAGACGCCGAGCTATAGAGGCGCTAGAAAGGTCGGGAATAAAGTATCGTATTGTGTATAGCAACGCCGATTTAACTGGGCTTATTGCTGCGCTAAAAGAAGGCTTAGGCATTACAGTGCTGGCTAAAAGTACTGTACCAAACGAGCTAAACTATCAACTTAAAACCAAATTTTTACCATCCTTGGGTGATATTGGTATTAGCTTAGTAAAAACGGCCAGTGAGCCAGAAAATGCCGTTTTTAAACTGGCCGAATTTATAAAACTTCGCTTAGGCTAACCTGCTTTATACACATACTAGCCAACAAATCTTCATATATTAAAAGTTATATATATGAAGATTTTTAGTTATAAAAACTTACATACGTAAACGCTGAATAACATTGATTCTCATTCGTTAACGTGTTTAAATTGCGCCTATTTAGTTAATTGACCCAATTTAGGATAGTCTCAATGGCACATAAGTTTTTAGTATCTACCCTTGCAACTGCGGTTGCCTTGTCTATTAGTGCAACTGCAATGGCAAAAGATATGGGTAAGGTAGAGCGTAACTTTGAACAAATTACAGTTATAGGCTCACAACAAGCTATTAACGATATTCCGGGCTCTGCAACGTTTATTTCGGATGCTGAGCTGCAAAAATTTGAATTTACCGACATTTCTCGTGTTTTAGCCTCTGTACCTGGTGTTTACGTACAAGAAGAAGACGGCTACGGCCTGCGCCCTAATATAGGTATGCGCGGAACTGGCACTGGTCGTAACGACAAAATATCAGTAATGGAAGATGGTGTACTTGTAGCACCTGCGCCTTACTCGGCTCCTTCGGCTTATTACTTCCCTACTATGGGCCGCATGGAGTCTATTGAAGTATTAAAAGGTGCTGCATCGGTTAAATATGGTCCACGTACTACAGGCGGCGTTTTAAACTTATTATCGCGCAGCTTACCAACCGAGCCTAATAGCTCAACAGGTATGCTTGATGCTGCCTTAGGTAGCGATGGCTACTATAAAGGCCATGCTTATTTTGCCAAAGAAAAAAACAATACCGCGGGTTTAATTGAAGTATTTACCTACGGCGCAGATGGTTTTAAAGACCTGCCAGTTGGCGATGACAACACCGGCTTTGAAAAAACTGACTTACTATTAAAGTTAGGCCATACATTTGGTAAAAATGACGCGCATAACCTTGAGCTAAAAATTAAGTATTCAGACGAAACATCAGACGAAACTTACATGGGCTTAACCGATGCCGATTACCAAGCAACGCCATACCGTCGTTATGCGGCATCGCAAAATGATGAAATGAATACCCGTCACAATGCTTATCAACTTAACTATGCATATCGCTTTGGTGCAGGTTACGAACTACTTGCTACGGCATATTTAAACGACTTTCATCGTAACTGGTATAAAGCCAGTAAAGTAAGCGAAAGCTACCTTGAGCAATACAGCGAATTTGAAGCCAACCCTACCGCACAAGGTATTGAAGGCATTGCTATAAAAGCAAATAACCGCGACTACCAAGCTAAAGGTATTCAGTCTGAGCTGCATATCCCTGCTGGCAATCACTATATAACTGTGGGCATGCGTTACCATGAAGACGAAATGGATCGCTTTCAGTGGCAAGACGAGTACACGCTTAATCAAGACTTAAGCATGACACTGACAGAGCGCGGAGTTCCGGGTTCTGACAGTAACCGCGTAGATAGTGCCACTGCACGTACTTTATTTATTCAAGACGAATGGACGCTAGATGCATTAGTGATCAGTGCAGGCCTGCGCTTCGAAGACATTACGATTACCCGTGAAGAGTGGGCAAAGTCGGATCCTACACGCAGCAATGGTTTAACTAAAAATGTGTCGAACGACACTGATATTTTAGTGCCGTCACTCGGTGCAACTTACACAGTAAACGACAACATCACTCTACTTGCTGGTATTCAACAAGGTTATGCGCCAGCCGCGCCGGGTAATGCCGACCAAGAAGAAGAAAAAAGTGTAAATATTGAATTTGGTTCACGCTATAACGTAAGCGGTATTAATGGTGAAATTATTGCGTTTTATTCTGATTACGACAACATGCACGGTAATTGTACTGCCGCTGTAGGGTGTAGCGATGAGAACATTGGCGATCAATATAACTATGGTGAAGTAGCTGTTTCTGGCGTTGAATTTAGTGCAGGCCATACTTTTAACACCGATACTGTTATGTTCCCGGTTAAGCTAACTTACACCTACACCGATTCTGAATTTAAAAACACTTTTGATTCAGAAATTTGGGGCACAGTAGAAAAAGGCGACGCTATGCCTTACGTGCCAAAAAACCAAGTAGCACTCTCTATGGGTGCTGAATTATCAGCATTTGTTGTACACAGCCAACTGCGCTATGTATCTGACTCACATGCAGATTTAACCGACTCTGGCTTAAATGCTATTAATAGCCGTGTGGTATGGGATTTAGCCGCTAAATACCGCATCGACGACAATCAAAAAGTATACTTAAGCGTTGATAACTTGTTTGATAAAACCTACATTGCTAATCGTGCTAATGGCGGTATCCAACCAGGTAAGCCTCGTACCCTACAGTTGGGCTACACTTACAGCTTTTAAGCTGGTTAAACGGCTCACTAACAGCGGTAATAATTTTTTATGCAGGAAACACTACACATCTAAATTATTGCCTTGTTATTGAACCGTTTATAACAACCGCATTAAATTACGAACACAAAAAAACCGAGGTTGAATTTTCAACCTCGGTTTTTTTATTGCTTCAACGAGCCAGTTAATAACTTAGTTATTAACGCTACGTTGGCGTAATACTTCAAATAAACAAATACCTGTGGCTACCGATACGTTTAAGCTTGAAACCGTTCCCGCCATAGGTATTTTAACTAACAAGTCGCAATGCTCGCGGGTTAAACGGCGCATGCCTTCGCCTTCGGCACCCATAACAATAGCCATTGGCCCTGTTAAGCTGGCATCAAATACGTGGTTATCTGTTTCGCCTGCAGTGCCTACAACCCAAACACCAGCGTCTTTAATTTCGCGCAATGTACGTGCAAGGTTAGTAACCTGAATAAGCGGTACTGTTTCGGCTGCGCCACAGGCAACTTTACGCGCTGTGCCGTTAAGCTTAGCTGAGCGATCTTTAGGTACAATTACAGCATGTACGCCAGCGGCGTCGGCACTACGTAAACATGCACCTAAGTTATGCGGATCAGTAATGCCATCAAGCACTAACAAAAATGGAGTATCTTCACGTGCAATAATCGCATCAAGATCTTTTTCGTTAAACGTTGGTGCTGCTTTTACGTTGGCAATAATACCTTGATGCTGCTCGCCTTTTGATTTGCTATCAAGGGCTTTGCGTTGCATGTACTGTACTGAAATACCAAATTTAAGTGCTTCATCAATAATCGGGGTTGAGCGTTTATCGTCACGCCCTTTAAGCGCGTAAATTTCTACAAAACGCTCTGGTTCGCTTGCTAAAATCGCTTCAACAGAATGAAAACCAAAAATTAATTCATTACTCACGTATTTTCTGCTCCTGGGGTATTACGTTTGCGGGCATTTTTGCCTACTCTTTTAGGCTTTTTAACGGCCTTTTTTTTCGGTTTTTTATTTGCTGTGGCATCTACTGCTTTTTTGTCAGCTGGTTTAGTTGCCGACTTATTTGCAGGTTTACCTTTATCTTTGCTTGCTGGCCTTTTTTTACCTTTAGGTTTTTCATCGCCATGCGATTTTTTACCCGGTACTTTGCCTGCTTTTAACTGTGAACGTACACTCGCAGGTGCATGCTCAGATTTATCAGTGCCTTTTGGCCCACGGCGGCGCGTGTATCGGTCTTGCGCTTTATCGCCTTTAAGGGTTAAGTTTATGCGTCTGTCTTCTAAGCTAACCGATGCAACACTTACCGTTACTTTATCGCCAAGGCGATATACTTTGTGCGTTTGCTCGCCTATTAAACAATGTTTTGCGGCATCATGGGCAAAAAACTCATTGCCTAAGTTGGCAACATGAATAAGGCCATCAATTTGCAAATCATCTAAACGAATGAATAAACCAAAATTGGTTACCGATGAAATAACACCATCAAACTCAGTGCCAACGTGATCTTGCATAAACTCACATTTTAACCAATCGGCTACTTCGCGAGTAGCATCGTCGGCGCGGCGCTCTGTGGTAGAACACTGCTCACCTAACTTATCTACTTCGTCATCTGTGTATGCGTATTCGCCTGAAGTATGTTGGCCTTGTGCTTTTAGTACCGCTTTTATAGCTCGATGCACTACTAAGTCGGGGTAACGACGAATTGGTGAAGTAAAGTGCGCATAAGCAGATAAGGCTAAACCAAAGTGGCCTATGTTATCTGGTTGATACACAGCTTGCTTCATTGAGCGCAGCAGCATGGTTTGAATAAGCTCTGCTTCTGGGCGATCGCCTAAACGAGCTAGCACTTGAGTAATTTCTTTAGGTGTTGGCTCGTCGCTTAACGTGCTCTCAATACCAAGTTCGCCTAAAAACTTAGTAAAGTTACCTAGTTTTTCGCTATCTGGCTCGTCATGGACACGAAATAGCGCGCTGGCTTCGTGTTTTTCAAGTAATTTAGCCGCCGATACGTTGGCTAAAATCATACATTCTTCAATAAGTTTGTGCGCATCGTTACGAATAACCGGCACTATCGATTCTATTTTACGCTGTGCGTTAAATACAAAACGAGTTTCGAGAGTTTCAAACTCAATTGCACCACGCTCTTGGCGAGCCGATTTAAGCGCTAAATACATTTGCTGTAAATCGGTTAAATGTGGCACTACATGCGCATATTCTTTACGTAGTTTTTCATCGTTTTGTAAAATGGCATTTACTTTGGTGTAAGTTAAACGTGCATGCGAATTCATTATCGCTTCGTAAAACTTATAACCCGAAAGCTTGCCCGAATCTGACACTGTCATTTCGGCAACCATACATAAGCGATCAACTTCAGGGTTAAGCGAACATAAGCCGTTAGACAATACTTTAGGCAGCATAGGAATTACTTGCTCAGGAAAATACACTGAGTTACCGCGCTCTATGGCTTCTTTGTTTAGCGGGGTGTTCATACCTACGTAATGCGACACATCGGCAATAGCAACCCATAAACGCCAACCACCTGACTTTTTAGGCTCACAATAAACGGCATCATCAAAGTCGCGTGCGTCTTCGCCATCTATGGTTACTAAAGGTAGGTCGCGTAAATCTACGCGGTTTTGCTTGTCAGCCTCGTCAACAAATTCGCCAAGGTGGGCTACTTGCGCTTCAACTTCTTCAGGCCAAACGTGCGGAATATCGTGGTTACGCAGGGCAACTTCTATTTCCATACCTGGGGCTAAATGCTCGCCAAGTACGTCAATTACTTTACCTACCGCGTTCATATTTCGGGTGGGGTTTTGCGTTATTTTAACTTGCACCATTTGGTTATGGCGCGCGCCGTTTTCGCTTCCCGGTAAAATCATTATGTCTTGGGTAATACGCGGATCTTCGGCAACCACTACGGCAATACCATGCTCAACAAAATAGCGGCCAACAATAGGCGCGCGCTCGTTGGTAAGTACTTTTATAATACGTGCATCGCATTTTGAGCCAGAGCCACGTTTAGTGCCTTTAGCAAGTACAATGTCGCCATGTAACACCATGTTCATTTGGTGCTTAGCAATAAACCAATCTTTATTCTCGCCTTCAACTTCTAAAAAGCCAAAACCGTCTCTGTGGCCTACTACTTTGCCTTTAGTTAAACCGGCTTCGTCAATTAGGGCGTAACATTTATGCTTATTAAAATACAGCTGACCGTCACGTTCCATAGCACGAAGGCGGCGTTTAAATGCGATTTGCCGTTCTTCATCGTTTACCGCTAGTTCTTCACATAACTGTGCATAGTTAGCAGGTTTTGAACGCTCTTGAAGGTGAGTAAGTATAAACTCACGGCTAGGGACTGGGTTTTCGTACTTTTCTTGTTCTCGACTGAGATTTGGATCTTGGTTTGACATTCACTATCTTGTTAGTTTGGTTATGTAGGTATTTTAACCCATATAGCTAAAATGAGACAGGTAAAAGCTATTAAACTTTTAATAAAGCACTTTTACCTTACTTTTTGTATTTAAAAACTTAGCCTAACCGGGCTTAACCCGCCCTTAATTTTGTGGCGGGTTTATTCTGCTATAAGTTAAAATTAGTAACTAAAATTAGTAGCTCAAACAAACTCATTAAGGCCTGTTTGACGCTAAGTTAGAATTATTTTTGCTGTAAATTTTTCCATAACAATTTACTGATATTATCGATAAAGATCGGATCTTCTGTTTCCATGGTTAACACTATTTGTTTATTCATTTGGGTTTTATTTTGAGCGTAAATCCAACGGTTTTTATTAAACTGTTGTGCAAAGCCCAGCGCACCTGCTTGTAATTGAGCTTCATCGGCAAAAATAGCTTCTACTACTTTGTTATCTAATAACTCTTGTGCTCCTACTCGCATACCCGACATAGCTAAACGGTTAAAAAAGGCTTGTGGAATAGCTTTATTAATAATAGGAAACATTGAGGGTAAAAATGGCACCATCACATCGACTTCAGGAAAACAAAAAAATCCTTTATCAGATTTCATTAGCCTAAAATCACAAGCGCAGGCCAATACTGCACCATTACCAAAAGTATGGCCGTTTAACGCGGCAATAATCGGCATAGGAAACGTAACAATGCGTTTTAATAACGCGGTTACATCGCTCATAAAGCCGGCAATTGTTTCTGGGGTATTACTCGTATTAGCCATCCACTCTAAATCGATTCCCAATGACCAATTTTTTTCACTGTTAGATGTAAGCACCACCGACTTAATATTTTTATCGGCTTCTATTTGATCAAGATGCTGATTAAACTCAGCCAAAAACTCTGGATTATGGCGGTTTTCGGGGGTATTCATGGTTAAAACGGCCGTGCTTTCTTCGGTTTTTATTGCTATAAAACGTGTCATTTATTCCCTCATTTTTCATTATTTTAATTATTAATGCTGTTTCAGCAGCGCGTTTTTGTTATTAATACACTCAAGCTTGGTTTAGTGTTTTTACGCACAACTTTACAAATAAACGTTTAATTCCTGTATTTATCAATTTTAAACGCAGTAACCTACTAACGAGTGTAAGCTAAACGAATATTAAAAGTAAATTCGATTTTAGTTACATTACCTTAAATACAACTAACTTTGCTTACATTTGTCACGAAAACTCAAAAACTCATCTTAACCATTGTCTGCAATATTTAGATGAGCCAACATAAGGAAATAACATGCAGTCGCAACAGCAAAGTTTAATTTACCTACACATTGCCGTATTACTCTTTGGCGGCACTGCGCTATTTGCAAAGTTAATTGGTTTAAATGCACTCGACATTACCGTGTATCGTGCAGCCATAGCCGGCATCGCTATTTTTATTTTGCTCAGCATGCAAAAAAAGCCGATTAAGCTAAACCAAGGTAAAGATTACTTAATTGCCCTGTTACTCGGTGTGGCAGTAGGCATACATTGGGTAACTTATTTTGCGGGAATGCAACTTGCTGGGATCACCATTGGTATGTTGGCTTTTTTTAGCTACCCGGTAATAACCGTGTTTTTAGAACCGTTTTTTCATAAAAGTAAGCCCAAAGCAAAAGATATTATTAGTGCGGCGGTAGTGTTAATCGGCATTTATTTATTAATACCTAATGCAAATTTAGGGAATGATGTAACACTTGGGGTGATCACTGGGGTTATTTCGGCGTTCTTTTTTGCCATTCGTAATATCATTCATAAGCGCTATTTTAATCAATACGGTGGCCCGCAAACCATGTTTTATCAAACCTTGGTTGCCAGCCTAATGCTTTGCGCGTTTATTGAAGTGCCTATTTATGCGACCACTAATCACGATTTGGTGCTTATTTTAGTTGCGGGAGTTATATTTACCGCAGCTCCACACTCATTATTTGCTGCCAGTTTAAAGCATTTATCGGCGGCAACCGCGGGGCTAATTGCTTGCCTTCAGCCACTTTACGGCACATTATTAGCTATTATTATTTTGCATGAGCGCCCCTCTATCGCCACTTTTATTGGTGGTGCATTAATTGTTAGCGCTGCTTGTTTTGAAACTTGGTCTATTGCACGGAAATCACGCCAATGAAAGTATTTGCCCATCGCGGTGCCAGTGGGCACTTTCCAGAGAACACCCAAAGCGCCATTATTGCGGCCTTACAAATAGGCGTTGACGGCATTGAAGTAGATGTACAAAGCGCACTTGATGATTACATGATCATTCACGACACTTGGCTTGATAGAACCACTAACGGCGTAGGTAAAGTGTGTAACTTTACTGCTGCTCACATTATGCAACTCAATGCTGGTAATGGCGAAAAAGTACCAACTTTACAGCAACTTTTTGATTGGAATAATAATCAAACACTCTTAAATTTAGAGCTAAAACATACTTTTAATCTTGAACAGTTTGCAGCTCAAGTTGAAAAAAACATTACAGAAAAACGCATATCAGCAGATAACATTTTAGTGTCGTCGTTCGATCATCATCAACTAGCCTGGTTAAAAAAACGCTTACCTTGGCTAAAAATGGGTGCACTAACGTCATCTATACCAATTAATTATGCAAAGTTTGCTGAAGACTTAGGCGCGTACAGTGTTCATGTAGATAAAAACTTTATAAATAAAGCCTTTGTAGATGATGCAAAACAACGTGGTTTAATAATTTATGCGTACACTGTAGACAAACAACAAGATATAAAGCTGATGCTAGATTTAGGTGTGGATGGTATTTTTACAAATTATCCGGCACAAACTAAAGCTTACTTAGGTGATTAATAATAACCAAATGGTCTGTACATAATGAGTAGCTATATGCGAATTTATAATTTTTTAGAAAAAACACTTTTTTTTACCTTAACGCGCAAAATTGTGGGTAATTTAAGTTTTGTATTTTTATTTCAGGCTATTACTTTATTTTGGCTGTATGAAAGCTTAACCCTAAACCAACAAAGTACTGGGTTATTTTGGGCATTAGCTTTAGTGATTGTGGCTGGCTTTATTTTCACCCTATTTTATATGCGATTTTTAATGGTGCGCCCAGTAAAGGCAATGCGCGACACGCTAATAAATATAAACCAGCAAGATGCAGACTTATCGGCAAAGTTACCCCATTTTACTTATGATGAGTTCCGTGAACTAAGCGAGCAATACAATCTTTTTACTACTCATTTAAATCAGCTACTAAACACAACCTACAATAGCGCCCAAGCTGGTGTGCAAAGTACCGAGCAAGTAACTCAGTCTATGCAACAGACTGAGCAATTAAGCGGACAACAAATACATTTAAGCCATACAATTATAAATGCCAGCAACCAAATAGCGCAGAGCTTACAAAATATAGTAAGTAATACCGACAGCGTGCATAAAGTAAATAATGAGCATTTAAATTTTGTTAAGCTTTCGGCAACAGAGTTGTCGGCCTTAGTGCAACAAGTAAAATTAATAACCGATATGCTAACCGGCTTTTCGGCAACTATTTCAGGCTTAAAAGAAAACAGTGAAAACATTCGTAGCATTTTAAAAATGGTGGAAGAGTTTTCTGATCAAACCAATCTACTAGCCCTAAATGCCGCCATTGAAGCAGCAAGAGCCGGTGATGCGGGACGTGGTTTTGCGGTAGTTGCCGATGAAGTGCGTACTCTTTCAATTAAGGTAAGTGGTGCAACGCGGCAAATTAGTGATTTTATAAACCAAATGAACGAGCTAGTAAACGAAACAAATAAAGAGTCAGAGCAATTAATTACTCACTCACACAATGCGCAAAAATCAATTAATAGTACTTCTAATGGTTTTACTAATATGCTTACTGAATTTGAGCATAACCAGCAACAGTTACAACAAATTGCCGAGGCTGTGCACTTACTTGAGCAAACACAAAATCAAACCCACCAATCGGTAGAGCATATTGTAGCGCTTGGCGAGCAAGCCAAACAAACCATAGATACAGCACTTAATGATTGCCAACAATCACAAACCCTCAGCCAACAAACACAACAACAACTGAAACGCTTTGTGCAGTAATACCTATTTTATTAAAAATAGGTATTTGCTAACAAGCTTATGGGTATAACAAGCGTTTTACCCATAAGCTAAATATGTTAAATTACCCAGCTATTTATTTAACCGTGTGATGCATGTGAGCGACGCAGTTCCTGATTATAAAAACCTTGCCCAACAAATTAAAGCGTGGGGACAAGAGCTTGGCTTTAGCGAAGTAGGTATTACTGATATAGACTTAAGCAAGCATGAAACGCAGCTGCAACGCTGGCTCGACGCCGGCTACCATGGCAATATGGATTACATGGCCGCTCATGGTATGAAACGCGCTCGCCCTGCTGAGTTAGTGCCCGGAACGCAGCGTGTTATTTCGGTAAAAATGAATTACCTGCCCCCCGATGCAGGTTTTGCCAAAACCCTTAAAAACTCAGAAAAAGCGTATATAAGTCGCTATGCTCTTGGCCGCGACTACCATAAATTAATGCGTAATCGCTTAAAAAAATTAGGCCAAAAAATAGAGCTCGAAATTGGCGAATACGGTTTTAGGCCTTTTGTCGACTCAGCCCCGGTACTTGAGCGCCAACTTGCTGAAAAAGCAGGCTTGGGCTGGCGCGGTAAACACTCATTACTTATTAATAAAGAAGCCGGTTCTTGGTTTTTTTTAGGTGAGTTATTTGTTGATTTACCGCTGCCCATAGATGCAGAAAACACCTTTGAAGGCTGTGGTAAATGCGTAGCTTGTATAACGCTATGCCCAACTGGCGCTATTGTTGAGCCCTACGTGGTAGATGCACGTAAGTGTATATCGTACTTAACCATTGAGCTACAAGGCCCTATTCCAGAGCAATACCGAACATTATTAGGTAACCGCATTTATGGTTGTGACGACTGCCAATTAGTTTGCCCGTGGAATCGTTATGGCCAACTTACCGACGAAAATGATTTTCATCCGCGCACCCAATTAAAAGATAAAGACCTGCTTGAGCTGTTTGCTTGGGATGAAGCCACTTTTTTAAAAAACACCGAAGGCAGCCCTATTCGTCGTATTGGCCACGAGCGTTGGTTGCGTAATTTGGCTGTAGGCTTAGGTAATGCTGAATTTAGCCCTAGCATTATTCATGCCCTAGAAGATAAAAGCTTAGCTTGCAGTGAACTGGTTTTAGAGCATATAAATTGGGCGCTGCAACAGCAACGCAATAAGCAAGGTACTATACTGCGTAAAACCGCAAGGCTTATCAGAATTGTTGAAAAAGGCCTACCCCGCGACGCTTAAATGTTTAGGTGTGGAGTAAGCACTTTTAATTAATCGCTACGGTTATAGGTGCTTACCAAAAATAGTTAAGCTGTAAGGGTTATTATCCATAATGGCCACCTGTGGTAACTCGCCCCACACACTAAAATTAAAGTGTTTAAATAGTTTAATACTGGGTAAATTATGACTAAAAATGAACCCTAGCAGCACTTTAATGTTAAGTTGCTTAGCTTGCGTTTGGGCAAACTCCATTAGTGTTTTACCTAAACCTTTGCCTTGTGCTTTAGCGGTAATATAAATACTTATTTCTACCGTCCCTTCGTAAGCTACGCGCCCATAAAACGGTTTATAACTAAGCCATGCTAACACTTGGTCATTTTCAGAATATACATAAATTGGCCGCTGAGAAGTGTGACTATCAAACCAAGCTTGCTTGTCGGTAACGCTTACCTCTTCGGTATCGGCGGTAACCATTCTGCTGGCAATGGTTTCGTTATAAATTGCGACTATAGTTTTTAAATCTTCTGGGCGTGCTAAACGGATTGTCATAAGGTCTAGATAAGGTTGATCAGTTGCGTTTATATTAGCGTATCATTGAGGCTATAAACAATATGTAACCTTTTAACTTTAGGCATTAAAAATGATAAAAATAATATTATTAGCATTAATGGCGTTACTTGTACCCGCATTAGCTCAAGCGCAAAGCACGGCTGAGCACCCCATTAAAAAACAAAATAACTGCCAAGACTTTACTAACGTTACTTTGCGTAAACTACGCTCAAAAGAGTTTGTTAACTTATGCCAATTTGAAAACCAACCGCTGCTAATTGTTAATACAGCGAGTAACTGTGGCTTTACGCCGCAATTTGCAGGGCTTGAAGCGGTTTATAATAAATATAAAGATCAAGGCTTAGTGGTATTGGGATTTCCTTCTGATGATTTTTTTCAAGAAGAAAACAACGAACAAGACACCGCCAAAGTCTGCTTTGTTAATTACGGGGTTACTTTCACTATGCTTGCCACCAGCGCAGTGCGCGGCAGCGATGCAAACCCTATTTTTAAACACTTAAATAGCCAAACCAGCTCACCTAATTGGAATTTTTATAAGTATTTAGTGTCTGCTGATCGTAAAACAATTACGCGCTTTAACAGTAAAGTAGCCCCCGAATCAGAAAAACTAACTGCAGCAATTGAAGCGACATTAGCTATTAACTAGGTTAAAACCGTTACAATTAGTTTAAACTAACTAAAATACACGTTAGTATGATTAAAAAACAACCAGATTAATTATTAGGAGATTTTATGACAGTGGCAAGCGCAAGACATATATTAGTAGATAGTGAAGCACAGTGTTTAGATTTAAAAGAAAAAATTGAACAAGGTGAAGACTTTGCTGTGTTAGCAAAAGCACACTCTAACTGTCCTTCAGGTCAAGATGGCGGTGCTCTTGGTGAGTTTGGCCCAGGTATGATGGTGCCAGAGTTTGATAAAGTGGTGTTCTCTGCGCCAATTAATCAAGTACAAGGCCCAGTACAAACACAGTTTGGTTACCATTTACTTGAAGTAACCAGCCGTTCAGAGTAACTTATTCTGTACTGTAAATTTTGAAAAAAGCCGCTTATGCGGCTTTTTTATGGAGTAATTATGCAACTATTTGGTTCTGTTACCTCGCCTTATGTACGCCGTATTAGAATATGGGCGCTGGAAAATAACTGCGATTTAGAGTTTATTAATCTGGATATTTTTTCAGCGCAAGATCGCCCAACTATGGTGAGCAAAAACCCAGCACGCAAAATCCCTATTCTCGTAGATGGCAATTTAACCCTTAGTGATTCAAACTCAATACTGCGTTATTTACTTGAAAAAACAGCACAGCCAAAATTAACTTGGCCGCAAGAGCACTTACTTACCACTATTAATGCCTGTAATGACTCTTTAGTGGAAATGCTTTTATGCCAGCGCTCTGGTTTTGATACGCAAAGTGATGCGTTATTTTTTAATTTGCAAAACGAACGTATTGTTGAAACATTACACTTTTTAAATGATCATTTAACTGATGATGAATTTAAAGGCTGTGAATACCTCAACATCAGTTTATACTGCCTGCTTGATTGGATTTGCTTTCGTGAACTAACCGACATTAGTCAGCATTCAGCGCTTGTTGCTTTTTATGAGCAATATGGCCAACGCCAAGCAGCAATAAATACCAGTCCTAGTCATTAATTTAAAAAGGTAAACACATGAGCGATATCGAGATTGAATCAGAACTAGTCAACTTTGTTGAAAAAGTACGTATGAGCGAAGTAATTTGGGCACTAGGTGCAGAAGATAATGGCTTTGTAGTGTGTGATTCAAATCAATTTGACGAGACTGACGTATTACTACTTTGGGAAAGCGAAGCGGCTGCTAAAGCTCAGTGTAAAGACGAGTGGAAAGAGTACAGCCCAGTAGAAATTGGCCTTGATGAATTTTTAGATGAATGGGTTGAAGACCTAAACGAAGACAATGCTTTAGTTGGCCTTAACTGGAATGACGACCAAGTATGCGTAGAAATTGAACCAGTAGGTTTAGCACGCGCATTAAGTGAATAATTCACTATAGCTTAATTAATAAAGCATAAAAAAAGCCAACTGCATTCGTGCTAGTTGGCTTTTTTGTTTTAATTAATTAGGTATAAGTATTTATACCCAAAACATACTCGCATCTTGCTATGTTTTGGGTATAAAATGTATTTTGTCATTATTTTCAAGGTACACCGTTGAAAACCCATCTTGGTCGCCGTCCTTTTTCAGCTATGGAGCTGCACACACTTTACACTGGCTATATTTATGGCGATATGCGCGTGGTGCGTGAACAAGCAAAACATTGGCATTTTTGGTTGCCATTAATTGCTTACTATACGGGCGCTTATAGTGACGAAATAGGCTGTTTAACACTTGATGACTTAACTGTTGAGCAAAACATTTTATGTTTTAGTTTTCATACCCACGGAAAAATAAAACCGCGACTTATTCCTGTACATCAAGCGCTAATTAATGCTGGCTTTAACGACTATTTAGCATTTATAAAAAGCCAAAACCAACAGCGATTAATGTTCGACTTGCCAGCTAAAACCGGTCGCTACAGCGAAAAAGTTCGCATTTGGTTTAGCGGCGAAGGCGAGCGCGCTGGTTACTTACAAAAATGTGCAATTCCAAACATTGACCAACTCGGAATGAAAACCGCTATAAGTAGCCTGCGGCTTAACTTTGAGCAGCAAGTACGTATTTATGCACTGCAAGCCAACTCTAAAGACGCGTTTAATTATTTAATGGGCTTTAACGAATACCCACACCCAAATTATAGCAATGTAGCAGTGTTAAATAGCATAATTGGGCAAATTCGCGTTATTAACTCACAACTGCATTGGCAGCGCTTTATCAATCGCGATAGTCACTGACAAACTTTGTTACTCTTTACTCGTCCAAATCCGGGGTTATTCGATTACTCCATAAAAGAAAGCTGCTAGGATATCCGCATATAATACCGTTTCTATTGAAGTAGCGTGGTAACGCTGTCTGCTTTAGTCATTTATAACAATAATAAACTAGGGATACTATGTTTCTTAAAAGCCTCTTAACCGTAAGTGTTGCATTCGCGATGAACGCAGCAAATGCTAACGAATTCGTAATTGAAAAACTCGCAAAACCAAGCAGTCAATCAGTGTCGTTAACACTCGATCCAAGCCAAGATACCTTTACTGGAATGACTGAAATTATTTTAGAAGTACTCAAGCCAACTAACTACATAGAACTAAACGGCGTGGCTTACGCAACTAAAATGGCACAATTACTTGGCGAGCAAAATTGTGACTTAAACAGCGAAATGCTCAAAACCGGTAAAGTAAAATTTAGCTGTGATGAGCAAATTCAGCCGGGTAAATACACCTTAAAAATTGATTTTTCAGCGCCATATAATCGCCAAAGTGTTGGGCTATATAAAACATTAGATCAAGGTACACCTTACTTATTTACTCAGTTTGAAATGAGTGATGCGCGCCGTGCATTTCCGGTGTTTGACGAGCCAAGCTACAAAATTCCATTTCAGCTCACTATTACCGCGCCTACCTCACAAAAAGTATATGCCAATACACCTGAGCTTAAAACTACAGTAAATGGCGACATGACCACCCACTTTTTTGATAAAACACCGCCTATTCCTTCTTATTTAGTAGCAATGGCTGTGGGCCCTTTTGAAGAGCTTAATGTTGAAGGTATGTCGGTGCCAGGGCGCGTAATTACCCCACAAGGTAAAATTCATTTAGCCCAGTACGCAAAAGAAAACATGCCAAAAGTACTAGGCGCACTTGAGGCGTATTTTGGTATTCCTTATGTGTATCAAAAACTAGATTCGGTGGCTGTACCTGAATTTCCGTTTGGTGCCATGGAAAACTCAGGACTTGTAACCTACCGAGAAGATATTTTATTGGTTGATTTAGCTGCCGCTACGCGCAGTAAAAAACAACGCAATGTGTCTATTATTGCTCACGAACTTGCACACCAATGGTACGGTAACTTAGTAACGATGAAGTGGTGGAACGATTTATGGTTAAACGAAGCGTTTGCTAGTTGGATGGCGGCAAAAATTACCAAGCAACTAAACCCTGAATTTGAATCGCACCTAGATTTACCACAAAATAACGTTATGCCACTTGATGCACGTTTGAGTACTAAACCAATTCGTAAACCAATTAAAACCGAAGCCGATATTATGGATGGTTTAGGCCTTGCTTATAGCAAAGGTAGCTCGGTACTTGCTATGGTTGAAAACTGGATAGGTGAAGAGGCCTTTCAAAAAGGTATTCAAAATTACTTAAAAGAATTTTCCTATAAAAATGCCGAAGCTGCCGATTTATGGCAAGCACTTGGCAAAGCTTCTAATAAAGATGTAGCGAGTGTTTTAAAATCGTTTATTGAGCAATCTTCCTACCCACTGATTAAAGTAGCTCAGCAAGGTAGTAAAATAACTATATCGCAAAGTCGCTTTGTAAATGCCGGTGTTGATGCGCCTGAGCAATTATGGAATGTGCCTGTTGCAATTAAATATGGCGCGGGCGATAAAGTAAAAACAGCGAACGTATTACTTAATAAACAAAGCCAAACGCTAGATTTAGATTTTGCACCCGAGTGGATTTATCCCGATCAAGGCGCATTGGGTTATTACCGCTGGGTGATGGACGATGCACAGTTTAGTGCGCTTATCGACAATGCTGCTGACAAGCTAGATGACCGCGAACGTTTAGCGTTATTATCTGCTACCGATGCACTACTTGATGCTGGTGTTATATCGGCCGCTAAGTTAATGCAAACGCTTGAAGTATTTATAAGCGACAGCCACCCTCGCGTTGCTAATACCGCGCTGGGCTATTTAGTATCGCAACAACGCACCTTTAAAGACGATAGCAATAAAGACTTATGGCCTAAATTTATTCGTGGTGCAGTAACCCCCGCGGCTAAAAAATACGGCTTAGAGGCAAAAGTAGGTGAAGATGGCGCTATTTCACAACTTCGAGCTGCGGTTGTATCGCGTTTAGGTTTTGATGGCGAAGATCAAAATGTGATCAATAAAGCAAAACAGCAAACTCAGGTTTATTTAAACGATCCACAAAAAGTAGACCCGTACTTAGCAGGTACTTATTTAACTTTAGCTGCTTTTAACGGCGATAAAGCGTTGCTTGATCAATTTATGGCAACCTTTAAAACCACCAAAGATCCACAAGTACGTACTAATATGCTCTCGGCTATGGGCTACTTTGCAAAACCTGCACTGCAAAAAGCAGTATTGGCTTACAGCTTAACAGATGAAGTAACCGCATCCGACATGCGCACTATTTTAGCAGGACAAAGCTATACTGATGAGCGCCAAGCGCTGTTTATTGACTGGGTTTACAGTAATTACGATAAAGTAACAGCAAGCTTACCGCCGTTTTTTATCCCTAACCTACCGTATTTTACAACTGCAAATTGTGATGCAAATAGCTTTGCCACAACACAAAGCTTCTTTAATACTAAGTTAGCTGAAATACCAGGTTACGCTCGTACTTTAAGTAAACTAGAAGAAAGTACTAATGATTGTATTGCACTGAAAAATCGTGAGCTTGAATCGGTTAATAACTTCTTAAAAGGTAAGTAGCTATATTAGGGTTCTAGGTTTTATTTTAGAGCGTAGAGCTGATAACAAAACCAAGCTTCGTAGCTAATAATTTACTGCGAGCTTGGTTTGTTTTTTACTAATACCTAGCATTTTGCGCTGTGGTGTTAAATTTACCAGGCTTTAAAAAAGCGCGGCATACTGCCTTGCCTACTTATAACCTAAACCCAGCTTGGCCGATATTTTGTTAAATCTGAAGCCTGAAAGCTGATTTATAAACCTTTACTATTACCCGCCTAAAATCATCGTTAGTTTAGCAATAAAATCTTTTGCTGCTTGCTCAGAGTTTATTTTAAACGCGACACCATAATGAATCGGCTGTGCACTTTTATAAATGCGCGTAGGAAAACGCGTCATTTCGCTACTATGAAAATAACCCTGAGTACGCACTACCCCATCAATATCGGTAAAATCATCACTAAACACTTCAAATGCTGGGCGAATTATAATTTTACCTTTGCCGCCTTCACTGTGCGTGTAAAACGCTTCTTTTGAATTAACTAACATGTATTCGGCAATATTCTTTATTTTAAAATTACTTCTACACTCTAATTTAATTAGCTGCTCAGTAAGCTCGTCTGCACTATAAGCCACGTTGTAATCCCTATTAGTTAAATTTGCGCATAACCTTAACGCATACGCATTATAAAGTCTGAAATTTATTTAAATTAGTCCTCAGCTACATCACAAACAAAAGCAAGTTTGTCGTTGTTATAACTCATACGGGTAATATTGGTATGGCAATAGGGTGTTAAATCCAGCCATTGCGATACAGTGTTATTGCCACTAAGGTTACGTTGGTAAACACGGTTGTTAAGCGCATAAGCCAGCGTACTGTCGTCTTTTAAGATAAAGTCTTGTACTTGTAGCGGCAATCTAAGTAAGTTTTCTACCTGCTTAGTTTGTGGATTAAAACGCGCTACAATATGTTGCTCATTTTGGGTGTAACTAAATATAAACTGCGCCATTGTATGATTGTAAATAAGCGTACGACCAATGTTTTTTGCCACAACTTGCCCTTTTGCCGCTGCAACCAAGCTATATTGTAATGTATGTGGCTCACCTAAAATAAACATTACTAAATCGTTATTTATACCCCATGCGTGATATCCCACTGGCTCTATCCAGTCAAAAATACGACTTGCTGCAACTTCGCTATCAAGCGGATATTGCCATAGCTTTTGCTTGCCATTGGCCTCTACCACAATTGCCGATAAGCTTTGTTTATTTGGCATTACGGTTGGTGAGTATTCGCTTACTGGCGTATTGGTTATATTAATAATTTGTTTTGTTGCAAAGTCGTAGTAAGCAATATCGGTTTGGCTTTGCTCAATACTTAATACTTCATGGGTAAAGTAAACACCATTATTGTGTATATGAGGCTGATTATTATAACTATCACTGTCGCTCACAATAGTAACTTGCAGGCCATAAGGAGTATTTAAATCGGCTAATAATACTTGGCTTTTGGGCATACTTGCCTGTGCTACTGAGAGCGTTAAAGCGCTTATTGAAAACAACCCTAGTAGTGGTTTTAAAAATTTCATGCTCTATCTCGTTTTATTTTTAAGCACCCCATGATAACGTTATTTGCTGATTACGTCACTTGACCTAGACCAGCAACATCTTTATAACTAACCGGGTCTTATAAAAGAGAATTAATATGTCAGCTAAACATCCTATTATTGCAATAACCGGCTCTTCAGGTGCGGGGACAACTACCACCACGAATGCAATTAAACATATTTTTCGTAGCCTTAACATTAGTGCGGCTTTTATCGAAGGGGATAGCTTTCATCGTTACACTCGCCCTGAAATGGAAAAAAAAGTACGTGACGCGCAACAAGAAGGCAAACATATTAGCTACTTTGGCCGCGAAGCCAACGACTTTGGTTTACTAGAAACCCTATTTGATAGCTACGGTGAAACCGGCCAAGGTAAACTGCGTCGTTATTTACATACCTTTGACGAAGCGGTGCCTTACAACCAATTGCCCGGCACATTTACTCCGTGGCAAAACCTAGAGCAAAATACCGATTTATTATTTTACGAAGGATTGCATGGCGCTGTTGTAGATCAAGAGCACAATGTGGATGTAGCAAAACATGTAGATTTACTTATTGGTATGGTGCCCATTATCAACCTTGAGTGGATCCAAAAGCTGATCCGCGACACCTCTGATCGTGGTCACTCACGCGAAGCGGTAATGGGATCTATAGTGCGCAGTATGGACGATTATATTAACCATATTACTCCACAATTTTCACGCACCCATATTAACTTTCAACGAGTCCCTACCGTAGATACCTCTAACCCGTTCAGCGCAAAAGACATTCCATCACTCGATGAAAGCTTTGTGGTGATCCGCTTTAGGGGCATTGAAGATGTCGATTTTCCGTACTATTTACAGATGATCCAAGGTAGCTTTATGTCGCGTATTAATACCTTGGTAGTGCCTGGCGGTAAAATGGGCTTGGCAATGGAGTTGGTACTTACCCCACTCATTAAAGATATTATTTTAAAAAAACGAGCATTAGAAAACCTAGCACCACTGGATTTACCTATTTGATATTGGATAACCCACAGCCCTTTTTTGTTAAAGCCAACTCACGTACACTGCTGATTTTGCTTAAAGTGAGATCAGCATGTCGCAACCATTAAAAGTTATTGTGGGCTCTAAAAACCCAGTAAAAATAAATGCTGCTAAGTGCATTTTTAGCATATATTTTCCAGAGCGTGACATTGACTGCCAAGGTGTAAATGCTCCCTCGGGTGTGCCTGATCAACCTATTGGTGAAGAGCAAACTCGCATTGGCGCACAAAACCGAGTGAATTACTGCAAAGAGCACTACCAAGCCCACTATTATGTGGCCATGGAAGGCGGTGCAGAGCAATTTAGTTACGGTGCCGCAACCTTTGCCTATGTAGTTATCGATAACGCGGTAAATCAAGTTGTAGGACGCAGTAGCAACCTACCTTTGCCGCAAATACTGTATAACGCATTACTTAATGGTGCAGAGCTTGGCGATGTTATGGATAAGACTTTTAATACCACCAATATAAAGCAGCAAGGCGGCGCTATTGGTTTACTCACTAATAACCACGCCACCCGCGAAAGTACCTATACTCAGGCACTTACTTTGGCCATGGCACCTTTTTTACATTCAGCGCTTTATTGCCAAACAAATTAATTTTAGGAAGTTTAATGAAATACAGTTACGTGCTGTTTGATGCAGACGAAACCTTGTTTAGATTTGATATTTTAGCGGGCATGACTCGCATGTTTAAAACATATAACGTAGATTTTAGCCAAGCCGACTATCTTCATTATCAAAAAACCAATAAGCAACTATGGGTTGATTACCAAAATGGCGACATTAGTGCCGACTACTTGCAGGTTACTCGCTTTAGCGAATGGGCTACTAAACTAAATGTGCCAGCAAAAGAGCTTAATGATGCATTTTTAGATGCTATGGCAGAAATATGCGAGCCGCTACCCGGTGCCATAGAGCTGTTAAATAAACTTAAGCCCCACGCTAAGTTAGGTATTATTACTAATGGTTTTGCACGTTTACAAACCGTGCGCCTTGAGCATACTGGTTTAAAAGATATGTTTGAATGGTTAGTCATTTCTGAATTAGTGGGCATAGCTAAGCCTAATAAAGCTATTTTTGACCATACCTTTGAATTAATGGGTAACCCAGATAAAAGCCAAATATTAATGGTTGGCGATACTGCCACAAGCGATATTTTAGGCGGTAATAATGCGGGGATTGATACCTGCTGGTTACAACACCCAAACGAGCAGTTGCCCGAGGGTATAAAGCCTACCTATACCGTTACTCATTTGAAGCAGTTACAAAGTATTTTAGAGCTGTAGGTAGCTACGCACTTAAAGTATTTTCAATAGGCAAAAAAAATGACGCTAATTAGCGTCATTTTTTATAACTGTGTGAGCAATAAATTAGGCTGGCGCTAATTCAAGGCCGGGTGCAGGCATCGTTACAGGCGTTTCAAAGGTTGCCCACTCCCATGCTGACTCAGTAGCCATTAATTTACGTAGTAATTTATTATTTAAATCGTGACCCGATTTAAATGCAGTTACTTTACCTAAAATGTTATGACCTGTCATAAACATGTCACCAACACAGTCTAATATCTTATGCTTAACAAACTCATCGCTGTAGCGTAAACCGTTTGGATTTAACACTTTAAACTCATCAAGTACTACTGCGCTATCCATGCTGCCACCTAATGCTAGGTTGTTAGCATGCATATATTCAATGTCTTTCATAAAACCAAAAGTACGTGCACGGCTAATTTCTTCAATAAAGCTTTTCGTCGTAATATCTAAACCAATACGTTGGCGACTTTCATTGATAGCTGGGTGATCAAAGGCAATTTCAAAGTCGATATGAAAACCGTCATACGGTTCTAACTCGGCCCATTTATCGCCTTCTTCAATACGTACTTTTTCTTTAATACGAATAAAGCGTTTTGCTGCATTTTGCTCTTCAATACCGCCTTTTTGTAACAAATAAATGAATGGTAATGCACTACCATCCATTATTGGCACTTCTGAGCTATCTAATTCTACAATTAGATTATCAATACCCATTGCAGCAACAGCGGCAATAAGATGCTCAGTAGTTGATAAGCGAACACCATCTTTGTTAATTAAACAGGTACATAATTGCGTATCACCAACGGCTTCAGGTGTTGTTTCAAAATCAACAACCGGATCAAGGTCGACACGACGAAATACAATCCCAGTATTTGCGCTCGCAGGTCGGAGAGTTATTGTGACCTTCTCACCTTTATGAAGTCCAATTCCTATGGCTTTGACTACTTGTGCAATCGTTCGCTGTTTAATCATAGGTTCGCTCACTTAAATTCAGTTACAGTTAGACGGCGGATACTAACATAAATACGCCGCAATTGCAATATTCGTTCACATTTCAAACGAAATACTGTTTATATTAATCAGCTTGTTTACGTAAAAAAGCAGGAATATCAAAATAATCTCCGCCTTCTGACTTATCTGATTTTTTGTTACTTGGCGCTGCAGCACTCGTTGTGCTTTTGTTAGCACTAGATGAAGTTGTTTTTTCGTCACTTTCAACTTGCGTCTTTGCTGTGTTTTCTTCAGCGCTTGTGCCTTGGCTTGCAAAGCTTGGTACGTACATGCTGCTACTTTGGTTTGAAGTGCTGGCTACATCAGAACCTGATGCTTTTTTAAAGCCATTATCAACAATGCCAAACTGCGGACGACGATCGCCACCTAAGCCAGTTGCAACTACAGTTACACGTAATTCATCGGTCATTTCAGGGTCAATTACTGCACCTACAACCACAGTAGCGTTTTCTGATGCCAATGCTTTTACGTGGTTACCAACGATCTCAAATTCTTCAATCGCAATGTCCATACCCGCAGTAATATTAACCAAGATACCTTTAGCACCAGTTAAATCTACGTCTTCAAGTAATGGGCTTGAGATAGCCGCTTCTGCTGCTTCTTGTGCACGATCAGGACCTGATGCAGACGCTGTACCCATCATTGCAGGACCCATTGCTGACATTACTGTACGTACGTCGGCGAAATCCACGTTGATCAGACCAGAGCGAGTAATTAACTCTGCAATACCCTGAACCGCACCAAATAATACGTCGTTAGCTTTAGCGAAGGCATCTAAAAGTGTAGTCCCTTTTCCTAAAACTTTAAGCAGTTTATTGTTTGGAATTGTAATAAGTGAATCTACAATTTCTGACAATTCATTAATGCCTTGTTCAGCAGCTGCAGCTCGCTTTTTACCTTCAAAGTCAAAAGGACGTGTAACTACTGCTACGGTTAAAATACCAAGCTCTTTTGCAATTTTTGCCACTACAGGCGCTGCACCAGTACCAGTACCGCCGCCCATACCTGCTGCAATAAATACCATGTCGGCACCTTCAAGGCTGGCACGAATTGTATCAGCATCTTCTTCAGCTGATTGACGACCTATTTCAGGGTTTGCACCGGCTCCTAACCCTGAGGTTATTTGCGTGCCTAATTGTACAGTAACGTGCGCTGCTGAGTTACGTAATGCTTGTGCGTCTGTATTAGCAGCAATAAAGCATACGCCTTCAATTTGCTGTTTTACCATGTGCTCAACAGCGTTACCGCCGCCGCCGCCCACGCCAATTACTTTTATTACAGCTTCTTCGCTATGTTGTTCCATCATATCAAACATGTTTACTCTCCGACTTGAGTACTAAAACTCGCCTTGGAACCACTTAGTAATGCGGCTCCATAAATTATTATTCCCTTCTGCTTTCAACTTTTGTGCATTCATTGATTGCATGGTACGCCCGTATTGTAACAAACCAACAGCGGTTGCGTACGAAGGATCGTCCACATAGTCTGTCAAACCAACTATCCCAATTGGTTTGCCTATTCTTACCGGCATTTGGAAAATATCTTCTGCTACTTCCATTGCGCCGGCCATTTTAGCAGTTCCGCCTGTGATAACGAGACCTGCTGCAATTTGGTCTTCTAACCCTGAGCGACGAATTTCTTCCATCGCTAATTCAAATAATTCTCTAAATCTTGGCTCTACCACTTCCGATAATGTATGACGCGACATTAATCTAGCTGGGCGTCCGCCTACACTCGGTACTTCTATGGTGTCTTCATTACTGGCCATTTGGCTACTAGCACAGGCGTATTGTACTTTGAGTGCCTCTGCATGTGATATAGGTGTGCGAAATATTTTTGCTATATCGCCAGTTACTTGGTTACCCGCCACCGGAATAACCGCTGAGTGACGCAGTGCACCATTAATGTATATAGTGATATCCATAGTGCCACCACCAATATCAAGTACTGCTACTCCCAGCTCTTTTTCATCATCGGTCAGTACCGAGTAACATGAGGCAAGTGCAGTAAAAATAAGCTGGTCAACTTCAAGCCCACAACGCTGTACACATTTTTCGATATTTTTTGCCATATCGTTTGAGCACGTAATAATGTGAGCACGTGCTTCCATACGTACGCCGCTCATACCGAGTGGATTTTTAATCCCCTCTTGCATGTCGATACTGTATTCTTGTGGTAACGCATGTAGCATTTTACGCTCTGCTGAAATAGGCACTGAGCGGGCAATATGAATCACATTTTCAATGTCTTCATCGGTTACTTCGGTGTTGTTAATTGCTACTACACCGCTTTCGTTTTGGCATTGTATATGCTTGCCAGAGATACCAAGGTACACTGAGCTAATACGACAATCAGCCATCAATTCGGCTTCGTCTATGGCTCGGCGAATAGACTCAGATACTAAGTTTAAATCGTTTACGCCGCCTTTATCCATACCTCGGGATATTTGCGTGCCTACACCAACAATACTGAGTTTGTTGTCTGCGGTGATTTCACCTACCGTTGCAATCACTTTTGAGGTGCCAACGTCTAATCCAATCACTAGGTTTCTTTCTGCTGACTTAGTCATGCCTTACTCTTATTTTGTAATTGTTCTTCTTGCAATGGCTTAAAGCTGACTGCAAGGCCAGTATCGTAGCGTAAATCGATTGCATCTATTTGAGCATCTGCACGCTTTTCCATGCGTGGATAAACGTCTATAAAACGCTGTACACGCTTAGCTTTGTCTTTGCGCCCTAAATTTAAGCGCACTCCATTATCTAGCCACAACTGCCATGAGAAACGCTCCGATAACGCTAAACTTTTTAACGTTAATGCGTTTACTTTTAGCATTTCGTCAAATTGCTGAAACGCAATCCATGCTTCTTGCTCACTGCCCTCTGGGCCATATAGTTGAGGTAAGTTTTTACTTAACTTATTACTTTTAGCTTCAAATGCATCGCCGTTTTGATTAAGTAACAAGTCACTATTCCAATGCGCAACAGCGCGGTGCTCAACTACATAAACTTGCAGTGTGTCGGGCCATTGTTTACGCACCGATACACTTGCCACCCAAGGTAAATCTTGTACCAATTGCTGTACATGCTTTACATTAAGGTCAAAAAAGCTAGTTAAATCTGCTTTTTTAATCGCCCTAATAATAGCGATTTCGTCGGTATATTTAGGATTACCCTGCACCATTAAGTGTTTAATTTGGGCATCTTTATTTTCTACCAACCAATCCGATACACCTGTAGTAATTTGCACTAAGCCGATTACCACAGCTAGAAAAAAACTCACCCCAAAAATTAGCGACCAGTTAAGTTGCTGTTTGATTTGTAGCGTTTTTTCTAAAAGGGGATGCATATTAAAGTGTTTGCTCCAAAATGCGAACAACTAATTGCTCAAAACTTGCACCATGTGCTTTTGCCGCCATAGGTACAAGCGACTTTTCGGTCATACCGGGTACTGTATTTACTTCTAATAAGTAAAAATCACCTTGCTGATCTTGCATTGCATCTACGCGTCCCCAGCCGCTAGCACCTACTAAATCAAATGCATCGAGTGCCATTGCTTGTAAATGCTCGGTATCTGCAGGCGATAAATCTGCCGGGCAATGATACTGCGTGGTGGTTGCCTGATATTTAGCTTGGTAATCATAAAAACCATTGGGGGTTGTCATTTCGATTACTGGCAACACTTCATCGCCTAATACCGTTATGGTAAATTCGCGGCCACTGATCCACTGTTCAACTAGCACTTGGCTATCAAACTTAAACGCATTACTCAGTGCATCTTCAAGCTCTTGTGGCGTGCTTGCTTGTGCCATACCAATACTTGAGCCTTCGTGTGACGGCTTTACCATCACTTTTTTAAATTGCTGCATTATTGCCGCTGCATCAAAGCCTTTTTTGGCATCAACCACGGTATAAGGAGCGGTACTTAACCCTGCCGATTTAAATAAATGCTTACAACGCACTTTATCCATAGCCAGCGCTGAGCCTAGTACGTTACTGCCAGTATACGGCAGGTTCATAAATTCAAGCGCACCTTGCACTGTACCGTCTTCGCCACCACGACCATGCAGTGCAATGAACACTCTATCAATTGCTAACTCATTTAGCTCCCATAACGGGCGCTCTTTTGGGTCAAAGGCAATGGCGTTTATGCCATGATTTTGCAATGCATTTAATACCGCTTGTCCTGATCTTAATGACACTTCACGCTCTGCTGAGTTACCCCCTAACAGCACCGCTACTTTACCAAACTGCGTATTTAACTGTGTCATACTTCACCTTGTTTAAGTTTTTCTATCGACATACCCGTAGCGGCTAAGGTTTTTACTAATTGCCCTATGTTGCCAGCCCCTTGGGTTAATACTAAATCGTTATTTTGTAAGCAATCAGCTAATACGCTTGCCAACTCTGCGCTATTAGCTACGTGGCGGGGCTCTTTACCGCGCTGGCGTAAACTACGGCATAAGCTTTTACTATCTGCGCCTACAATTGGCTCTTCGCCAGCACTGTATACATCGAGTAGTAACAACTGATCAACCTCGGCTAATACCTTTACAAAATCCTCGTACAAGTCGCGAGTACGAGTAAAGCGATGAGGTTGATACACCATAACTAAACGCTTATCTGGCCAGCCTTCACGAGCAGCGGTAATAGTGGCGGCCACTTCTGACGGATGATGCCCATAATCGTCAACTAACATTACGCTGCCACGTTCGTTTTCAAATTCACCGTAGTGCTGAAAACGTCGGCCAATACCTTCAAATTTTTGCAATGCTTCTAAAATAGCGAAATTAGCAATATTTTGATCTTTTGCTACCGCTATAGCTGCAGTGGCATTAAGTGCATTATGCTTGCCTGGCATATTTAGCGTTGCGGTTAAGCTCTCGCCTTGTTTATTGGTTACCGTAAACTTGCACGTGTTTGCCGACTGGCTAAAGTCGCTCATGCGATAATCCGCATCGCTCGACTCGCCATAAGTAATCACTGGGCGACCAAAACGCGGTATAAGCTCGCTCGCGACTTCAGAGTCAATACACACTACAGCTAAGCCATAAAACGGCAGGTTATGAATAAAGTCCACATAAGTGTCTTTCATTTTTTCTAGGCTGCCGCCATAGGTTTCCATGTGATCTTCTTCAATATTAGTGATCACCGATACCATTGGCTGTAAGTGTAAAAATGAGGCATCGCTTTCATCCGCTTCGGCGATTAAAAAGTCGCTTTTACCTACTTTTGCATTGCTGCCGGCACTATTTAACAAGCCACCAATTATAAATGTTGGATCAAGGCCAGCTTGTGCATAAATACTGGCAATTAAACTGGTTGTTGTAGTTTTACCGTGTGTACCCGCAATAGCTATACCGTGGCGAAAGCGCATTAGCTCAGCGAGCATTTCGGCGCGGCGTACCACAGGTACTCTTGCGACCTTTGCGGCTATAATTTCTGGATTTGTTTCATCAATAGCACTGGAAACAACCACTACATTGGCATCTTTTACGTTATTTTCGTGATGCCCAATAAACACCTCTGCACCGGCTTTAATTAACCTGTCTGTCATAGCGCTGTGCGCAATGTCTGAACCGGTAATCCTATAACCTTCAAACGCGAGTACTTCGGCAATGCCGCCCATGCCTGCGCCGCCAATACCAACAAAGTGGATGGTTTCAATGCGACGCATTGCTGGTCGTGTATATTGCTCTCTTATTGACGTTTGTTTCACTTATGCTCTCTTATTGGTTACTTGCTCACAGTGCATAGCTACGCTTGCTGTGGCATCTAAAATGGCTTGCTGTTTTGCATTTGCCGCCATTTCTTTAATTAATGAAGGTTTAGCTAAATATGGGCTTAAAAGCGCAACAATTGATTGTTGATTAAACTGCCCTTGTGGCATTAGTAATGCACCATTTGCCACAACTAAATACTGTGCGTTAGCTGTTTGATGGTCGTCCACCGCATGCGGAAAAGGAACAAACACTGCCATTTTACCAGCAGCGGCAATTTCACTCACAGTGAGCGCGCCCGAGCGGCAAATAACAATATCAGCCCAGCCGTAAGCTGTGTCTATATCATCTATAAATTCAGCTACTTTTGTATTTTCAGTGCTAAATTTATGCGACTTATAAGCAGCTTCAACACTGCCTAAGTGCCCTTTACCCGTTTGGTGCCAAACACTTATAGCATTGGTATTACCCAGCTCTGCAAACGCAGCAGGCAAAGTTGTATTAAGTACTTGCGCTCCTAATGAGCCGCCTACCACTAAAATATTAATTGGGCTTGATACTTCTCGCACTGCAATATTTGCCACGCTTTCTCGCACTGGATTACCAACTAACTCGGCTTGCCCTGTAGCAAATGCACTTGGAAAAGCCGCCAATACCCGATTAGCAAACTTAGCAAGCCACTTATTGCTCATACCGGCAATGGCATTTTGCTCATGGATCACCAGCGGAATACCTAAACTTTTAGCTGCAATACCTGTTGGGCCAGTTACATAACCGCCCATAGCGAGTACCACATCGGGCTTTTCGCTTTTCAATACTTTACGCGCTTGTAATATTGCATTAAGCACCATGAATGGGGCTTTAATAAGACGCTTTATTCCGTTACCACGTACGCCTTTTACATTAATAAAATTGATATCAATATTATGCTTAGGAACAACCGTTGCTTCCATTCTATCGGGAGTGCCTATCCAACTTACTTGCCAGCCTTGCTGCTTTAAGTAGTCGGCCACAGCAATACCCGGAAATATATGTCCGCCAGTACCACCGGCAACTACAACACACTTTTTACTCATCGCTTAGCTCCACCTGACGTGGCTTGTTTGGTCGCCATTTTAGTTTCAAAATCAACACGTAATAAAATACCAGCAGCAATTGTCATCATGAGTAAACTCGACCCACCGTAAGAAATAAACGGCAGTGTTAACCCTTTAGTAGGTAAAATACCCGCACTTGCGCCTACGTTCACCATGGTTTGAAAAGCAAACCAAATACCTATTGCCAACGCTAAATAGCCTTCGTATTCTTTACCATTTTTAAGCGCATTTTGGCCAATTAGTAAGGCTCTAAACACTAAGGTGCCTAATACTATTAATATGCTCGATACACCAACAAAACCAAGCTCTTCGGCTATTACCGCAAAAATAAAATCGGTATGCGCCTCGGGTAAGTATTGTAGCTTTTGTACGCTGTTACCTAGGCCTTGGCCAAACCAATCACCTTGACTGTAAGCCATTAACGATTGCACTAACTGATACCCTTTGCCAAATGGATCGTCCCACGGTTCTAAAAAGCCAATAACCCGCGCCATACGGTATGGTTCTAGCACTATTAGCCCGATAACCAAGGCAACACCGGTTAGAATTAATACAAAAAACTGCCAAAGTTTGGCTCCAGCTAAAAACAATAAACCCACGGTAGTTACAAACATAACGACCACAGTACCTAAGTCAGGCTGCATTAAAATTAATCCTGCATAAGCCGCAAATACTAGTATTGGCTTAATAAAACCTTTTATGTTTTCTTGGACTTCGCTACGTTTACGCACCAAATAACCTGATATATAACTAAAAAAGAATAGCTTAGCCAGCTCAGATGCCTGAATGTTAAACGGCCCTATGGGTATCCAACGAGTTGAACCGTTTACTTCTCGGCCAACAATAAGCACTATAAGTAATAAGCCTAAACCCACTAACAACAAGTACGGATTCGCTTTTTTCCACCAGCTCATAGGCACTGAAGTGGTGATCCAAAATAAACAAAACGACAAAGCTAAAAATATACCGTGCCGAATAGTAAAATGATAAATATTACCAAATAATCTGTCTGCTGTAGGCATAGATGCACTGGTAACCATGACAAAACCCACCCCCATTAACATCAGCATGCAATACAATAATGGTACATCGTAGAGCTGCGCCGAAGGCTTGGGCGTTAGTGCTTCTTTAATATCGGCAAAGGCCATCATGGCTGTTCCGCCATAACACATTGTATAAAGTCATCGCCGCGTTGCATGTAGTTATTGTACATATCAATACTGGCACAAGCTGGGGCAAGTAACACAATATTACCGGGCTCGCTTAATTGCTTAGCCAGTGTTACCGCTTCGCTCATATTATTGGTTAAATGGCTTTTATTGGTTAATGCCATTAAATCTTTGGCATCTTTTCCAAAGCAAATTAGCGCTTTAACATGCTGCTGTAAGTAAGGTGTAAGGGCGTTTAAATCGGCCCCTTTTGCATCCCCACCAGCAATAACTATTAATTGTTGACCATTAGTTGCAAGGCTATCTATTGCAGCAATAGTAGCCCCCACATTAGTGGCTTTAGAGTCATTAAAGTATTTAACTCCAGCACGTTCAGCAACAAACTGACAGCGGTGTGCAAGGCCATTGAATTGGCTAAATGCTGTACTGTATTGTGTTTTACTAATATTAAACGGGCTAAGTAGCGCCATTACCGCAAGAGCATTTAAAAAATTGTGCTTGCCTACTACTGCCAAGCTAGTTACTGGTAAAAAGGCTTTGTTAGCCTGCATAAAATATGTTTGTTGCTGATATTCGCCTAGGCTGTAATCGCCCTGGTTAGCACCAAAACTTAATTGGGATTTTGCTTTACTATGCGTGGCTTCGTCGTCTGCATTGGTTATCACTAAAGCTGCGTTATTATAAATACTCAGCTTGGAATCTATATAAGCTTGATAACTGGCGTAACGATCGAGGTGATCCTCTGAAACATTCAGCACGGTGGCGCTAATTGGCTGTAAACTTGTTGTGGTATCTAGCTGAAAACTAGACAACTCCAATACGTACACATCAACGTCGTTGTTACTTAAATCACTTTGTAGTAAATCAAGCACTGCGGTGCCAATGTTGCCACCTAATGCTGCTTTATAGCCAGCAGCAAGTAATACCTGCTGCGCCAGTGTGACTACTGTGGATTTACCATTAGATCCCGTAACAGCAACCACAGGTTTAGTATTGATGCGGGCAAACAACTCAACATCACCAATCACTTCAACGCCTGCGTTTATAGCTTTAGCAATTGCTGGAATTGTTAAGCTAAGGCCTGGGCTAATAATGATCATATCGCTGGCGCAAAGATCGGCACTGTCCAAATCACCAAAACGGGTAGTTAAGGTTGGCGTATTTTGTTTTAGCCAATCAATTCCCGGTGGGTTTATTCGGCTATCAACCACGGTTGGTGTTAAACCCTGAGACACTAAAAAACGCACAATGCCCAGACCGGTTACACCGAGTCCGAGCACTGTTATTTGTTTGTTTTTTATCTCACTTAAGTATCGCATTTATCGAATCTTTAACGTCGCAAGGCCAGCTAACACTAGCACGATTGAAATAATCCAAAAGCGCACAATAACCCGCGGCTCTGGCCAACCTTTTAATTCGTAATGATGATGGATAGGCGCCATTCTAAAAATTCGTTGCCCGCGTAATTTATACGAGCCTACTTGTAAAATAACCGACAAGGCTTCCATTACAAATACCCCCCCCATAATAATAAGCAGTAACTCTTGGCGAACTAATACGGCAATAATACCCAATGCACCGCCTAATGCTAATGAGCCTACATCGCCCATAAATACTTGCGCTGGGTAAGTGTTAAACCATAAAAAGCCCAGCCCTGCGCCTACTATTGCGGTACATACCACAACAAGCTCACTGGCCAGCGGTAAATATGGAATATGTAAGTAATTCGAAAAATTCACATTACCAGTTAAGTAAGCAATAATTGCCAGTGCTGCTGCCACTAAAATAGTGGGTACTATGGCAAGGCCATCAAGTCCATCGGTAAGGTTTACCGCGTTTGATGTTCCTACTAACGCAAAGTAGGTAATAACAATGTAAAACAAGCCTAGTTGCGGTAATACATCTTTAAAAAATGGTACAACTAACGAAGTTTCATTGGCTTGAGTGCTGGTAAAAAATAATGCACAAGCAACAACTAAGGCTATAACTGATTGCCAAAAATACTTCCACTTAGCAATTAAACCTTTAGGGTCTTTACGAATAACTTTTCGGTAGTCATCCACAAAGCCAACCACTCCTAACGAGCCAATAACAAATAACGTTGCCCAAACATATTTATTTGATAAATCGGCCCATAATAAGGTACTGGTAAAAATAGCCGCTAAAATCAGTAAGCCACCCATAGTAGGTGTTCCCGATTTTGATAAATGCGATTGTGGACCGTCATCGCGCACTGTTTGCCCTATTTGCATACGTTGCAAAGCGCGAATTAACTTAGGCCCTAAATAAAGCGACATCATTAATGCGGTTAAAATCCCTAAAATCGCACGTAGGGTTAAGTACGAAAAAACATTAAAGCCCGTGTAATATTGGGTTAAATACTCTGCCAGCCAAACTAACATTAAAATACTCCATTGATGGCTTGTTGCTGGCCATTAACTAAATCGGTTACTAAAAGCTCCATGCGAGAACTGCGTGATCCCTTCACGACTATGGTGGTTTTTTTATCTACTTTTTTAATACTTGTTTGAATTTGTTGCAGCATTTGCTCACGGTTTGAAAAGTGCCTATTTGGCAGGCCATACACATCACTGGCATAGCGACTTAATACACCTAAAGTAAACAGCTCATTGATGCCTTGCTCTAATGCATATTCGCCTACTTCTTGATGATATTGACGTGCTTCTTCGCCAAGTTCACCCATGTCGCCCAGTGCTAAAATACGATGCCCTTGCATGTCACTTAGTAAATCAATGGCGGCTTTAACCGATTTAACATTGGCGTTATAGGTATCATCAACCACAGTTAATAAGTCTGAAACATTAATTAAATTAACGCGGCCTTTTACATCTCCCATGGTTGCCAGCGCATTGGCTATATCCTCAAGGGTGACATCAAACTCACTGGTTAGTGCTGCTGCAATAAGTGCATTACTAATATTATGCTTACCTGGTAGCGCAAGCTTAACCGGTATTTGTGCGTTTTTAGTGCATAGGGTAAAGCTAGCGCGAGCATTTTCATCTAGGCTAATATTTTCAGCCCAAATATCGAGTTTTTCACTGCTCGAAAAACGCGTTACTTTACGGCCATCGAGTTTATCTAGCCAATATTGGCTAAACTCACTGTCGCAATTAACAATGGCAACGCCATCATCTTTAAGCCCATCAAAAATTTCGCCTTTGGCTTTAGCCACACCCATTAAGCTGCCAAAACCTTCTAAGTGAGCGGCGGCTACATTACATACCACAGCAACATCGGGTTTGGTCATAGCGGTGGTATAAGCAATTTCACCTAAATGATTTGCACCCAACTCTATAACGGCAAAACGGTGTTGCGGCTCTAAGCGTAACAAGGTTAGCGGTACGCCAATATCGTTATTAAAATTACCTTTAGTGGCTAGTACATCACCATGCACAGATAAAATTGCAGCGCACATTTCTTTTACAGTGGTTTTGCCAACGCTGCCAGTAATGGCAATAGTTTTAGGGGCTACTTGCGCCATTACTGCGCCGCCTATAATTCCCAATGCTAAACGGGTATCGGCAACTATAAACTGTGGAATATCAACATCAACTTTGTGCTGCACAATAACGCCAATCGCGCCATTTTGTTTTGCTTGGGCAATAAATTTATGACCATCAAAATTTGGCCCTTTTAGTGCTAAAAACACTTCACCACTGCAAATGCTGCGAGTATCTGTATTTATATTTAGCACTGGTTGATTATCACCTTGATAATCGGTTGCCAGCACGTTAGCTAGCCAATCAAAATCCATCGGGATCATGCTTGAGTCCCTCTTACTGCTTTTTTTAGTTGTTGTTGTACGTAACGGCGATCGCAAAAATCGATGCGCTGATCACCTATTATTTGATAGTCTTCATGGCCTTTACCAGCAATAAGAATAACCTCGTCTGCTTTGGCATTGCTTATAGCGTAACTAATAGCTGTTGCTCTATCGGCCTCTAAATAAGCTTTTGTTGGCTGCGCTAAACCTTGTGCTACATCGGCAATAATGGCGTCAGGATTTTCTGAACGTGGATTATCACTGGTAATAATAACCTTATCCGCATTTTGCTCTGCCGCTTGTGCCATTAATGCCCGCTTGCCTTTATCGCGGTCGCCACCACAACCAAATACACAACTTACTCCACCAGGTACATGCTGCTGTAATGCTTGCAGCGCAAGCGCAAGCGCCTCGGGTGTGTGAGCGTAATCAACAATACAGGTTGGCTTGCCTTTGGCGCTAAATGCTTGCATGCGTCCGGCTACCGGTTGCAATTGCGCACAGCCTGCAATTAATTGTGCTAGCGGATAACCTAGCCCCAATAAAGTTGCAAGTGCCGCAGTTAAATTATATAAATTAAATTCGCCAAATAACGGCGACTTTATAGCAATATCGCCCCAGCTTGTAGTTAATTGTGCTGCTATGCCTTGCGCTGAATAAGTAACGTCTGAAAAGTACACAAACTGTGCATTTTTAGGTGGTAAGTTTTTTCGCCCGTAACACACTAAACTGTTAAAGCTGTATTTTTCGAGCCACTGTTCTGTTTGTCCATCATCTTGATTAAGAACCACAAGTTCAGGCTCAAAGTCTTTAAACAACATTAGCTTAGCATCACCATAACGCGCCATGTCACCATGGTAGTCGAGGTGATCGCGCGATAAATTAGTAAATACCGCCGCTTTAAATTGACACTGTGCAACCCGCTGCTGTACTAATCCGTGGGATGACACTTCCATCGCCACTAGCTTGGTATTTTGCTGCTTTAAATCATTTAAAATTCGTTGTAAATCAACCGACGATGGCGTGGTATTTATTAGTGGTGTTAGATTATCTGGATGACCATAGCCTAAGGTGCCAATAATGGCCGACTGGCTGTTACAAAACTGCGCTAAATGAGCGATCATAGCCGTGGTGGTCGATTTACCGTTTGTACCTGTCACACCAATTAAATCAAGCATGTGGCTTGGCTGCTGGTAAAAGCGACTCGCCAGCTCAGGGAGCTTTTTAGTCAGCTCTGACACTAAGTAAAGTGGCTCAAAACTAGTTTCAAATTCGCATAATCTGTCGGCAATAATTGCAACCGCGCCATTTTCAATTGCCTTCGCAATAAATTGTCCGCCATCTAATTGATGACCTTTAATTGCCACAAATACATCACAGGGCGTTACTTCCCGGCTATCAAGGCGTAGGTGCCCTACCTGCTGCGAGGGGGCATCTATCTCTATATATTTTAAAATTGCTTTTAAATCACGCATCGTTCTCTTTACCTTTTACGTACGCTACCTCTTCCTTATCGGGCGCTACGTTTAATATTCTTAATGCGTTAGAGACGATTTCTGCAAATGCAGGGCCAGCAGTGGCACCTCCATAGTACACATCGCCGCCGGGTTCGTTAATCATCACTACCACTGCTAATCTAGGATTACTTGCAGGTGCAATACCGGCAAAGTAGCCTACATATTCGTCACCGTAGCCACCAACAGCTGCTTTTTTAGAAGTACCTGTTTTACCAGCAGCGCGATAACCATCTACGTTAATTCTGCGCGCTGTACCGTCTTTTTCAAATACACTTTCCATCATGTGTACAACCGCTTCTACGTCTTTTTGTTTAAAAACACGCTCCCCCTCAGGGATGTCATCTTGCTTTAAAATGGTTAATGGCCGATTAATTCCGCCTGCGCCTAACATGGTGTAAAAACGTGCCATTTGCGCGGTACTTACCGCAATAGCATAACCAAATGATAATGTAGCAATTTCGAAGTCAGACCAACGGCGATTTGGATAAAACAACCCACTGCTTTCACCCACCATACCGGTGCCAGAATCCGATCCAAATCCTACCTTTTGAAATAATCCCACTAAATAATCTTTGGGTACCAACTGAGTTACTTTAGCAACGCCCATATTTGAGGAATATTTTAAAATTTCGCGCAGCGTCATCTCACCGTGGTTACGGGTATCTTGTACTAAGCTGCCGCCTAATCGCATCCAACCTGGGTAGGTGTCAATGGTGTCATCGGCCTTAATTGCGCCGTAGTCTAGCCCAGCTAAAATGGCTAGAGGCTTAACGGTTGAACCTGGTTCAAACAAATCTGTAATAGCACGGTTACGGCGCTTATGCGGGGCAGCGTCATTTAAATTATTAGGATTAAACGATGGGCTATTTACCATAGCCAATACTTCGCCGGTTTTAACATCTACCACCATGGCAGAGCCAGATGTGGCTTTATAAGTAAGCACTGCCGATTTTAGCGCTTTGTAAGCAATACCTTGAATGCGCTGATCAATACTTAAGTGAATGCTTTCGGGCTCTACACGCTCTCGCTCGTCAAGTACTGCAACTTCACGGCCTTGGGCGTCTTTACGAATTGTACGACGGCCTTCTTCACCTGTAAGGGCATTTTCGTAAAGCTTTTCTATGCCTTCAATACCCTTACCATCAATATTTGTGAAGCCAATAATATGCGCAGTTACTTCGCCTGCGGGATAATAGCGTTTTGACTCGTCGAGTAAATGAATGCCTGGTAGGCGTAAATCACCAATGTAATTTGCCACTGCGGGGGTTACTTGACGCTTTAAATATACAAAGCGGCGCGTTGGATCGTTTAGCAAGCGTGAGTTTATTTTTTTAGGTTCTAAACGTAAAACATCGGCAAGCTCACGCCAGCGCAAATCGTTTTTATAATAAAGTGCAGTACGCTTATCTAGCTCAGCAGCATTTTCTGCTAATGCTTGGTGATCTTCACCATTTTTACGTGCTTGCCTTAGTACTTTAGATACCAATGATTTGTGCAGTGCTTTGGGGTCTGCATACACACTCACTACAGGTACACTTACCGCTAATTCTTTACCATTGCGGTCAAATATCATGCCTCGTTGTACATGCAGTTTTTCAACTCGCACCGTACGCTTATCGCTTTCTGAGCGGGCTTTATCTGGTTCTAATATTTGCAAATAAGCAGCACGGGCTACCAGTGTTACAAACACTAAAAACACCACTGCGCAAACTAAAGTAAAGCGCCATGTGATTAAATTATTAACCGGTTTTTTGCCGCGAGTTCTCATTGTAGTATTATCACCTGCTCATCTTGGCTGGTTGGCCGTTTCATTTTTAACTGCGATATAGCAACTTCTTCAATGCGTGCATGCTGAGAGTAAAACTCTTCTTCTACTAATAAGTAACGCCACTCTAAATCTAATTCGTCGCGTTGTTGCAGTAACGAGTCTTGCTCGATAAGTTGCCCTCGCGCAAGGTGCGTTATTTGCACCAAAGTTAAACTAGAAGCGAGTATCACAACCAATAAGGCCGAGGTAAGCTTATTAGCACCTAGGCCTTTAATTATTTCAAAAAATAAATTAGGTTGACGATAGCTCGCTTTTTTCCTCATCCCAGCCTCTGCGCAATCCTAAGTACAGAGCTACGTGAACGTGGGTTACGCTCTACTTCTGCAGCGCTTGGCTTAATGGCTTTACCCACAGCTTTTAATGTCAAATTTTGATTTATTTGTGCGTCAGTTAAAGGTAAACCTCGAGGTAGCGTCTCGCCACGGCTTTGCTTTCTAATAAATTGTTTTACAATACGATCCTCTAAAGAGTGGAACGAAATAACAACTAAGCGACCACCTGGCTTAAGAACTTTAATCGCAGATTGTAATGCTGTTTGAATTTCTTCTAATTCACTATTTATATAAATGCGAATAGCCTGAAAAGTTCGTGTAGCTGGGTGTTTAAATTTATCTTTAACCGGTACCGCTTCATCTACCAAGTCGGCAAGCTGCTTAGTGGTGGTAATTGGCGTATGTTCGCGAACTTCCAGCACTTTGTGCGCAATGCGCTTACCAAACTTTTCTTCACCTAGTTTTTTAATAACATGGGTAATATCGTCAAGTTCAGCTTCGGCCAGCCACTGTGCAGCACTGCGCCCTGTGGTTGGATCCATGCGCATATCCAGCGGGCCATCTTTCATAAAGCTAAAGCCACGCAGTGCATCGTCAAGCTGTGGCGACGACACGCCAATATCAAGTAAAATGCCATCAACTTTGCCAATCAGATCGTTCTGCTCAGCCACATCGTATAGGTTTGAAAAGCGTGTATGAGCAATTGCAAAGCGTGGATCATCTGCAAATTTTTCAGCCGATTTAATTGCTTGTGGATCTTGATCTATGGCCTGTAGGCGACCTTCACTACCAAGGCGCGCTAATATTTGACCTGAATGACCGCCACGTCCAAAAGTGCCATCCATGTATATACCGTCTGGCTTAATTGCAAGTGCATCTATGGTTTCGTCCATAAGCACGGATACGTGTTCAAATTGTGCTGTCATTAGCTATTGTTTGCCTTTTATTGTGCCGTTAGAGTGTGAAATTATCTAAATCTGGGTGTGGTTCAAAATCACCAAGCCTTTCAAGCTCTGTATCTTGGCGCATTTGCTGATGCCAACGCGCTTCATCCCATATTTCAAATTTATTCATTAAACCAACTAGCATGATTTTTTTGCCAAGATCTGCATGGGCGCGCAACGAAGGCGCTAGCAAAATCCGGCCATTTTTATCAAGTTGATATTCAGTAGCATTACCCAGCAACATGCGCTGCATACGACGGGCTCGTGGGTTCATATTAGATATTTTTGCTAGGCGGCTTTCTATTTCTTGCCATTGTGCCAATGGATATAACCATAAACACGGCTCATTTAATGCGACGGTACAAATAACCGTTCCCTGATCTTCAGACAATAGATCGTCTCGGTACTTAGTGGGTACCGCAAAACGTCCTTTATCATCCAAACTCAGCGAACTTGCGCCACGAAACATAAAAAGCCTACTTTAAAATTGTTTTAATCAACACTTTTGATTAACCCGATCCATTTTGATCCACTATAAACCACTTTTTACCACAGTGCTCCAGTTTAGGGCTTGACAAGGCTTTTTGTCAAGTAATCAGGCTTCCTTTAACGCGTCTCAAAGCTAGAAAAAATAAGGCTTAGCGTAAAGCGATTGAATTAAGTGGGAAAAAATGGAATTCGTGGTGAGATTTTTCCTTATCATTTTAAGTAACCTTTCGTTTACACTTTTTGCTTACTGAATAACCAGTGAACAATTACAAATTTTAAGGCATGATTTAGCCATTTGTAAAATTTACTCAATTATATGGCAATTGTTACGACTCAAGTTAAAGCTGGCCAACCGTAAAACACATATATTAATATAAATCATGTAGTTAAAGTTATTTTAAAGTTGGTTTGATCATTGCAGCTATATACTTACCAATAAATTTTTTTAACTTTATTTTTATTAAGGATTGATTATGGCTACTGCAACAAATACTAAAACATCAACAACTACAGCGACTAAACCTGAAGTTAACGAAGCACCCTTTACAGAAAAAGCAACATCGGCTGCACACGACGCAGTAGATGCACTTTCTAGTAAAGCAGCCGTAGCAGAGAGCAGCGTAAGAAAAGGGGCAACTAGCTCTGCTGAAACACTGAGTGAAAAGCAACTCATTGCCCGTGAAAAACTAGGTGAATATACATCTAAAACACGCACCCTTGCAGCAGAGAACCCATTAGCAACAGCTGGAATTGCATTTGCCGCAGGTATGCTAGTAACTGCATTGTTTCGTCGTAAGTAAACAATGATGAATAATCCACAAACAACAGCGACCAAGGATGGTGACGCTCAAAATCAAACGGCCCAAGACGCGAGCCAAAAGGAAGATTGGCAAGATCATATTGCTAAGCTTTTATCCTATTCTGAGCAAATAAAGGATGACTACAAAACGCAAGGCAAACTTACCAAACAATTAGCAAAAGCTGAGTGGCATTTGTCGCTCAGATCACTTGCACTCATTACTATACTTTTGGGTTGTTTTGCCAGCGGTTTGATTTTGTTGTGGATTGTTTTATTGGGCGCAATTGGCTTTGGAGTTTATGAGTTATTTGCCTCTGTATGGCTAAGTATAGCAACCGCAACTTTACTACAAGTTATAGGCTTAATTTGGCTTTGGAAAAGTGCTATTTATTTAAGTAACAAAATTGGCTTTAGTAAAACATTACGTAGCTTAAAACAGTTATTTAACCTGAACTCTGGTTAAAAGATTTACTAACGTATTGAATCATAGCTATGTTTAAATTTATTTTTTCTAGCCAGAAACTTTCAGTGAAAACAAGACGAATTGACGCGTCAATAGCTGGCCTATTGCAAGTAAATTCAACGCAGTTAGCGCTTAAAGTAGCTGTTTGAGATAGATTTATTATCCAAAATTCAGGTTATTTAACCTTCAAGGAGATAACAATGCTGGTTAACTATTTAATTCAGTCGCCAAACAAAGCGGTGAATAATCTTAGTAAACAAATGGATTTACAAAGTGAATTAAAACGCCAACATCACATGGCGTTTAAGTACAGATTAAAACGCTTTGCGGTTACCAAAGTTGGTATTTCAAGCGCATTTTTAGCCGGTGCTGTTGTGCAGGCTAGTAGTACTAAATCTGGTTTAATCAAAAAATATGCTTGGCTAGCAAGATTATTAGCTTAATGGATAAAACCAGTGCCGCGCAATAAATAATAGCGCAACACTAATTGATAGCTTTAGCCTTTGTTAAGCGGCTTAATTGATCATTGATCATTGATCATAAATCGGCGATTCTAAATATTACCAAACTCACCGTTTTGATAATCACGAATAGCTTGCTGAATTTCAGCTTCAGTGGTCATCACAAATGGCCCCATGTGAGCAATTGGTTGTTGAAGCTCATCACCAGCTAAAATAAGCACACCTGCTCCTTGCTCTGTATATAAGTCAATGTCACTACCTGGTTCTAGTATTAACAGCTGTTTTGCTGCAATAACGTTACCTGCTTGCGTAGTTAACGAACCGGTATGAATATATAGCATCACTTTTTGCTGGCTCAGTGGTGGCAACTCAAAACGCTGTCCTGCAGGTAAAGTTACATCAGCTAAAGCGGCATTTGCAGCGAGCGTTTGTAGGCTTGATGTTAAAGCCTGATCGGCAAACTGCCATGTGCCTGCCAATGCTTTAAGTGTTACTCCATTATCATTGGTGGCAACTGGCGCAGGGTGCGCTGTTGTATCTTGGTAAATTGGTGCGCGCATTTTTTCTGCACTGGGCATATTGATCCATATCTGAAAACCATGTAACCCTTCATTGGCATCTGCCAATGGCATTTCACTATGCATTACCCCTTTACCTGTACTCATCCATTGTACATCGCCTGCTTTTATGGCCTTTTTATTACCCATTTGGTCACGGTGTTCAAAGCCACCTTTAATAATATAGGTAAAGGTTTCCATACCACGATGAGGATGCGCAGGAAAACCGCCAATGTAATCGTTTTTATTATCTGACTTTAGTTCGTCAATCATTAAAAAGGGATCTAGGTGCTTGCCATCAAAACCGGGAATTCTACTAATATTAACGCCATCACCATCTTGGGTTGCGTGCGCACTTAGTTGTTTAATTACTTTCATTTTATTGCTCCAATAAAGTAGATAACACTATTTAATCACACTGAAAATTTACGTATATATGTTTAATTCGTACCATTTATTCTTTTTAAACGAATTTTAGTTTTTATTCTAAAACATTACAGTTTGCTATAACCATTATTAAATGACTTGCTGTTAAAGTAGTTATTACAGCTGATTTTTGTTTAATAAGTAACACTTTAATCCTTATTATTTATATGGTTATTAAACAAAAAGTTAGCTACAATTATTTTTGGCGTAAATCTCTATTAAGGCATTATTATTTTTACCACTTCACTTAAAAATCAGCTGTACCGTTTGCTTATTTTATTTAGCATTCCTGGGGTCGCTGTGATCATTTTTACGTTATTACTAGAACGTAACTATTCAATTAAGCAAAGTGAGCTACAAGCAACCAATATTGCCAACCGTTTTTCATTACAACAAAAAAATATGCTTGATGATATTGAGCGTTTAGCGCGCTATATCGCACAACAAGAAAGCAAGCATGATGAGCTGCTAACCACCTGTCCTAACTATTTTGAGCTATTTAAGTCACTCTACAATAATGTTGCTAATATTGGCATGATTGACTTGCAGGGGAATGTTAGTTGCGTCACATCGGGGCAAGTAACAAATATAAATATTGCAGATAGAGATTATTTTAAAAATGCATTAAATAGCGACATGTTATCTGTAGGCTATTTTCAGCTAGATCGAAGTTTACAAACAACAACGGTGAATTTTGCGCTGTCGTTAAAAAATACCGCTGGGGTTACCAAAGGCGTTATTGTCATAGTAATTGCCTTAGATTGGTGGAATGCAGCAATAAATGAAATTAACTTACCTGATGGATCGTTAGTTGCCATTGTTGACTCTAACACTAATATTTTAGCTCACTACCCCAAAAACACTGCTTTAATAGGTAATAGTATTGCCCAAAATTATGTGGAGTCGATGCAGGCTGATTCTCATTTTATTACAGATGAGCAAGGTGTTACCCGTATTTTTTCTCGCTCAACTCTTTATAACGATCCACATAATAACAACTTAGATATTTATATTGGTTTACCCGTCACCGATGTTTTAGCACAAATAAATCATAACTTTATAATCTCTTTAACTGTATTTATAACCTTTTTATTACTGCTAACATTTATTGCCTACAAACTACTAAAAGTAAGTATTTTTACACCTATTAATAATCTAACTAAAGCAACCGACAGCTTAGCAAATGGCGTTATGCCATCTGAGCAAAATGACACTCCTAACAGCCCCGAACTCAAGGTTTTATATCAACGCTTTAAAATAATGGCTGAAACTCGCTTAGCTACTGAGGCTAACCTTAAAAATAAACACGATGAGTTAACCAGTTTATTAAGTGCACTGCCAGATAGTTACTTAAAGATTAATAACAAAGGTGATGTTTCTAATATTGGGGGCTCATTTAATATTCCTGATGTTACGCAATCGGTAAACAACTTAACTTTAGCTAGTTTTGTTACTGAGCGTAATGCACAGCTAATTCTCAATAACCTCCCTACTTCAACTTCAAATAACTCAAGTAACTTAGAGTTTACCTTGCAAAGCCAAACTGATATTAAAAACTTTGAAGCCAGAATAAACCCAATGCAAACTAACCATGAGTTTGTAGTAGTGCTACGCGATATAACCCAGCGCAAACAAAATGAAGAAGCCCTACACTTAGCGGCGCTTGTGTACGGTAACAGTAGTGAAGGAATGGCTATAACCGATGAAAATGGCATTATATTCGATGTTAACCCTGCTTTTAGTAAAACCACGCTTTTTTCTAAAGAAGAAGTAATTAATAAAACGATCAGTGTTTTGTCCTCTGGCAAGCACGATAAGACATTTTATCAGGCTCTGTGGGCAGAACTAACAAGCACGGGGCGTTGGCAGGGAGAAATTATTAATCGCCGTAAAAATGGTGAGCTTTACGTGGAATGGTTAACTATAGATACTGTGTATGATGACAATAACATGCCGGTTCGTCGTATAGCCATATTTACAGACTTAACAGAAAAAAAACAAGCCGATGCGCTTATTTGGAAACAAGCTCACTTTGATCACCTTACTGACTTACCGAATCGATTAGAGTTAAAAAAACGTTTAAATGAATGTTTTACGCGTGTAGAAAATAATGCCGAGCAACTGGTTATTATGTTGCTCGACATAGATCACTTTAAAGACGTTAACGACACTTTAGGGCACCATTATGGTGATGCTTTACTTAAATTTGTGTCGCAGCGTATTTTAGAGTCAGCAAAAAATGCCGAGTTTGTTGCCCGCATTGGCGGCGACGAATTTGTAATCGTATTTAGTAAAATTAAAGAACAGCATCTAAAGCAAATAGCTGAAAATATTTTACTTAGCTTGTCATCGGCTATTTATATTGAAAACGAAGAGTTGTTTATTAGTGCCAGTATAGGTATTGCCTCAGCCCCTAATGATGGCGAAAATACTGAGCAGATACTCAAAGCAGCCGATCAAGCAATGTATAAAGCAAAAGTTAATGGCCGTAATGGTTTTGAATTTTTCTCCCATGACATGCGCGAAAAAGCGCAAATGCGCATGCTGCTACTTAAAGAATTACGAACAGCAATAGAGCTTGAGCAGTTTGAATTGTTTTATCAACCTATCGTCTGCCTAAAAGACTTGCACGTACACAAAGCTGAAGGATTAATTCGTTGGCGTCACCCTGAAAAAGGCTTAATAAGCCCTGCTGACTTTATTCCGTTAGCTGAGGAAACCCGACAAATAAATATACTTGGGCAATTTGTTTTCTCCCAAGCATTACAAACACTCAATGATATAAAAGCACACATAACCAATGATTTTCAGCTGAGCGTTAATGTATCGCCAATACAGCTATCTACCCCAGATAGCGGGATAGATGAGTGGGGAGCTATGCTTAATGCAGCAAACCTGCCTGCATCATCAATTGTTGCTGAAATAACAGAAGGCTTAATGGTCAACCCTGAGGCTTTAACACAAAGCCGTTTAAAGGCACTGGTTCAGTCGGGAATGCAATTAGCCCTTGATGATTTTGGCACCGGTTACTCTTCTCTCGCTTACTTACAAGAAATGGATACCGACTACCTTAAAATAGATAAACGCTTTGTTGATAACATTAATAAAGGTAGCCAGGAGCTGGTATTGTGCGAAACCATTATCGTTATGGCGCATCAGTTAGGGTTAAAAGTAATTGCTGAAGGAATAGAAACCAAACAGCAAATGCAACTGTTACTTGAAGCTGGTTGCGACTATGGGCAGGGCTATTTATTTTCAAAACCCTTACCTAAAGAGCAGTTTATGAGCTTACTAACCACAAGCCAAATCATTGCACTAAAATAACCACAGCGTTAGGCACCAAACATTACCCAAGTACTCTATTATGAGTACTTGTAAAGTTACTTACCTATTAGGCTCTTTCACATCAAGATGATCGGCAACATAGGCTCCGCGCTCACCTCTTTTTTTATCTGGGCCTATTGTACTATCTATTGCAGTTTGTTGCTCTGAGGCAGCATTAATTGTCGCCCCTAAAATTACAATATAAGCACTAATATATAGCCACATCAGCATAATAACCACCCCACCTAACGAGCCATAAGTTTCGTTATAACTGGCAAATTTCGATACATAAAATGAAAAACCAATTGAAGCGACTATCCATAAAATTGTCGCAATAACAGATCCTAAGGTGATCCAACGCCATTTAGCAGGTTTACGATGCGGCGCGTAACGGTATAAAAGCACTAAGGCAAAGTTAAAAGTAAATGCTAATAATGGCCATGAAATAAACGTGATGAGTAAATCTATATTTTCTTTTAATCCCACTAAATTAAGTACTACCGGTAAAATACCAATAATTAACAGCGCAAAAATAGCCACTACAATAGCGCCAATCGAAAACAGAAAGCGTACAAGTTGTGCTTTAAAAAATGAGCGTTTTTCATATTCCTGATAACTTATATTACAGGCTGTAATTAATGCTTGGCTGCCCTTTGAACTACTCCAAATAGTTAATATTAATGTGCCAATTGCGCTCAAACTCAAGCTAGTACTTGAGCTTTGGGCGATACTGGCTATTTGCGACAAAATTAACTCTCCGGTACTCTCTGGTAGCAGCTCAATTACCTGACTTAAATGCGCCCCTATATCTGTAGGTGATGCAAAATAGGCATAAATAGATACAAGTGCAGCAAGCGCTGGAAAAATAGCCAGTAACGCATAAAATGCCACGCCAGCGGCCACTAACGATAAATTATCACGACTCATTTGAGTAAAAATACGCTTAGTAATATCCCACCAACCAAGCAACGGAATATTTACTGGTTGCTGTGCATCTTGACCACGTTTTACATCGCTCATTTTAACTCCTTTGTTATATAGCAGTAAGAGAGCAAAATGTTTGCCAACACCAATGCGCTTGGTATTAAACTTGCTATTATTGTTTATAAAGATGATTTAACACGGATAACCCCCATGCTCAGTGCTTTAAATAACATTATAACTGCAGTTAATGCAGCCCCTGCTACTCCAAGCATTAAAGCCGATGTATTGTCGTGGGCGTTTTTGCAAGAGCAAAGCATGCAATTCCTACATGTAGTAGTGCAAACCTTACCCACCCTATTTTTAGGGATTATTATAGTTGTAATAAGTTACATCCTTGCCAGGCCGTTATCACGCCTATTAATTAAACCTATTGAATATTTAACCGATAGTGCACTTATTCATCTGGTTATAAGGCGAAGTATAAGTATTTTAATCCTACTATTGGGTATTTACTTGTTTTTACGTTTAGCTGGGCTGACACAGTTTGCCGTAGCTATAATGAGTGGCACAGGTTTGATAGGGCTTATTCTCGGTTTTGCATTTAGAGATATTGCCGAAAATTTTATAGCTAGTTTATTATTAAGCATACAACGCCCTTTTAAAATAGATGATGTAATTGAGGTAGAAGGCCGCCTCGGCATAGTTAAAAAAGTAACCGCTCGCGCAACCACTTTAGTTGACTACGACGGTAACCATATTCAAATACCTAATGCCACTGTGTACAAAAATATTATTAAAAACCTCACTGCCAACCCTAAAATGCGCGGCAAAGTAGAAATAGGCATAGGGTATGATAACGATATACGCAGCGCACAAACCCTAGCCCTCACAATTGCAAACCAACAAAACGCAGTATTAACCGATCCACCTGCGCAGGTATTAATTAAAAACCTAGGCTCATCAACAATTAACTTTACGTTATTTTTTTGGGTTAATAGCGAGCAGTTCAGTACCGCTAAAGTGGCCTCACAGCTAATGCGAGAATTAGTAAACGAATTTACTAGTCATAACATCAGCATGCCAGACGATGCCAGAGAACGCATTATACTTAGCGATCCTAACCTTGAAGCTGTAACCCCAGAAAAAAGTGAGCCTATAGCGCCAACTAAAAAAGTATCAGAAACACAAGCTCAAGCCAAAAACTTAGATGACGTAAGTAGCGACACCGATGAAATACGCGAGCAAGCAGATCAATCCCGCGATCCCGAGCAAGGTAAAAATATTATCTAGTTAAAAATCAGGGAGCTAGTTTTATAAGGTCGTATCAGGTTATATCGAGCCTACTTTTATTTTAGACACAAAAAAGCCCGCAGTTTGCACTGCGGGCTTTTTATTGAATGAGTGAGTTAGCCGTATAAGCCGGGTTCTGTCCTTTCCGAAGAAAGTGATAATCATTCGTCTAGGCCATAAATCGCTCTATGGCTCAAGCAACCTACCCGGTTCTGACGTGGGCCACGCGTTCATTATTTAAAATGATAGAACCCTATTTGGTCTTGCTCCGAGTGGAGTTTACCTTGCAACCGACTATTACTAGCGGCCCGGTGCGCTCTTACCGCACCCTTTCACCCTTACCAATCCGAAGATTGGCGGTCTTCTCTCTGCTGCACTTGTCGTGGGCTCGCGCCCCCCAGCCGTTAACTGGCACTCTGCCCTATGGAGCCCGGACTTTCCTCCCCCTGATCATTTTCGTCACAGGCAGCGATTATCTTGGCTAACTCGGCGCGGATTATACCTGAGGATAATGCCAAGCGCAGTAAAGATTTACCCTTTTTCGTCAATTATTGTTTTATACAGCGCATTTTTTTTCATACCAAAGTAATCGGCTACAATACCGCAGGCTTTTTTCATTGGCATTTCGCTTTCAAGCAGCGCTAGCATTTTACGCGCTTCAGGCGGTACGTCGTCTATTAGCTTAGGTTTACCCGGCAACATGAGTACTATTTCGCCGCGCTGCTTGGTAGGATCGTTAGTTAAAAATGCTTTTAACTCACTCACACTGCCATTAAAAAATGTTTCAAAGGTTTTAGTCAGCTCTTTAGCAAACACCACTTGCTGATCATCGCCAAGTGCCTCGGCTAAGTCATCAAGGCTTGCCATAATACGATGGGTACTTTCATACATTATGCTAGTAATGCCAGAATTAACTGCATCAATAAAAAATTCTTGGCGTGCTTTACTTTTTGCTGGTGTAAAACCAACAAATTGAAAGCGATCAGTTGGTAAGCCAGAACAGCATACAGCGGTTATTGCAGCGCATGCTCCAGGAATGGGTGTAACATGTGCGCCTTGCTCGCGGCATAAATTAACCACCGCATAGCCAGGATCGCTGATCAAAGGTGTGCCTGCGTCTGATACTAAGGCTATATTTAAGCCTTGATTGAGTTGGTCGATAATTTGTTGTGCTTTTTGCTTTTCGTTATGATCGTGTAAAGCAAAGGTTTTAGCCTTGATACCAAAGTGGCTAAGTAGCTTGCCAGTATGGCGTGTGTCTTCAGCAGCGATTAAGTCAACTTGCGATAATGTCGCGATTGCACGCTGACTTAAGTCGTCATAATTGCCAATTGGGGTGGCTACAATGTAAAGAGTGCCAATTTTCTGTGAATTCTCCTCATTTAACATTGAGGTCTCCTGCGTCAGTCAGTAATATAAGCAAATCGCGTTAACGTATTGGGAAATCATTGTGCGACTTAAACTAGTTAGTCTATTAATTATATTGTCAGGGTTATCGGCGTGTAGCACAACCGAAAAACCAACTAAAAACAGTGATAACTTCAGTAACAGTGCCAATGCACTAAAAAACCAAGCTAATAGTGCGTTATCTATCTACCAATTGGCGCAAAACCGCCAAGGTGCCGATAAAATACAGCTACTTTATAGTGCCCGCGATGCTGCAGTGAATGAGCAAAGTTGGTCGTTATTAGAAAAGGTATGCGGTGAGTTAGAATTAACCCCAAGTGTTGATCAGATTCAAAATCGTCTTTATATTGCGTTTGCGCAAAAGCAGCAAAATAAAAACGCTCAAGCGTTAGTTATTTTGCAGTCTTTAGATGGTCAACTTAAACAGCCTGAACATTTTGCCTGGCATCAATTTTTAACCGCCAGTGTGTATGCATCGCAAGACTTTGCGAAACGCGCAGCCCCTTACTTTTTTGCAGCGTCTGAGTCTGCTACTAAAAACAATATTGATATTGCACAGCTAAACCAAAACTTATGGGATAACTTAAAAAAGCTTTCCTCTTATACACTTGAACGCTTTAACAGAGGGTCGGTTATTCAACAAGGTTGGGTTAACCTTGCTTTGTACCATCAAGTTTATGCTGGCAGTGCCGTTGAACTTGACCAAGCTATTAATAATTGGTTGAGACGCTACCCCGGGCACCCTGCTAAAGTAGTTTTATCTAAACAAGATGAGTTAGTGAATGACTTAACGCCTGTAATAATAGAGCGTTTAGTTGTACTACTGCCGCAATCTGGTGCTAATGAACGCTTAGGTGATGCACTTAAAGCCGGCGTGCTCGCAGCACTTGATCAGCAAAGCATTAATGAAACCATTTTTATTGATGAAAACAGTGATGTTGATGAAATTACGGCTAAAATAGCGCAAATAAAACCCGACTTTGTTGTTGGTCCACTGTTAAAAGCGAATATAGATAAACTTGCTAATGCGCAAGTGCTTATAGACATACCTACTATGCATTTAAATACCTTTGATGGTGAGCGGCTTTCGTTACAGCACTACTTTTTTGCCCTTAATCCCGAGCATGAAGTACAACAAGCATTAGAGCACTTTTTAGCTCAGGGCTACCAAAAGCCTATGTTACTTGCGCCTAATAATGCAAACGGGCAGCGTTTGGTTGATTACTTTAACCTGCAGTGGCAACGCTATAGCGAAACCAAACCACAAATTGGCTTTTATAACAGTAATCAAGACATGCCTGATACGATTACCAGCTTACTTGAAGTTGATAAAAGTAAAGAGCGGATCAAAACCGTTAAAACTTTATTTAAGCAAGAAGTCGAAAACGAAACACGCTCGCGCAGCGATATAGACGCTATTTATATTTTAGGCGATGCAATAGAAACCCGTTTAATAAAGCCGTATTTAGACGTTAATGTAAGTACATTTGCTGATAGGATCCCGCTTTATGCTAGTTCTAAAAGCCATAGTAGCCAAATTGATCGTACCGATAAAGGCGACTTAGATGGCTTATACTTTACCGAACTTCCTTGGATGTTAAAGTCGCAAATTAAACAGCATAATCTTCGCCAGCAATACGAAACATTGTGGCCAGAGCACGCCGATATAAGCCAGCGTTTATTTGCTATGGCCTACGATGCAGTAACTATATTGCATGACATTAAACAACTAAGTCTTTCCCCTGGGAATCAGTTTAGCGGTTTAAGTGGTAAGCTCTCGGTTAATACCAGCGGGCATATTGAACGCACATTAGACTGGGCACAATATACCAATCGTCGGATTAAGGCTGTGCAACTAAAAACACAACGCCCAGTGCCATTATTTATGCAATCAGCCAGTGACTTATACATTACCGAATAACTAAGGGGGCGACATGTCTTGGTTTAAACAGCTGTGGCAAAACAGTCGTGAAAAAGGCCAGTATTATGAGCTCCAGGCACAAAAGTATTTAGTTTCTCAAGGGTTAACAGCAATTGAGCGTAACTATTACTGCCCCTTTGGCGAACTTGATGTAATTATGAAAGACGGTAACACTTTGGTTTTTGTGGAAGTTAAGTTTCGTAAAAACCACGCTCGCGGCGGCGCTAATTACGCATTAAGTATACAAAAACAAGCACGCTTAAAACGCAGTATTTATCATTACTTAGCCGCTAAAAACCTAACAAATCAGCCGTTAAGAATCGATTATGTAGCAATCACTGGAGAGCCGTCTATGCATATTAACTGGCTCAAAAACGTATTTTAAAAACAAAGAACTAGGTATAAATTGTTGGTATTCTATGCAAGACACAATTAAAGAAATTTTTACAGAAAGCATTCAGGTACAAATAGCAGCGGGTGAGGTATTACCCAGTGCATTAGAGTCAGCCGCTTTTACCATTGCTCAAAGCCTGATCAACGGCAATAAGCTTATTTGTTGCGGTACAGCTAACTGCCATATGCTTGCTCAACACATGGCAGGTGTTTTAGTTAATCATTATGAAACCGAGCGCCCTTGCCTGCCAGCTATTGCGTTATCGCAAGAGAGTATTAACTTAGGGCAAAGTACTCAGGTTGACGATTACGACACGTTTGCTCGTCAAGTACGTGCCTTTGCTCAACAAGGTGACTTACTGCTGGCACTGGCTATTAATGGTAATGAAAAACAAATTATTTCAGCGGTAGAGGCGGCACTAACTAAGGATATGAAGGTCATAGTTATGGTTGGTGATGACGGCGGTGAGCTAGTTGGTTTACTTGGCCCTAATGATGTTGAGATTAGAACGCCTTCTAAACGCCCAAGCCGTATTATTGAGTCGCATTTAGTTAACTTACATTGTTTAAGTGAACTGGTTGATTTAACGCTTTTCCCGCAGGATGAAAATTATGTTTAAACGCTCCCTTATTATTTTAGGCACGGTTGTATTACTGCAAGGGTGTGCAGCCGCAGTGGTTGCTGGTACTGCTAGTGCAATAACAGCTGCAAACGATCGTCGCACAATTGGCTCTCAGATCGATGACAGCAATATTGAAATAAAAGCTAGCATTGCAATTAGTGAAGTAGATCGCTTGCATAAATTTGCTCATATTAGCGCTGTAAGCGTTAATGGCATTGTTTTATTAGTTGGCCAAGTTGCCAATGAAGAAATGAAAAACGAAGCTAATAGAGCCATTGAGAGTGTTGCTGGCATTCGAAAAATACATAACCAAATTCGTATTGGTTCAAATATTGGGGTGACTACCCAAACTCATGACTCTTGGTTAACCTCAAAAGTAAAAGCACAGCTATTAACCGCTAAAAATATTAGTAGTAATAATATTAAAGTAGTGACTGAAAATGCCGAAGTATTTTTGATGGGTTTAGTTTCTGACGCAGAAGCAGAGCAAGCAGTAAATATTGCGCGTAATGTATCGGGTGTTGAGCGCGTAATTAAAGTATTTGAATATTTGTAAAGATAGCTGGTTCGATGAATATAAAAGCCTTGTAGTTAACACTGCAAGGTTTTTTATACCGGTGGGAAAACCCGCCGTTACAACAATCAACCTTAACCCACTTCTCGCAGCCCACTCCCGCAAACTTTAAGGCATAAAGCCTTAAGCGAAACTTTGTGCTTGGCTTAATCTTTACCTAATACCTAAAACCTTTTACTTTTATACAGACATAAAAAAACCGCTTATTAGCGGTTTTTCTTTTACCATTAACAAATTATAAAATGTATTATTTTATAACACGTAAATGCGAACCTTTTTTCTTTTCAGGCTTTTCTGGTGGTGTTTCGTCAACATAATTTGCTGATGAATCAACACTTTCAAAATCTGGAGCAAAATCGTCTTCGTCCTCTAAAAACTCATCTGCTGTAAAGACCGTACCCTCGCCATTTTCACGCGCGTATATTGCAAGTACAGCCCTTAAAGGCACATACACTTGCATTGGCTGACCACCAAACCGCGCGCTAAAGCTAAGTTGCTCATTATCTAACGAAAACTGGGTTACCGCTGAAGGACTTATGTTTAATACAATTTGTCCATCTTGCACAAACTGTGTTGGCACTTGTACTGCAGGGTAATCAGCGTCAACCACTAAATGTGGCGTGCATTCGTTATCAACAATCCAATCAAAAAAAGCGCGTAATAAATAAGGACGATTAGGCGTCATTATAAACGGATCTCACGCTCAGTTTCAGTTAAAGAAGCTTGGAATGATTCACGCTCAAATAAGCGGATCATATACTCTTTAAGCTCTTTAGAACCTGCACCGTTAAGCTCAATACCAAATTCAGGTAAACGCCATAATAGTGGAGCAAGATAACAATCTACTAAGCTAAACTCTTCACTCATAAAGTAAGGTGCTTCGCTAAAGATTGCTGCAACCGCAAGCAATGCTTCTGTTAGCTCTTTACGAGCTTGAGCAGCATCTGGTGCGTTGTTAGTGATTTTGTCAGCTAGGCTGTACCAATCAGTATCAATACGGTGCATCATTAAACGGCTACGGCCACGCATTACCGGGTAAACAGGCATTAGTGGAGGATGAGGGAAACGTTCATCAAGGTATTCCATGATGATATTTGCCTGATATAAACCAAGCTCACGGTCAATCAGTGTTGGCACTGTACCGTAAGGGTTAATTTCGTGAAGTGCCTCTGGCAGGTTATCTTTTTCAGCCAAATGAATATCTACACTTACACCTTTTTCAGCAAGTACAATGCGTACTTGGTGGCTATACATACAGTTAGCACCAGAAAAAAGGGTCATTACAGGGCGCTTATTGGCAGCTACGGCCATGCCTACCTCCATTAAATAACTAAAACAGCAATAGGGGCTTAAGCCCCTATTGCAAAATTACCTTTAAACATGTTCAAACTTAATGAACATCTCTCCAGTATTCTTTCTTAAGCATAAATGCCAAGATAAATAGGATGAATAAAAATCCAATTACCTTAATACCTATTGCTTCTGACTCAAGACGTGAAGGTTCACCCACGTACTCAAGGAAGTTGGTTAAATCGCGAGCAGCTTGGTCGTATTCATCTACACTTAATTCACCTGAGCCATCAGTTTCAGTAGCAATAATTCTGGTCACAGTATGACCATTCACTTCTACTTCTTCTGTAATAGCTGTTGGTAAGCCTTGTAGTTCTTGCAGAACATGCGGCATACCTACAGATGGAAACAATGTATTGTTTACGCCAAATGGACGTGACTCATCTTTGTAGAACGATTTTAAATACGTATATATCCAATCAGAACCACGAACACGTGCAACGTTAGTTAAATCTGGTGGCGCAGCACCAAACCACTTTTCAGCATCTTCTTTCGCCATCGCATTGGTAATATGGCTACCTACTTTTGAACCGTCAAAAATTAACTGTTCTGCGCCAATTTCCGTTGGAATACCGATATCACGAAAAGTACGTTCATAACGCTGGTATTGCATTTGATGACAAGCAACACAATAGTTCATGAACAATTTAGCACCGCGTTGCAACGAAGGCTGATCTGTTAGGTCATTACCAGCATCTAATAATGCCACTGAAGGACCTGCAGCCATTGCCGGCAACACATTAATTGATAAAGCAAATAAACCAATAAGTAGCTTTTTCATCATTTCAGTAACCTCTCAGGCAATGGCTTAGTTTTTTCATTCTTACTGTATACAAATAACAGTACGAAGAACATAAAGTAAGTCACAGTACATATCTGCGAAACAATTGTTTTCATGTCAGTTTGTGGTGTTGCACCAACCCAACCTAAAAGAACAAAAGTAACAACAAAGCCTGCAATGTTCCATTTGTGGAAACCACAACGGTAACGAACTGAGCGAACTGAACCACGATCTATCCAAGGTAATAACGCAAGCACTACAATAGATGCACCCATTGCTGCAACACCCATTAACTTATCAGGGATCGCACGTAAGATTGCATAAAATGGCGTAAAGTACCAAACTGGAAAAATATGCTCTGGTGTTTTCAGCGGGTTAGCCGCTTCAAAGTTTGGCGCTTCTAAAAAGAAACCACCCATGGCTGGCATAAAGAACACCACCCAACAGAACAATATTAAGAAACCAACCACACCCACAATATCTTTTACTGTGTAATAAGGGTGGAACGGGATCGCATCAAGAATATCTTTTTTATCAGTATAATATTCATGGAACTTAAACTTAGGTTTATCTTCTTCAGCTACCGTACCTTTTTTACGCTTGTTATCTACGCCTTCAGGGTTATTTGACCCTACTTCATGTAGTGCAACTATGTGTAAAAATACTAAAATCACGATAACTAATGGTAAAGCAATAACATGCAATGCAAAGAAGCGGTTAAGCGTTGCACCCGATATTACGTAATCACCACGGATCCAAAGTGTTAAATCATCACCTATAACCGGAATTGCTCCAAATAGTGAAATGATTACCTGTGCACCCCAAAATGACATTTGCCCCCATGGTAATAAGTACCCCATGAATGCTTCGGCCATTAGCGCTAAGAAAATAAACATACCAAATACCCACAGTAATTCCCGTGGTTTTTGATAAGAACCGTAGATCATGCCACGGAACATATGTAAATATACAACGATGAAAAACGCTGATGCACCGGTTGAGTGTAAATAACGTAATAACCAGCCATAATCAACATCACGCATGATGTATTCAACTGATGCAAACGCCCCCTCAGCAGAAGGTACATAGTTCATAGTTAACCAAATTCCTGTAAGAATTTGGTTAACTAGTACTAACATAGCTAGTGAGCCAAAGAAGTACCAAAAGTTAAAGTTTTTAGGTGCTGGGTACTGTGCAATATGCATGTTCCAGACACGTGTCAATGGTATACGGTCGTCTAGCCAACCAATAATCTTACCAAACATTAGGCCACTCCTTGTTCTTCGCCCACTAATATAGTGGTTTCATCAAGAAAAGTGTATGGTGGTATTTCTAGGTTTAATGGTGCAGGTACCGATTGGAATACACGGCCAGCCATATCAAACTTAGAACCATGACATGGACAGTAAAAACCGTCGTCAGTCCCTTCCACTTTTTCACCAAAGCCACCTTGTAAAAAGCTAGGTGAACATCCTAAATGAGTACAAATACCTACAGCCAAAAATATTTCTGGACGCAATGAACGGTAATCATTTGTTGATGATTCTAATTGTTGTGGCTCTTGCGAATGCGGGTCACGAAGTTGATCTTCATGTCCTTTCATTTGCTCAAGCATTTTTGGGGTCCGTGATACAACCCATACAGGTTTACCACGCCACTCGACACGTATTAATTGTCCTGGCTCAAGTTTGCTTATGTCTACTTCTACAGGCGCACCCGCAGATTTAGCTCGCTCACTTGGATTCCAAGACGCAATAAAAGGAACAGCAGCCCCAGCCGCACCAACACCACCAACAACAGAGGTAGCTATGGTTAAAAAGCGACGTCGGCCATTGTCTACAGGCGCATTGCTCATCCACTTATCTCCACTATGATTCTCAACACTTGCTATATTGAGAACATCAGTTACAGCAGGTTAATTTTTTTGAATTATAAAATAGAAACGATCATATTTAAATCCTTGTTTAAAACAAGGTTACTCACAGCCCCATGCTCGAATAATCCTGACTTGCTCAAAAAATAGATTAAGTTAGCTCGAGTATGAAGCCGAATGACTATCATATCGCTTCTGTAAAAATAATATACTGACTCAGGTCAACCTCACCAAAACAAGCAGTAACAACTGCATTTGCTAGGGCTAAACCTGCTCACATTATTTGCCAGCCAATTGTAGCAAAAAAATTCACCAATTAACTGATGGATTTAAACTAATTACGATAATTATTTAACTTTTTTAGTATTCACTGAGTGTTTTTTTACTTTTGCTCATTAAACACGCTGAGTTTATCAATTACCTATCGTCAAAGTTACCATTTATTATGTCGCGAAAAACAAAAAACCCAGCATAAGCTGGGTTTTTGAATTCTTGATAACGTAAATATTAACGTTTTGAGAACTGTGGACGCTTACGCGCTTTCTTAAGACCCACTTTCTTACGTTCAACTTTACGTGCATCACGAGTTACGAAACCTGCTTTACGAAGTTGTGGACGTAGTGACTCGTCAAACTCCATAAGTGCACGAGTAATACCGTGACGGATTGCACCAGCTTGACCAGTTGTACCACCACCAGAAACGGTGATGTGAAGATCAAACTTTTCAGTCATATCAACAAGCTCTAGAGCTTGATGAACAACCATACGTGCTGTTTCGCGACCAAAGTACTCTTCTAAAGAGCGCTTGTTGATTACGATGTTACCAGTACCTGGGCGTAAGAACACGCGAGCACTAGAACTTTTACGACGACCTGTACCGTAGTATTGATTTGCCATGATGGTGCTCCTTAAATGTCTAGAACCTGAGGCTGTTGTGCAGCATGGTTATGCTCAGTACCTGTGTAAACTTTAAGTTTACGGTACATAGCGCGGCCTAAAGGACCACGTGGCAACATGCCTTTAACAGCTTTTTCGATGATCATTTCAGGCTTTGCAGCTTGAAGTTTATCAAAAGTAGTAGACTTAAGACCACCTGGAAAACCAGAGTGTGAATAGTACACTTTGTTTTTGAATTTGTTACCAGTTACAGTAACTTTTTCAGCGTTGATAACGATGATATAATCACCAGTATCTACGTGCGGTGTATATTCAACTTTATGCTTACCGCGTAGGCGGAGAGCGATTTCAGTAGCGATGCGACCTAAAGTTTTACCTTCAGCGTCAACTACGTACCAGTCACGTTTTACTGTTTCTGGTTTAGCAACAAACGTTTTCATTTATAAAAATCCAATGTTTTTCAATTAAAACCACAAGTAGTTAATATTAACTACTGCTCTAAGTTTGCTATAACCCCTTCGAGTTTTAGACTTTTGCGCCGCTCACAAGTGGCTAGACTATATGAAGGCATAGAACGCAACGTGGCAGGAGCGGGAGTATATCAGCACTTTTATTGCATTACTACCGGCGGGTTGTTTTTTCCACAAATTTTTTAACTGCTAGGCACTTTATATTAAAAAGACCTTCGCTGTGTATTGGGCTCTAGCATTGAGCCCCTTTCTCAAAAGAGTAAATTAGCCCTAAGGCGCTAACTTTTACGCTAAATGCTCTTTCGCTAAATACTCTAGCGACTGCATTTCTTGTAAACGACTTATGCAGCGTTTAAACTCAAAGCTTAAATTACCTTGAGTATAGAGCTCTGTAATGGGTTTTTCTGCCGAAATTATTAAAGTCACGTGGCGTTCGTAAAATTCATCTACTAATGCAATAAAGCGTCTTGCTGCGTCGTCATTCACTTGCCCAAATTGTTTTACGTTAGACAAAATAACTGTGTTATATAAACGGCTAATTTCCATGTAATCTACTTGGCTACGCGCGGTTTCACATAATTCGCTAAACTCAAACATTACAACACAATCAGATACTTTACGGGTTTTAATCATGCGCCCTTCAATTTCAATGGCGGTATTAGATTTACCCTGTTCGTGTGATAACTTATCAAAGTATTCAAATAGATTTTTATCGGCTTGCTCATCGAGTGGGCTGTGAAATATCTCTGCCTGCTCTAAAGTTCTTAATCTGTAATCTATGCCCGAATCGACATTTACTATTTCTGTATTTGCATTAACAAGCGCAATCGCGGGCAAAAAGCGCGCGCGCTGTAAGCCATTTCGATACAACTCATCGGGAATAATATTCGACGTAGCAACTAACACTATGCCACGAGCAAACAGTGCTTCCATTAAGCCACCGAGTAACATAGCATCGGTAATGTCTTGAACGTAAAATTCATCAAAACAAATTATATCGGTTTCGGCTTTAAAAATATCAGCTACTATTTCTAGTGGGTTTTCTTTTTTATTTAATTTTTTAAGCTCGTCATGTACTCGGTGCATAAAGCGGTGAAAATGCACGCGCATTTTACGCTGCCCCGGTAGTGCTTCATAAAAGGTATCAACTAAATACGTTTTACCACGCCCTACTCCGCCCCAAAAATACAAACCTTTTATAGGTGCAGGCTCTGTTTTATTAAATAGCTTTGCAAAAAAACCGGTAGGTTGCGGTTTTGCTTGAGTTAAATCATCATATAAGCGCTGTAAATGACGTACAGCATTTTCTTGTGCTGCGTCGTATACAAAGTCATCACGCTTGAGGTCTTGCTGGTATGTTTGCCAAGGAGTCATATCTATTTACAGTTAAAACGCAGTTTAATTTACAAAGCATATTAACACGCATCATTAGTCAGGGTATATTAGACTTAGTTTGATTTAAGATATTCGTTAGTTATTTTCCCAAAGAGGTGATATTTATGGGTACATTTACATGGGTCGGTTTAGTTATTATTGTTGCTATAGCCGCATTTTTCATCGGTGCATTTGTCACTAAAAAACAGTTCAAGCATGATGAATTAGAAGAGCAGGTTGAACAAGCGAAAAATACGCTAGAGCAATATCGACAAGATGTAGCTGATCACTTAGCAAATACTGGTAAGTTAGTAACTAAAATGAAAGACAATTACGATCAGTTACTTAGCCATGTTGAAGAAACTAATCAGTTGTTACTAGAGGACAGAAATAAAGCACCTGCTGAACCTTTTTTCTCTAAAGAGATGACTGAGCAGTTACAAGCTTCACTTAAAGAGCGCCGCTCAGATCGCTCTAACGCCGATGCACAGCCGGCTGATTACGTATCGGGTGAGTCTGGTTTGTTTGCTGGCGAAGCAAAATCTTCAACAGCATCTTGATGAACTTTTTTTCAACCCCATAGTCTTTAGATATAACAGCTTTGTTGTTTTAAAGGGCCTGTTTTTCTTTCGAGGTTGAATTTGCAGCAGTATGTTTGATTTTTAGGCAAGGCAGAGCCTGTGCCATGTGGTTATTTCACATAAACAGGCGATAACGCAGCATAAATAACAAACATGCGCTGCCCTTGGGTTCGTCCTAGGGGGAATTTACTCATTGTTGCTCGGTTTTTACTTAGCCCACTAGGTTACAAATCTCGCGCCGCGATTAAATCCCCTCTAGATAGAACAAATTACAATCCTGAAAGGTCAACAGGCCCTAAATAAACCGAAAAGGGCTGCTTTTAAAGTAGCCCTTTTTGTTTTCGCTTATCCTAAGTGGAGTAAACCCTGACTATGAAAATGAAATTATCACTTATCAGCGCAGCTATTTTGTCTACTAGCCTATTATTGAGCCCGGTTACGTCTTACGCAAAAATGCCGATTGCAGTAAATGGCCAACAATTACCAACACTTGCGCCTATGTTAGAGCAAATAACCCCTGGTGTTGTCAGTATCCAGGTTTCGGGCTCAAAAGAAATACGTCGCCGCGCCGATCCGCTGGAGTTCTTTTTTGGTAACCCACAACCTCGCAGTCAAAAACGTCAATTTAGCGGGTTAGGCTCAGGGGTTATTATTGATGCTAAGAAAGGTTATGTGGTCACTAACAACCATGTGATCCAAGACGCCGAAAAAATGATAGTCACCCTTGAAGACGGCCGAGAGTTTGAGGCAACCAAAATTGGCACTGATAAAGAGTCTGATATCGCCTTATTACAAATAGATGCAGATGATTTAACCGCAGTAAAGCTAGCTAACTCTGATAATTTACGGGTGGGCGACTTTGCTGTTGCCATTGGTAACCCATTTGGTTTAAGCCATACGGTTACATCTGGCATAGTAAGCGCACTTGGTCGCAGTGGCTTAAATATTGAAGGTTACGAAGATTTCATTCAAACCGATGCCGCTATTAACCAAGGTAACTCTGGTGGTGCATTAGTTAATTTAAATGGCGAGCTAATTGGAATTAACACCGCAATTTTAGGCGCATCTGGCGGTAACGTAGGTATTGGCTTTGCTATTCCTTCTAATATGATGAAAAACTTAGTTGATCAAATTATTGAACACGGTGAAGTTCGCCGTGGCTCGCTAGGAATATCAGGTCGCCCTCTCGATGCTGGGCTTGCCAAAGCACAGCAGCTTGACGTAAAACAGGGCGCGTATGTTATGCAAGTAATGGATAACACTGCAGCCAGCAAAGCGGGCATACAAGCAGGCGATGTTATTATTAGCATTAATGGTAGTGATATTAGCGGCTTTCATGAATTACGCAGTAAAATAGCAACCTTAGGCGAAGGCCGAGACGTTAAATTAGGTATTTACCGCGATGGTAAGATAAAAACCGTTAAAGTAACCCTAGATGGCGCATCTGGTATTACCGCAACAGGCGAAGAATTACACCCTGCATTTCAAGGTGCCACATTAGAAAACGTTAAGAAAAATAACGCTAAGGGTATTGAAGTTAGTACGGTAGATCCGCGCTCTCCTGCAGCGCGTGTTGGTCTTGAAGAAGGTGATATTATTGTGCAAGTAAATCGCCAGCGCGTAGAAAGCATAAATGATATGAACCAGATCATTGAAAACATCAAAGGCAACATTGTATTAGGGGTAAAACGCGGTCGTGAGTCTATATTTGTACTCATTCAATAATTTATAACCGTTAAAATGCAATAAAAGTAACAGCGGCACTTGCCGCTGTTATTTTTTTTGGCCATCATAAAGAGATTGCTCACTAACAATAAGAATCTTGTGCTAAAAATCTTAAAATTTATACTCCCTCCTCTATTTGCAGGCCTAGGTATTGCTTTTTTAGTGGTTTTTTTTAGTCCTAATATGCGCACTGCATTGCTGCCTAATGTGCCACTGCCCAGTGCTATGAGTAGCAACCATTTAAGCTTTTCAGATGCGGTTAAGCGTGCGGCTCCTTCGGTAGTCACCGTTTTTTCAGAAAGTATTTCTAAAGAACCACGCTATAAACGACAAAACACCGTACAAGAACTAGGTTCGGGCGTGATCATGTCGCAAGATGGCTATATTCTTACCAATTATCATGTGATTAATAATGCCGACCAAATACTGGTTATATTAACCGATGGCCGACGCTTTTTTGATGTACAGCTTATTGGTTTTGATACTATTACTGACCTTGCGCTCTTAAAAATTAATGCCGATCACTTACCTGTTATTCCTGTTAACGATGACTACTCATCAAGTGTTGGCGACATTGTACTGGCCATTGGTAACCCTTTAAATTTAGGGCAAACCATTACCCAAGGTATTATTAGCGCCACCGGCAAACAAAAAATCACCGACAGTCCTTATAATAATTTATTGCAAATGGACGCAGCCATTAATGTAGGCAATTCGGGCGGTGCATTAGTTAATTCCAATGGTGATTTAGTCGGTATTACTTCTGCGCAATTTAAAACTCGCGAAAACTTAAACATACAGGGAATATTTTTTGCGGTTCCTTACTCTTTAGTAAAAGAGGTTATGGCAAAACTAATTCGCCATGGCCGAGTGGTTCGTGGCTACTTAGGCTTTGAGGGGACAGCTGTAGATAGCACAGGCAAAGAAGTAAACGACAGCCTAACGCCCGTGGCAGGTATGCGTATTACTAACTTAGACCCACTAGGCCCAGCTTGGCAGGCCGGTATTGAAGAGCAAGATATTGTAATTGAAATAGCAGGACTTTCGGTAGCAAACCCACAAAAAGTGTTAGAAAAAATAGGCAATACCGAACCCGGTAAAGAAATAGAATTTAAGCTGTACCGCAATGGTAAAATAGAAAAAATAATGGTGACGGTTGCAGAGCTTGAAACTAAGCTTTAATAAAAAGGCCGGATAGCAAATTAGCTTATCCGGCCTTTAAAAATACCTTAACTAACTAAATAGTTATTTAACTACTTCTACGTTTAATATTAGCACCTAACGCGCTGAGCTTATCTTCAATGCGCTCATAACCTCTATCAACATGATAAATACGATCAACTATCGTTTCACCTTGCGCCACTATACCGGTTAAAATTAAACTGGCTGATGCACGTAGGTCGGTTGCCATAACTTGGGCACCGCTAAGAGTTTTTGTATCACCACAAATAGCTGTGTTGCCTTCTAAGCGAATATTTGCGCCCATACGTTGTAGCTCAGGTACATGCATAAAGCGGTTTTCAAAAATAGTTTCGGTAATGGTGGCACTACCATTAGCCACTACATTTAATGCGGTAAACTGCGCCTGCATATCGGTAGGAAAACCAGGATGCGGAGCTGTTTTAATATTAACGGCTTTTAATTCTCTGCCGCGCATATCTAAATAAATGCTGTTGTCATGTACTTCTAACAATGCATTGGTTGCACGTAGCTTTTCAATTACCGGCTCAAGTGAATGAAAATCGGTCATCTTACACAGCACTTCGCCACCGGCCATAGCAGCAGCAACTAAAAAAGTACCTGTTTCAATACGATCTGGTAAAATACGGTGCTCACAACCCGCTAAACGCTCAACGCCTTCAATTTCAATACGGTTTGTACCCGCACCCGTAATTTTAGCGCCCATAGCAATTAAGCAATTAGCCAAGTCTGTTATTTCTGGCTCACAAGCTGCATTTTCAAGCACAGTTTTGCCATCGGCTAAGGTCGCGGCCATCAATAGGTTTTCAGTAGCGCCAACGCTAACCATCTCCATAAAGATTTCAGCGCCTTTTAAGCGACCATTTACTTTGGCATTAATATAGCCGTTTTCTACGTTGATTTGTGCGCCCATGCGCTCTAAACCTTGAATATGAATATCCACAGGTCGAGCCCCAATAGCGCAGCCACCAGGGAGTGACACTTGTGCTTCACCAAAACGCGCCACTAAAGGGCCGAGTGTCAGTACCGATGCACGCATTTGCTTAACTAGGTCATACGGAGCAAGTGTTTTATCCACTGTTGCGCCGTCAATCACAAGCGTGTCGCCTTGCCAATTAACACTCGCACCTAAGGTTTTTAATAACGCTTCGGTGGTAACTATGTCACGCAAGCGCGGTACATTAGTAAACGTACTTTTACCATCGGCTAATAATGCGGCAAATAAAATAGGAAGTGCCGCATTTTTAGCGCCAGAGATAGTAACTTCACCCGCAAGCGAAGTGCCACCTTGAATTACAAATTGATCCATGTAGGGGCCTTTTTTATTGCGGTAAAATAAATTTTTGTTCGCGTTTCCACTCTACAGGAGTAAAAGCGCGAATTGATACTGCGTGAATGGTGCCATCTGAAATAGTATTCATTAATGGTCCATAAACTAGCTGTTGCTTTTTCACTCGGCTTAAACCGTCAAAGCATTCGCCAACAGCTATTACTTCATAATGGCTACCATTGGCTTTAACATGTACTTCTGCTAATTGAAGTTCATCGCGTAATAATATTTCGACTTGGCTAGTTTCCATAACTCTCACTCAAATAGGGTTGTAACTTGACCCAATTGCATTAAATTTTGCAATTGTTCAGGTGGATTTTGCAACTCAAGGCGAATGCCTTGTTGCTTGTACTGCGCAAAAGTGTGAATTAACCAAGCTAAGCCTGCTGTGTCAACCCTAGATACGTCACTAAGGTCAAAGTAGCAGATTTTATGCTTGGTTATTGCCTGACTGCCCAGGCCTTTTTCATCGCCAATTGAACTTCGAGTAAGCTCACCACTGACTCGAAAATGTTGCTCATCAACTTGGCTTATCACCAACTTAGTCATTGGTGTCGCTGCCTCTAAACTGTACTGGCAGTTGGCTCTTTTGCTCTAAAAGGTTACTTACGTGGTCAATACCTTGTTGGCGTAACATGCCTTGTAGCTCACTTTGCTTTGCATCTAGTAAGCTAATACCTTCTGCAATCATATCGTAAGCACGCCATTCACCACTTCTGTCTTCACGTACTTTAAAGTCAATTTTAATATCGGGTTTACCCGCTTCAATGATCTTGGTTTTTACTACCACCACATCTTTACCTTTAAAAGGTTGTGGTGCGCCAAACTCGACTTGTTGGTTGGTGTATTGGGTAAAAACACCTGCATACGTTGCTACTAGGTACTCTCTAAATACCACAATAAAGCGCTGAATATCTTTAATTGCGCGCGCTTTTTCAGCTTCATCGGTTATTGCACGCACTTTTGATACTTCGCTGCCTAACACTCGCAGTGCCGCATATTTGTAGTCAATGTAGGGCATTAATTCTTCTTCAACAATGACACGTAAATGCTCATTATTTTTAATAATTAATGGCTGATCTTTTGTGATCCGCTCAAAGGTATTATCTGCCACTTGACGTACCATTTTGTTAGGATCTGTTAGTTTAACATCGGCAGCTTTAACTACCTGTGCAAACGTTAGGGTACTAAGCGCTGCAATAACTAAAAACTTTTTCAACATAATAATTACTCACTACCTTGGTTGAATAAAAACTGCCCAATTAACTCTTCTAGCACTAAGGCAGACTTAGTATCGGTAATAGATCCACCGTCACCTAGCGCTTTACTTTCTACGCCAAATAAATCATCAATTGCTTGATCTTGTTCGTTATGTACCACAGTTAAACCTAAACAACGCTGCTCTGCAGATTCTGGTGCAATAACAGGATTAATCCCTAAGTACTGCTCACCTAAAATGCCTGAGGTTAAAATAGAGATTGAGCTAGTGTCTGAAAAACGACATAAATACTGTGCATCAATGGTCATATTAACAACTGGTAAAAATTCTTGCGGATGAACATAAATAGATTCTACCCGACCAATAACCACACCGCCCACTTTAATGGGTGCACGGGGCTTTAATGAGCCTATGTTTTCAAATTTAGCATTAAGTGTGTATGTGTCACCTGAGCCACTAATACCAGTGTTGGCCACTTTAAGCGCAAGCATAGCAAATGCTAAAATGCCTAATGCGACAAAAAAACCAACTAAAATCTCTAATTTCCGTGAATTCATTATCTATACCCTACTAGTTGGTAAACATTACCGCTGTCAAAAGAAAGTCAAACCCTAACACTGCTAAAGATGAGTGCACCACGGTTTCTGTGGTTGCTTTACTGATCCCCTCAGAAGTTGGCACACAATCATATCCTTTATAAAGGGCGATCCAGGTCACTACAATAGCAAATACAACGCTTTTAATTATGCCATTGAGTATGTCTTGCTGAAACGAAACTTGTGATTGCATAATTGACCAAAAGCTTCCGGTATCAACGCCTAGCCAATCAACGCCGACTAAATGGGCACCAATAATAGCCACTGCCGAAAATATTAATGCTAACAACGGCATACTTATTAAACCAGCCCAAAAACGCGGTGCAATTATACGTTTCAATGGATCAATGGCCATCATTTCGAGTGATGACAATTGCTCGGTTGCTTTCATTAAGCCGATTTCAGCGGTGAGCGCACTGCCCGCCCGCCCAGCAAATAGCAATGCAGTAACCACAGGGCCTAGTTCTCTGAGCAAACTCAGCGCAACTAAAGGGCCTAAGCTATCCTCTGCACCATAACCAACCAACACTGTATAGCCTTGCAGCGCTAATACCATGCCAATAAACAACCCCGACACCACAATAATGAGCAACGATTGTGAGCCCACCATATAGAGCTGGCGAATGAGTAAGGGGGTGCCTTTTTTAAAGTTAGGTATGTGCACAAGTGCACCAAATAACATGTTCGCTGAGCGCCCTAGCGCTGCAAAACGACCTAGTGTTTTATGCCCTATTTTTTGCAGAAAATTCAACATCATTTATTCTCTCCAAGCAACTCATCTGCATATGTTTGTGCCGGAAAATGAAATGGCACAGGACCATCCGATAAGCCTTTTAAAAACTGCTGTACCAAAGGAGATTCATGTTGACGCATTTGTTCTGGCGATCCACTGCCAATAACACCTTGATCGGCAATTATTATAACGTGATCGGCAATGCTCATGACTTCGTTCACATCATGGGTCACGATTAAAGACGATAAACCAAGCACTTCATTGAGTGACTTTATAAGCTTTACCAGTACTCCCATAGAAATAGGGTCTTGGCCTGCAAATGGCTCATCATACATAATTAATTCAGGGTCAAGTGCTATAGAGCGGGCTAAAGCTGCACGGCGAGCCATACCACCTGACAACTCCGACGGCATTAAATCTTTAGCGCCTCGTAAACCCACAGCTTGTAACTTCATTAATACCACTAAGCGAATAAGGTCTTCACTTAGCTTAGTGTGCTCTCGAATCGGAAAAGCTATATTATCGAATACCGACATGTCAGTAAATAATGCACCACTTTGAAAAAGCATACTCATTTTGGTACGCGCTTCATATAGAGCTTTACGTGACATTTTTGGAATGCTACTGCCTTCAAATAAAATATCACCAGAGTCAGGCTTTAGCTGACCGCCAATTAAACGTAGCATGGTAGTTTTACCAATGCCGCTTGGCCCCATAATGGCAGTGATTTTACCTTTAGGAACACTAAAACTCATATTTTTATATATGATTCTATCGCCCCTTGAAAAGCAAACATCCTTGACTTCTACTATTGATTGCGACAAGTCGCTCTCCATAACAATATTCACTCGTATTCCTATTTTAAGGCTTTTTCGACCAAGATGGAAAAAACAATTCGTAAGATTTTGTAATGTAATTGCCAAAACAGTTATAAGGCTCGCTCAAACCACCTTAACCTTGGCTTAAACCTTTGCATAGCATACCCTAAATATTTATAAAATAAGTGATTAACCGCTCTCTTCGCCACTGTTTTATTTATACTTTCAGATTGGCTTTTGTTACTATTCGCGCAATATGTATTTTCAATAACTGGTTCAATACAATGGTTACCTCATTTGTTATTTTAATTTTTGGTCTTGCTGGCCTAGTTTGGAGCGCTGACAAGTTCGTTTATGGCGCCGCAGCACTGGCGAAAAACTTTGGTGTGCCTACTTTAATTGTAGGGTTAACCGTTGTTGCAATGGGTTCATCAGCGCCTGAAATGATGGTTTCGGCTTCTGCCGCTTTAGCCGGTAAAACCGATACTGCCATAGGCAATGCCGTTGGCTCAAACATAACCAATATTTTATTAGTACTGGGTATTACCGCTTTATTGCGCCCGTTGTCTGTTTCATCAAGCACCTTAAAACGTGAAATACCTTTGGTATTAATTATTTCGTTAGCTACTTGGTATATTTTTTCAGATAACTATTTTTCATACCCAGAAGCAATTGCCCTACTTATTGGTTTTGTTGTATTTATTTTTGGACTTATTATTATCTCCCTAAGAGCTAAAAATAATAACGATCCATTTGTAAACGAAGCCTGCGATGAAGTACCCGATAACGTTCCCACTAAAAAGGCAGTTTTTTGGCTCATTGTAGGCTTGATATTACTTCCTGTTAGTTCTCACTTTTTAGTTGGCTCAGCTGTCGACATTGCAAAATTCTTTGGCTTAAGTGACTTGGTAATTGGCTTAACTATTATTGCTATTGGCACCAGTTTACCAGAACTGGCAGCGTCTGTTGCAGGTGTGCTTAAAAATGAAGATGACCTAGCACTGGGTAATATTGTGGGCTCAAATATTTTTAATATTTTAGCCGTGTTACCACTTGCCGGTATTATCAATCCATCGATAATCGACCCTTCTATTGCTAATCGTGATGTACTGATTATGATTGCAGCAACCTTGGCACTTATTGTTATGTCATTGAACTTTAGAGGCGCACAGCGTATCAATAGAGTAGAAGGTGGTTTACTGCTAAGCGCATTTTTGATTTACCAAGGTTACATCTTTAGTCAAATAGGGTAAGAGTTGTCTATGACCAAGCTAAGTTTTATCGAGCAAGGGCTACGTGTTCTTGATATCGAGCGCCAAGCACTTTTTGATATAAAACAATATGTAGATGATAATTTTCATCAGGCATGTCAGCTTATGTATGACTGCAGTGGCCGTATTATAATTATTGGTATGGGTAAGTCGGGGCATATTGGCCATAAAATTGCGGCAACTTTAGCAAGCACTGGTAGCCCTGCTTTTTTTGTGCACCCAGGCGAAGCCAGCCACGGCGATTTGGGCATGATCACTAAAAACGATGTCGTTATGCTTATTTCTAACTCAGGCGAAACCAGTGAAGTACTTAATATTATTCCAGTGTTAAAACGCCTTGGTGCAAAAATTATTTCCATGACAGGAAATACACAATCAACCATGGCCACACTTGCTAACGTGCATGTATGCATTAAAGTAGAAAAAGAAGCCTGCTCATTAGGCTTAGCACCAACAGCCAGTACCACGGCAACACTCGCTATGGGCGATGCAATGGCGGTAGCACTGTTAGAAGCACGCGGATTTACTGCCGATGACTTTGCACTATCGCATCCCGGTGGCAGTTTAGGGAAGCGATTACTGCTCACCTTAAAAGATGTTATGCACAGCGGTGTAAATACGCCTATTATAACTACTTCGCAAACTATTAAAGATGCGCTGATTGAAATGACAGCTAAAGGCTTAGGTATGACCGCCATAGTTGACGATAATCAGCAACTCGCTGGGTTATTTACCGATGGTGATTTACGCCGTATTTTAGAGCAACGCGTTGATATTCATACCACGTCAATAGATGCAGTAATGACTAAATCGTGTACCACGGCAACCCAAGATATGCTTGCTGCGCAAGCGCTTAATATTATGGAACATAAACGCATTAATGGCTTAATTATTATTAATGAGCATAATCAGCCTATTGGGGCACTCAATATGCAAGACCTACTTAAAGCAGGAGTATTATAAATGCAATTTGAAGAACTCTATCAAGCGCTAAGTGATGACGCTAAAGCGCGCGCAAAAAAAGTAAAACTACTTATATGCGACATTGATGGCGTATTTTCTGATGGCCGAATTTATCTTGGCAACCAAGGTGAAGAGCTAAAAGCATTTAATACAAAAGATGGCTTTGGTATTAAAGCACTTATTAACAGCGGCTTTGAAGTAGCGGTTATTACCGGCAGGCACTCGCAAATAGTACAACAACGTATGACCAGCTTAACCGTGCAGCATATTTATCAAGGTCAAGAAAACAAGCTTATTGCCTACCAAGAACTTAAAAACAAGCTTAATTTGAGCGATGAGCAAATTGCTTATATTGGTGATGACGGCCCTGATATGCCTGTTATGGAGTTAGTTGGCTTTGCAGTCGCAGTAAACGACGCGCACCCACTAATTAAACGCTTAGCACATTACACTACGCAAATGCCGGGTGGTTTTGGTGCAGTAAGAGAGCTAACCGACTTACTTATGCTTGAAAACAATAAACCATTAACTAGCCAAGGCACCAGTTCATGAATATAGCGCGCATAGTCTTAAGCGTTTTATTCATCACCTGTATGGTTTGGCTTTGGTACCCTTATTTTACTCAGGTAAATACGGTTGCTAAAGCCGACTCAGAAGTAATAGCTAAACCCGATTACACCGCCATTGAGCTAAAACAAACAGCTTTTGACGAAAACGGTGAAATTAGCCATAAAGTAACTGCGGTTAAAACGGAGCTTTACGAGCAGCTAGGATTTACCTTATTCGAAAAACCTACTTTCATATTGTACGACGACAGACAAAAAACGTGGCGTATCAATGCTGATGAAGCAACACTTTACGATGAAAGACAATTAATTTTAGAGGGTAATGTAACTGCCCAAAACTTAATTGATGGCGCAATGATAGACAAAATTACCGCCGACAATATTCAAGTAGATATAATGCTACTCACTATGCGCAGCGAACAGCCCGTTATTATAACTGGACCGAATTTAAAGATCACCGGTAAAGGCCTTGAAGCCAATTTAACAACCGAGGTGATAAAACTAATTAACCATACGCGAACACTATATTATGACCAATAACCTTGCAAAAATACTTATTATTCCATCGCTTATACTTGTATTTAATAGTAATGCGGCAGAGCAAAGTACTTCCCCATTAGCTAATCAAATTTCTATTAGTGCTGACCGCCAAGAAGGCCAACTAAAAGAAAACGTTGGTATTTTTGAGAAAAACGTCGAGATAATTCACGGTAATCGTCGTATCACCGCCGATCGTTTAGAAGTACATAAGCGCGACGAACTTGGCGATAATAAACAACTATTAATTGCCACGGGCAGCCCTGCATATTTTGAAGAAAAGCAAGCAGATGGCACTGTCATGAGCGCCAGCGCTAACGAAGTACGTTACGATGTAGCGAAACGTTTTTTAACCCTGGTAGGAGATGCAAACATTTCTCAAGCTGGGCAAAAAATTACGGCTAAAAGCATCACCTATGATATAGAGCAACAGCTTATAAGTGCTGAAAAAGATGAAAACTCAACTGATCGGGTACACACTATTTTAGTGCCTGTAGACGTAAAAAAAGAACAAAAACTCAATAAAGGTCAGCCATGAGTACATTAAAAGCAGAGCTATTAGCAAAAAGCTATAAAGGCCGTGAAGTTGTTAAAAATGTAGGACTTGAAGTAAAAGCTGGCAGCATTGTTGGTTTACTTGGCCCAAATGGCGCAGGTAAAACCACTACCTTTTACATGATTGTAGGCTTAGTACCTAGCGACAAAGGTAAAATATTAATTGATGATAACGATATTACCTTACTTCCTATGCACAGCCGTGCTCGTTTAGGTATTGGTTATTTACCACAAGAATCTTCTATTTTTAGAAAGCTCACTGTGTATCAAAATTTAATGGCTATTTTAGAAACGCGTAAGCAACTAAATAAACAAGCCAGGGAAGAAACCCTAAATAGTTTATTGGACGAATTTAGCCTGCAACATATTCGCGACAGCTTAGGTATGGCGCTATCTGGTGGTGAACGTCGCCGCGTAGAAATAGCACGTGCTTTAGCTGCAGATCCTAAATTTATATTGCTTGATGAGCCCTTTGCTGGCGTGGATCCTATTTCAGTACTCGATATTAAAAAAATTATAGAACACCTTAAAAATCGTGGTATTGGCGTACTAATTACCGACCACAATGTAAGGGAAACCCTTGATGTTTGTGAAAAAGCCTACATTGTTTCTCATGGGGAGCTAATTGCATCTGGTACTCCTGAATTTGTATTAAACGATAAAACAGTACGTGATGTTTATTTAGGCGAGCAGTTCAAACTGTAATATTTATGTTATTACTATAAGCATCTGCTAAGATTAATCATATCAATTTATAAGGATTGTTAGAGATAAATGAGGCAATCATTACAGCTGCGCATGGGCCAGCAACTTACAATGACTCCGCAACTGCAACAGGCTATTCGCTTATTGCAGCTTAGTACCTTGGATCTCCAGCAAGAAATACAAGAAGCACTTGATAGCAACCCATTACTTGAAGTTGATGAACAAGATTACACGGAAGAATCAGCAGGTAAAAACGAGCAAAAAGCAGATGACATTACTGTTAGCGCCTCTGCTGACGACACCCCAAGCGAGTATGAGCAAGATAGCGGTGAAGCACTAAATAAAGACACCATAAGCGACGACATGGCCATGGATGTATCATGGGATGAATATATGAGCGCAGCGCCTGCCTCTTCATCAGGGCCAATGCCTGAAGATGAATCTATTTATCAAGGTGCATCAACCGAAACCCTGCATGAATACTTAATGTGGCAATTACAGCTCACCCCTTTTAGCCCTACCGACGAAGCTATTGCCATAGCTATCGTTGAAGCCGTAGATGACTCTGGTATTTTAACCCTCAGTTGCGAAGACCTTTTAGCAAGCTTTAACCAAGAAACTGACGACGAACACGAAGTAGAACTAGATGAAATAGAAGCAGTGCTAAAGCGCATTCAATTATTTGATCCTGTTGGTATTGCAGCTCGCAGCTTGCAAGAATGCTTATGCATTCAATTAAATCAATTTGATAAAGACACCCCTTATATTAACGAAACAAAAATGGTGTTAACTGATCATATCGATTTACTCGCTGCTCGCGACTATCGTACGTTAATGAAAAAAACTAAGCTCAAAGAAGAAGAGCTTAAAGAAATAATGACACTTATTCATACGCTTAATCCTAAGCCTGCGGATACTATTGTCAGAGAAGAGTCTGAATACGTTATACCTGACGTGTCTGTTAAAAAAATAAAAGGCCGCTGGGTGGTAGAGCTAAACCCTGATAGCATGCCAAAAATACGTGTTAACAGCCAATATGCGGCTATGTCTCGTACAGTAAAATCCAGCGGTGACAGCCAATTTATTCGCTCGCACTTACAAGAAGCTAAATGGTTTATTAAAAGCCTAGAAAGTAGAAACGAAACACTCCTGAAAGTAACTAATTGTATTGTTAAGCAGCAACAAGCGTTTTTTGAACATGGCCCAGAAGCCATGAAACCTATGGTATTAAACGATGTTGCCGAAATAGTTGAAATGCACGAGTCGACTATTTCACGGGTCACTACGCAAAAATATATGCACACTCCACGTGGCATTTTTGAGCTTAAGTACTTTTTTTCAAGCCATGTAAGCACCGAAAATGGTGGCGAATGTTCATCAACTGCCATACGTGCCCTGATTAAAAAGTTGATAGCTGCAGAAAACTTAGCCAAACCATTGAGTGATAGCAAGATTGCAGATATATTGGCTGAGCAAGGAATTAAAGTAGCTAGACGGACAATTGCAAAATATCGCGAATCTCTGGCTATTCCCCCGTCGAATCAACGTAAAAGCTTGATTTAAGACGTACAACAAAGAGGAAAATGCTGATGCAACTAAACTTAACTGGTCGTCATGTAGACATTACAGACTCATTAAGAGACTATGTAAATAATAAATTTGCAAAGCTGCAAAGACACTCAGATCACATAACTAATGTGCATGTTATTCTCGATGTAGAAAAATTAAGTCAAAAAGCTGAAGCAACAATTTTTGTAAGTGGCGCTGAGCTATTTGCATCGACCGAACACCAAGATATGTACGCTGCCATTGACTCGTTGATTGACAAACTCGATCGTCAAGTAATTAAACACAAAGAGAAGTTTGCTCGACACTAACACTATGAAATTAAGCTCACTTATATGCCAGGACTGCAGCAAAGCTGTGGTCCTTTTTAATAGTAAAAAAAGAATTTTAGAATTCATCAGTGAACTCGCGCATAAAAAAATGCCGTATTTACCTCAGCAAGATATTCTCACTGCTTTATTGGCAAGAGAAAAGCTAGGTAGTACCGGTATTGGCCGAGGAATAGCAATTCCACATGGCCGTATGAGCGGGGCACAAGAGCCTCTTGCCTTAATTTTAATAAGCGAAACCGCTATTAATTTTGATGCAATTGATAATCGTCCAGTTGATATTTTTGTTGCGCTTATAGTGCCCGATGGCGATAACCAGCAGCACTTGAAAACACTAGCCACAATAGCTGATAAACTAAACGATAAAGAGTTTTGTAAGCAATTGCGTGCGGCAAAGTCTGATGAAGCGTTATACCAAGTTATTTTGGATCAATCCTAGTTACTAATAAAGGGGTGGTAAATGGAATTAATTATTATAAGTGGCCGTTCAGGTTCTGGTAAGTCAGTTGCTTTACGTGTTGTAGAAGATTTAGGTTACTATTGTGTAGATAATATTCCGGTAAATTTGCTGCCTTCATTAGTGCGCAGTGTCTCTGATAACTACGATAAAATAGCCGTTAGTATAGACGTGCGTAACCTGCCTAAAGACCAGCAGCAGTTTAACGATATCCTTGAGTACTTGCCCGACTTTGCTAAACCAACGTTATTTTATTTAGATAGCGACGATCAAACGTTAATCCGCCGTTATTCAGAAACACGTCGTTTGCACCCGCTTTCGATTGATTCGCTACCGCTAGATTTAGCAATAAAAAAAGAAAAAGAATTACTCGATGTACTCGTAACGCGGGCTGATCATGTCATTGATACAACCGATTTAAGTGTGCATCAACTTGCTGAATCTATGCGTGAAACCATACTCGGTAAAAAAGACAAACAGCTTATCATTACCTTTGAGTCGTTTGGCTTTAAGCATGGTATTCCCAAAGGTGCTGATTATGTTTTTGATGCGCGTTTTTTACCAAACCCACACTGGGAACCGGAGCTCAAGCCTTTAACTGGATTAGATCAACCAGTAAAAGATTATTTAGCTAGTCATAGTATTGTGCAAAAATTCACTTGGCAAATTCAAACCTTTGTACAAACGTGGTTACCACACCTAGAGCGTAATAATCGCAGTTATTTAACCATTGCTATTGGTTGTACTGGTGGTCAGCACCGCTCAGTTTATTTAGCGCAAACAATTGGTGAAAGCTTTGCTATGTCTCACCCTAATGTAAAAATTCGCCATCGCGAGCAAGAAAAATAATTCAATTTAAATAATCATCTGTTCAGCTTAAGTAGAGTATCTTATGCGCTTAGAAAATACATTTTTAATAAAAAACAAGCTAGGCCTGCATGCTAGAGCTGCTACCGTATTAGCACAATTAGCGGTACAATTTGACGCATCTATTACCTTATTTCAAGATGAAAAAGAAGCCGCTGGCGATAGCGTACTGGCTTTAATGTTACTAGAAAGCAGCCAAGGTAAAGAAGTAAAAGTAGTGTGCGAAGGACCCGATGCAGAGCATGCTTTACATGCCGTTGGCCAATTAATAGCGCAGCGCTTTAACGAACAAGAATAGTAGGCACTTTATTTAAACCAAGTAAACGAGCTAAAATATAGGGTTAGTGAAACCTTAAGCTAGTTTGGCTAAAAAAAGTAAGATAAACTGAACGAAGTTAATGACTAACTTCTTCCCTAACGTTATAAAAATAAATTAAGGACGCCAATGCCCGAAACTTTCGAACAAGACTACCCACTACAACAATTACAACAAGTGACCAAGTCACTCAATAGTGGTCAGTTTGTTCAAGTTAGGCGCATGCTGGCAAAAACAGCTCCTTGTGATACCGCACTTTTACTAGAATCATCACCGCATAAAGTTCGTCGCCTGCTCTGGCAATTAGTTGATCCAGATGTACAAGGTGATGTTCTTGAAGAACTCTCTGAAGATGTACGTTTAGGCATTATTGCCCAAATGGAACCTAAGCACATTGCTGCTGCCACTGAAGACATGGGCCACGATGACTTAGGTGAAGTACTGCGAAGCCTGCCTGACACGGTTTATAAAGACGTGGTTAGCGCCATGGACATTCAAGATAGAGAACGTGCTACGCAAGCACTCTCCTATCAGGAACGCTCTGCTGGCGCGCTGATGAACACAGATACAGTAACCATTCGCCCTGATGTAACCCTAGATGTGGTACTGCGTTACATTCGTCTGCGCGGCGAACTCCCTGAGGGTACCGACGACCTTTACGTTGTCGATAAGCATAACTGTTTTTTAGGCGCTTTATCGTTAAGTACCTTACTAACCAATTCGCCCGAAAAAATTGTTCACGACCTAATGGATGAAGACTGTGAGTCTATTCCTATTTCGATGGATGAAAGCGAAGTGGCGCAGTTATTTGAACGTCATAACTGGATATCAGCCCCAGTAGTTGACGACAACGCCCAGCTACTTGGCCGTGTTACTATCGATGACATTGTTGATGTAATTCGTGAAGACGCAGAGCATCACTTATTAGGTTTAGCGGGTCTTGATGATGAAGAAGATACCTTTGCACCGGTTTTAAAAAGCTCAAAAAAACGCTCTGTTTGGCTAGGTGTTAACTTATTAACGGCTCTGGCAGCTGCTTTTGTTGCCAGCTTTTTTGAAGGCACTTTAGCAATACTGCCTATTTTAGCCGTGCTTAACGGCATTGTCCCCTCAATGGGTGGGGTGGCCGGTAGCCAGTCATTAACCTTGGTTATTCGTGGTATAGCAGTGGGCCATATTAACCAAACTAACCAACGTTTTGTAATGATAAAAGAGCTCGCCATTGGTGCATTAAACGGTATTTTATGGGCTGTTTTAATTGCCAGTGTTATAGCCCTATGGCAATGGGACTTAATGCTTGGCGCGGTACTGGCGTTTGCAATGTTTATGAACTTAGTTGTTGCGGGTGTGGCGGGTGCGTGTATTCCTATAATACTTAAACGTATGAAAATAGACCCTGCACTTGCTGGCAGTGTAATACTCACTACAGTAACCGATATAGTAGGTATATTTGCCTTTTTAGGCACCGCAACTTGGTTGCTGGTTTAATAAATAAACCAGCGCACATTACTGTGTAAATACGCGCTGGTTAAAAGTAACTTTTACGCAATATAATTTAACCAGCGTTCAGGTTATCAGGTTATCTAGTCTTCTTTATTGATTGTAGAGCCATCGACTCCTTCTTGCTTTGACGATTGTGTATTTACTTTATTACTTATTATTGCATCGAGGTTTTCGCCACCTTTAACCCCAAAATCTAAACTGCGTATTGGGAATGGAATACGAATATCAGCCTCATTTAGTGCTTGCTGTACTGCCACAACACCTTTGTGGCGTACTGTCATAAAGTCTGGCTCACCAGGGTATTTAATCCAAAACCACAATAATAAATTAATACTACTGTCGCCAAAACTCTCTGCGTATACGGCCGTTTCATCTTGGCGTATTACAAACTCAAATTGATTAATTTTATCCACAATAACGTTTGCGGCTTTTTCTATGTCTTCTGTTAATGAAATTCTTACCGGCACTTCTATGCGTCTAACGCCTAGCGTGCTGTAGTTTCGCAATACATTTCTAAATAGTATTTTATTAGGCACTAGTATTTGCTGCCCATAAAAGCTCTCTATTAGTGTATTACGCAGGTTTATTGAATGCACAGAGCCAAACACATCATCAGTTTTTATTACATCACCTGGTTTAAATGGCTTACGAATACCCATAGCAATACCTGCTATTAAGTTTTCGGTCATATCTTGAAATGCAAAACCAATCGCTAAACCAACAATACCGGCACCAGCTAGTAATGACGTTACCGTGCCTTTTAAGCCCATAAAATCCAGTGCTATAAACACTCCTACACTTAATATCAGCACTTTAAATATAGAAGCCATTAAATCAGCTATCTGTTTTGAATCGAGGGAGCGGCGTAATAAATTTTTCATTAAGTTACCGGCAAAGCGAGCCAGCATAGAAAATAGAATGACAATAATAACTGCCACAATAAAATTAGGAATATGGCTTATAACGACATCAAACCACCCTCCGAGCTTTTCTTCGATAAGTTTTTCGGCGTCGCTAATTGAGGGAATACTAAACATGTAACTTGCACCTATTGATTTATAATGTGATTAGAATCAATCTTGAATTCGCATATCAATTGCAAGTATAGCGCCAGTATTAAAAAAGCCATGCTGTGCATGGCTTTTATAGATTAGGTAAAGGTTTAAGTTTTAGCTTTGTTCATCGCGTAAAAATACTGGCTCAAGCTCTTTCACACTTGCTTCGGCGCTAAAGTAATAACCCGCTACTGTAAACTCTTTAAGCTGGCTTAGCTGAGTTACTTTATTTTCGATGAGGTAACGCGCCATCATGCCTCGTGCTTTTTTAGCGTAAAAACTAATTACTTTATATTGACCATTTTTACAGTCTTTAAAGTGTGGAGTAATTATTTGTGCATTAAGGGCTTTTTTATCAACCGCTTTAAAGTACTCGTTTGAAGCAAGGTTAACTAAGTATTGGGCGTCCTCGGCTTTTAATACCTCGTTAAGTTTATTGGCAATTACACTGCCCCAAAACTCATACAGGTTTTTACCACGGCTGTTTTCAAGCTTGGTGCCCATTTCAAGGCGATACGCTTGCATTAAATCTAGCGGCTTTAAAAGCCCATATAAGCCCGATAATATGCGTAGGTGGCTTTGTGCGTAATCAAGCTGATTAGCCGTTAGCGTGCTAGCATCTAAACCACCATATACATCGCCATTAAAGGCCAGTACCGCTTGTTTAGCGTTTTCTGTGGTAAATGGCTGTGCCCACTCACTAAAGCGAGCAGCGTTAAGCCCTGAGAGCTTATCGCTAATTTTCATCAGGCTGCCAATTTGCGCAGGTGTTAGTTCACGGCATACTTGCATCAGTGCTTCGCTGTGCTCAAGTAATTCCGGTTGAGTGAACTTATCGGTTGCAGGTGGCGTGGTGTAATCAAGATTTTTTGCAGGTGAAATAACAGTGATCATAGTTAGCTATTGACTTGTAATTTATTTAATGTCAATTTCAACATTAAATGAAACGAAAAGCACGTTTTGTTTAATATTAAACAGACTGATCCTACCTTAATAATTCATACATAACCGTTTTTATATTGATAAGGACATAAGACCTATCAAGCATTACTTCGCTGTTGCAGTATGGTGTAATATTAAAGTAGTTTAGATTTTCTTTTAACTTGCTTGGAATGAGGAAAGCAAATGACTAACGCGCTACAAAGGCTAAAACAACATTCATCAATCGTGGCCGACACGGGTGATATTGAAGCAATTAAAAAGCATCAACCAGAAGACGCAACGACCAATCCGTCATTGTTATTAAAAGCGAGCGAGATTGAAGCCTATAAGCCTTATTTAAATAAAGCATGGAGCTACGCCAAAGAAACCGAGCAAGATCCAGCGAAGCAACTAGCGCTAGCATGCGACTACTTTGCGGTATTATTAGGTAAAGAAATTAGCGCTATTGTACCTGGTTATATTTCTACTGAGGTAGATGCACGTCTTTCGTTTGATACCCAAGCAACTATTGATAAAGCGCACACGCTACTTAGTCTTTACGAAAAAGAAGGCGTAAGCAAAGATAAAATCTTAATTAAAGTAGCCTCTACTTGGGAAGGCATTAAAGCCGCTGAACAACTAGAAAAAGAAGGTACTAAATGTAACCTTACTTTATTGTTTAGTGATGCCCAAGCACGTGCTTGCGCCGATGCTAACGTATTTTTAATCTCGCCATTTGTTGGTCGTATTTTAGATTGGCACGTTGCTAACGGTATGGAAAAACCGACCGACCCACTGCAAGATCCTGGGGTACAATCGGTACGCAGCATTTTTGAATTTTATAAACGCCACGACTACAAAACGGTAGTTATGGGTGCAAGTTTTCGTAATACCGGCGAAATTATTGCCCTTACTGGTTGCGATAAGCTAACTATTAGCCCCAATCTTTTAGAAGAGTTGGGTAACCTTGAAGATGCACCAGAATACTTACTAGCAAAAGATGTTGCGCAGCAGCCAAAACCGGCACCGCTTAGCGAAGCTCAATTTCGTTGGTTGCATAACCAAGATGCTATGGCGACTGAAAAGTTAGCTGAAGGTATTCGCTCTTTTGCTGATGCTCAAGAACAATTAGAAGCACGCTTTAAAGCCATGTAATTGGCTCAAACGCTTGTATAAAAACGTCGCAGTTGCGACGTTTTTTTATGCCTGTAATTTATATGCAAGAAACTTATAAACCCATCATAAAGTAAAGCTTCATCAACAAATCACACTTTAGTAACATAAATGTCACTTTTATATTCTATTTTAGCTAGGCCTATGGTATAGGTATTCGCGAAGTTAATACCTATTGCGTTAAATTAGTGAGCCGTTATAGCTTATGTTTTTAATAAGACTGGTATCAAATGCAGTCTAAAGGAGATATTCATGGATAGCCTAAGCAATATAATAGAAGGTCCTGAAACAAAAAAGGAAGCTTCTCAAAAAAATAAAAAAAGAAGATGGCGCGAAATCGAAGCAATACAAGAAAAGTATCGTTTACGCAAAGAACTACAGGAGTTGGACTACTTTACAGACAGTATAGCCGTTAATGAGCTCGACTTTTAAACGACTAACTCAAAGGCCCGCATTACTGTGCGGGCCTTTGGTTTTAAAAGTTAAAATTATACTTGCCAATTAATCGGCGTTTTACCTTGAGATTGCAATAACGCATTCGTGGCTGAAAAATGCCTACAACCAAAAAAACCTCGATGAGCAGACAGTGGCGATGGGTGCGGCCCTGCTAAAATATGCTGGCGTGCGCTATCAATTCCCTTACCTTTTTTTTGTGCATGAGCACCCCACAAAATAAATATTACGCCTTCACAATGGGTGTTTATATGCGCAATAACCTTATCGGTAAATTGCTCCCATCCTAAGTGTTTATGCGAATGGGCTTGGCCTTGCTCTACCGTAAGTACTGTATTGAGTAAAAACACTCCCTGCTCTGCCCAGCTTTGCAAGTAACCATGGGTAGGAATAACAAAATCGTTTATATCGCTAGCCAGCTCTTTATAAATATTTTTAAGCGAAGGTGGCAGCTTTTTAACCTCAGGTAATACTGAAAAACACAAACCATGTGCTTGGCCTTCACCATGGTAAGGATCTTGCCCTAAAATAACAACGCGTATATCACTAAGCGGTGTTGCAGCAAATGCGCTAAACACTTGCTCTTTTGGAGGATAAACAGCAACACCTTCACTGCGGCGCTTGGCAACGTAGTCGAGTGTTTGCTGCATATATGCTTGCTGTAATTCTTGCTTTAAAAATGCAGTCCAATCGCTCATTGTATGCTCTTTATTTGTTGACGTGATACGTCTATTTTATCACACATATCGGCCAGCCCATCTAGCATACGCGCTGAAAAACGATGTAGTAAGTCGGCATTTACAGATAAAAACTGCTTGTTTTTTACTGCGGGTATTTCTGGCCATTGCTGCCAATTAATAGTGGGTTGCGGTGTTGCTGATTTTTCATCCGGAATAATTATAATTTGCGGTTTAGCCACAATCACATTTTCTATGCTTATTTGTGGATAGTCGGTGCGGCTATTTGCAAATACATTGGTTACTTGGCAAGTGGCTATTAACTCACTTATTCCGGTATTTTTCGACACAGTCATCATCGGCTCAGACCAGAGTTGATAAAAGCCAGTGAGTTTACTTTTACCCTGTTGCTTGGCTTTAATGGCTGCAAGTTTAGCATTAAATGCTTTTACCACTTGCTCGCTTTGTTTAATGTTACCGGTAAGTTTTCCTAGCATAAGCAACTCATCGGCAATACCTGTAATTGTCGTTGGATCAGTTAAATAAAGCTTAATACCTAAGCGCTCTATTTGTGCTAAATCATCGCTTTGATTACCACTTTTCCAAGCAATTACTATATCTGGCTTAAGGACTAAAAGCTTTTCGATTGAAATACCATAGTAACCGCCAATACGGGTAATACCTTTTGCCGCTGCAGGGTAGTCGGCGTAATCAACTGTGCCAACAATATTATCTCCCGCGCCTATTGCATACAGGTTTTCTACTATGTGCGGGGCCAGTGCCACAATACGCAGTGTTTTAGCTGGCTGTACTTTATCAATTTGTACCTTGTTGGCCTGCGCATGCTGGGATAAACAGAGTAACAATAGGCCAACAACAAGCTGTTTAAACATTAGTAATCAAAACCTTGCAGAGCTTTAACACCTGCATCAAATGCATGTTTTACATTACGCACTTCGCTTACTGTGTCAGCCAGTTCTATTAATTTACGATGTGCTGCACGGCCGGTAATAATAACCGACTGCATTGGCGGTCTGTTGCCAATCGCCTCTAGCACTTCATCTACATCAATATACCCATAGGTTACCATGTAGGTAAGCTCATCGAGCAGCACTACATCTAGGCTTGCATCGCTAAGCAGTCGCTTTGATTCTTGCCAAGCAGCTTGCGCGGCTGCGGTATCGCTCTCTTTGTCTTGGGTATTCCATGTAAAGCCTGTGCCCATTACCACAAACTCCACACCCGCACCCTGTAACAAGTTACGCTCTCCGCATTCCCAAGTGCCTTTTATGTACTGACACACAGCGGCTTTTTTTCCATGGCCAACACAACGTGCTACCACACCAAATCCTGAGGTCGACTTACCTTTGCCATTACCAGTTATAACTTGAAAAATACCTTTTTCTTGTTGCGCTGCAGCTATTCGTGCATCAACTTGATCTTTTAATTTTTGTTGGCGTTGCTGATGTTTATCTTTACTTTGTTCGCTCATGATTATGCCCTTCATAAATTTTAATAATGTGTGCAATATTTAAATGCGTTTCACACATGGCAGCTAAACGCTCTAGTTGCTGCTCACGGTGCTGGTTAATATTAACCGGATTAATAACTGTATCGGCTTTGAGCCACTTTAATATTTGCAATGTGGCACTCGCTTGATCAAATAAGCCATGTAAATAAGTACCCGCTATGGCGTTATCATCACTAATAAACCCATCGGCTGTAAAGCCATTTGGGTGTTCATTAAAGCTTAAAAATGGTTTATTAAGTGCTTCACCTTGGCTAATGCCTGCATGAATTTCGTAGCCACTACAAAGTATTTGCTGGTTATTTAATTGCATAGTCGCGGTTACATTACTCAATATTTTTTGTGCTGTAAGTGTGCTGGTAAAATCACTTAACGCTAGCCCCGGCATCTGCTGTAATGATGACTCAACACCTAGGGGATCATTAATACTATTGCCAAGCATTTGCATACCACCACAAATACCGAGCACTTTACCACCATAACGTAAATGGCGTTTTATTTGTGTATCCCAGCCTTCATTTTTTAAAAAGGCTAAATCACTTAATACGTTTTTACTCCCCGGTAAAATGATCAAATCAACATCGGGGATCGCTTGTGTATGCGCTACATAATTAATATTTATATTGGGATGTAAGCGCAGTGCATCAAAGTCAGTATGGTTGCTAATGTGCGGCACAAGCAGCACGGCAATATTAACGCTGGCATTAGTTAGCGTATTATCAATAGCAATTGCATCCTCAGCATCTAATGCAAGGTCGTGTAAATACGGCAATACGCCTAACACCGGTTTACCTGTGTACTGTTCCAGCCAATCAAGTCCACTTTGTAATAAGCTTATATCGCCTCTAAAACGATTTATTACAAAGCCTTTTACCCGCGCTTGCTCCGACTCACTCAACAATGCCAAAGTACCCACTAAATGAGCAAACACACCGCCTTTATCTATATCGGCAATTATAATTACGGGGCAGTCAACGGCTTCGGCGTAGCCCATATTAGCAATGTCGTTGGCTCTGAGGTTTATTTCGGCTGGGCTGCCCGCCCCTTCCACCAGCAATAAATCAAAACGTTGTGCTAAACGGTTATGCGACGTGAGTACTGCATCCATAGCTACTTTTTTATAATCGTGATACGCCCCAGCTTCAATATTACTTATGGCTTTACCATGAATAATAACCTGCGCGCCAGTATCGCTATTTGGCTTAAGTAATATGGGATTAAAGTCAGTTTCAGGGGCTACCTTTGCCGCTATAGCTTGCAGTGCTTGAGCACGACCTATTTCACCACCATCATCTGTAACTGCACTATTTAATGCCATATTTTGTGGCTTAAATGGCGCTACATTTAGCCCTCTATTAGCAAATACTCTACACAGCGCCGCAACCAGTGTACTTTTACCCGCATCGGATGTGGTGCCTTGCACCATTAACGTTTTCATTTTATAGCCCTACACCTGGCGCTTACGAAAATACAATAAGCTTAAAAAGAACACGCTACCAATAGCTGCAGTAATAACCCCAACGGGTAACTCTTGATTAGTTAACAACGTGCGCGCTAGCACATCAACCCAAACCATAAAAGTACCGCCCACCAAACTCGTTACCAGTAAGCCAGATAAGCTACCTTGGGAGATAAAAAAGCGCACTATATGCGGCACCATTAATCCTACAAAGCCAATTCCGCCACACATAGCCACTAACACTGCCGTTATCAGCGAACTTAAAACTAGCATCAATATTCTAAAGCGATGTACCCGCACACCCAGTGTTATAGCACTTTCATCGCCGAGCAGCATGGCATTTAGTTGGCGCCTAAAACTAAGCATTGTAAATGTACACAATACAATAACCACAAAAGGTAACCACAGCGTTGCCCACTGCGCTCGTGCAAAACTGCCGAGCGTCCAAAATAAAATAGCCGCAACTGCCTGAGGATCGCTCCAGTAAAGTAATAAACTGGTAAATGCGCTAAATAAAAATGACAAGGCCACACCTGCCAGCAGCATAGATTCTACTTGCCCACTTTGCTGCCGCCCTGCAATCAATATAAGTAAACTCATAGCCACTAAACTGCCAGCCAATGCCGCTGCCGATAATGCAAAGCCCGCACTAATGCCCACAAACGCCATGAGTATAACTACCCCCAAAGACGCCCCAGACGATATCCCAAATAAATAAGGATCTGCTAACGGATTACGCGTCACGGTTTGCAAAATAAGCCCGGCAATGGCTAAACCACTGCCAGCTAAAAATGCCAGTAATGTGCGTGGCATTCTTAATTCAACAATAATTCGAGTGTTAAAGGAGCCCTCTGTTGAGGTGAAAATACTTTTAAATACATCAGTTAATGATGTGTCGGCAGCGCCATAACTCAGCGCCGTAAATAACGTAAATAATGCAGCTAGTACTGTGACTAAAAGTGCTATTGAATGATTGTTAAGCATGCGCATATTATTCATACCCATAAAAGTAAGTAATATGTGGAATAACACCACCTAGTTTAGACATTTGCGGGTGGTGGCTTACTTGTGCACATACACCAAATACATCATTGAGCATGTCCTCGCTGAGCACATCGATGGGAGAGCCTGTATTAACAATTTCGCCGTGATTTATAACCACCAGCTCATCGCACATAGCAGCGGCTAAATTTAAATCATGAAACGATGCAAACACAGTAACGCCAAGCGATTTAGCCAACTCCATTACCTGAATTTGATACTTCACATCTAAGTGGCTGGTTGGCTCATCCATAATTAATAGTTGCGGTTGCTGCACCATAGCCCGAGCAATTAATGCACGTTGTTTTTCTCCTCCCGAAAGCGACTCAAAACGTTGGCTTGCATGATCCTGCAAGCCAACTCGCGCTATAGCTTGGTTTATTTTTTGTGTGTCGGCTGTTGTGGTGGTGCTAAATAATGCTTTATGCGGGGTTAACCCAAGTGCAACCACATCTAATAAAGTTAAATTAAATTGTGATGGGGTTTCTTGTAAAACAACCGCAACCTGCTTTGCGTATTCATGGCTTTTTAACTGCCAAATATCAGTATTATTAAATTTAATTTGCCCTGCAGTGGGCTGATTAAAGCGATACAAACACCGCAGTAAACTAGATTTACCTGCGCCATTGGGGCCAATTAAGCCAACGAACTTACCTTGCTTTATTTGCAAATTAACATTGTTGAGGATAGTTTTACTGCCAATATTCCACGACACGTGATTAACATTTAACAATGGTGTATTTAATGGCGTTTGAGTTTGCAATAGTTAGCCCTAGGCAGGAATGCGCTCACTAACAATGCAACTAACTATGGCTAGTACATAACTTGAAGATGAGTAAACCCGCTCGTTAAAATAGTTTATTTGTATCTGACTTAAAGCGTTATGCTAATTACAGTTGCGGGAACAGTTGAGGAGTTGCACCTCATTCCAAATGAATACTCTATTATGGGCGGCTAAGTAAATAATTTAAAGCAAAAAAAACCGCACTTAACAAAGTACGGCTTAAAAAGGCAGTGCTAAGCGCTGCTTAAAATTTATATTCTATACCTACACCTAAGTAGTCTTGGTCAACGTTGTTGTCCATATCGAAATTAGAATAAAAACCAAATAATTTAGTGTTTTTATTTAACTGATGATCAACACCTGCCGAAATAGCCGTTTTGTCATCACTGCCTTTAAAATCCATTGCCTGGTACTGCAATTTAAAGGTATTGCTAGCCATAGTGTAAGCCGCACTTAATAAATAACCGTCGGCCTCACTACTGCCATCAACTTTTTCTTGCGTTTGATACATAGCGCCTAATTTAAAATCGGCTACTTTACCTTGTACTGATGCGCGCACTACATCGTAGCCGTTCACTTCACTATCGGCAGCAATAGCGGCATATATTGCGCTCTTTTTAAGGGCTGCGTCACCATAAGTTACTGCCATTGAATAGCCATTTTTAGCACCTGCTGCATCGCTATCCTCTGCAACAAACGTAGCCAAAAGCTTAAAACCTTGGTAAGAATTAGAGGCATAAGAAACACTACTGCCCATTCTATTTTCACCTTTAAAGGCATTTTTAATGTCGCCTTCAAGGTCGCTAAATAAATCAACTTTACCTTGTGACTGCTTAAGCGCGGTATCGTTACGGCCAATAACAACTTGGCCAAACGCACCTTTTAAACCTATATACTGATTACGAGCAGAGATATTGTCGTCATTATCACCTTTTGAGTCGGCGTCAGAAACATCAACTTGAAATTCAAACTTATAAACAGCTTCTAAGCCATCAGATATTTTTTCAGACCCTTTTAAGCCCAAACGTGATGAGTTACTTTTAATCTCGGTAAAAGACCCCTCACCATCATCCGACGACTGTAGTGTTACGTTCGCTTTACCGTAAAAATCCACTTCAGCAAGCGCATTAAAAGACAAACCACCTAATAAAGCTACACATAAGCTCGACTTTACAAATTTCATGTTATTTCCTCGATAATCACAACAGACTCGTTTTTAATGCAACAGGAGTTTGGCACTGTTAAATGACAAAAATATTACAGCCGTCATATTTTTACACTTTTAAATTCATAAAAACACATAATAGTTGCAATCAAACGTACATATACAGCAAAACCATTGGCCTTACTCAACGGGTAACTTAGGAGTCATTTGGGTTAATAAATTTACTAATGTTTCTATTAACTCTTTTTGCTCATTGTCTCTGTGATAGGCAACAAATATATCGCGCGAGGTGGTTTCTACGTCTTTCACATGAAATAACTCGCCTTTTTCTAAATGCGCTGCAACAAGTACTTGAGGAATGAATGCACTCCCTCCGCATTGCAATATTAAATCAAGTGCTATACGCCCAGTACTTGTTCTAAAGTAAGGTGGGGTTTTGCCAGTAAACTGGCGAGCATGCCACAGTGAGAATGTCGTGCCCCAGTCAACATATACGTACTGGTTATCAAAAAAGTTATCGTAACTGGCAGTATCAAACGCGCTTACCGGTATAATGGGTAGTTCACAAATTCGCTCAACCACCAGCTCATCAACTTTTGGTGGATCAAATAAAATAGCTAAATCTAAGGTGCGCTCTAATAACAGGCGGGTACTTTCTTGTTGTGCTTTTACCTCAGCCACCAAAGACACACCGGGCATTGCCGATACAATATTAGTAATACCAAACTGTAAAAATGCATCCCAAATGTTTGGTGTACCCGCTAGGCAAATTTGTTTATGCATATTATCGGCAAGTGCCACATCTACTTTTGCTCTTTGCATGCCAGTAATGATCATTTGTGCATGGGGTAATAAACGCTCACCTGGCGCTGTTAGTTGAATATTATTGCGCTGGCGAATAAACAAATTAACACCAAGCCCTTGCTCTAATTGACGAATTCTAAAGCTTACTGCAGACTGTGTGATATAAAGGTTTTCAGCCGCTTTGCCAAAGTGACGAGTGCGTACTACCTCAACAAATGTTTTTAATAAATCGATATCCAATTTTTTATCCTCACGATAAAAATAACTTGTTTAAAATATTTGCAAACTTGCCGCATACTCCAGCAATTACCAAGGTATGAGGGTACAACAATGAGCAATGATATTTCACTACTTCGCCAAGCATTTGTTAGTCAACGTCAGTTTTTTGATGATCAAAATTTCCCACGCGGATTTGGTCGCAGCGGAAACTTTACCTTATTAGAAGCCAGTATATTAGAGCAACACGGTGTTGTTTTAAAAGGCTTACATAATAAAGCCCTAGAGCCACAAAATGAACATCAGCAACAATTTGTCGCTGTTATTAGTGGTGCTTTAGAGCCAACCAATGCAATTGAGCGCGCTTGGGTTAAATACTTAAAGTTAACAACCAGCAAAGCAAAGTTCCATACATTATTTGGCCGCTCAAAAATAGCGACCCCAGCACCAATAAGCCAAGACTATTACGCCGAGTCAGACAGTATGTAATTGCTTTAACTATTTAATTTTTACATTTTAAATAGTTAAACATACACCAAGCCTAGCGCGAGTACAAAATACATCGCGCTACGTGCTTACTTAAGTTAACTAACTTTTAAACCACGCCTGAGGCCACAATAGCGGCTTTTTTACGTTTACGAGATTGCCTAAAAGAGTCCCAACTAAAAATAGCCAATGCACTCCAAATACAAACAAATGTAACTACTCGCTCGGCATCAAACACTTCACCGTAAAGCATCACAGCTAATATAAACATCAAACTTGGCCCTATGTACTGAAAAAAGCCTAAAGTGGTGTATTGCAAACACTTAGCAGCGCCGGTAAAGCACAGTAGTGGTAAGGTGGTAATGATCCCGGCACTAATGAGTAACACATTGGTATGCCAGTCATTAGCAGGCAAGCTTGACGTTGCTGTAGGCACCATTAAATACCAATAAATAAGCGCTACGGGCAAGAGTATAAATGCTTCTATTGAAATACCGGACAATGCTTCCACTGGCAGTTTCTTACGCAGTAAACCATATATTGCAAATGATATAGCTAACGAAAAAGCAACCACAGGAAATGAACCAAAACTTATTAATTGCAGCAGTACACCGGTAAATGCTAAAGCAACAGCAACCATTTGAAACTTACGTAAACGTTCGCCTAAAAATAACACTCCCAGTAATACATTTAGTAACGGATTAATGTAATAACCTAAACTGGCATCGAGCATATGATTATTATTAACTGCCCATATAAATAGGCCCCAGTTAAACCCCAGTATCGACGAGGTTAAAACCAGCATTAACAATAATTTAGGCTGTACTATAATGCGTTTAATTCTATCCCACTGGCCTAAAATACTCACAATAATAATTAAAAACATCACCGACCACACAACACGATGCGTTAAAATTTCAAATGCAGTAACATGCTGGAGTTGCTTAAAGTATATAGGTGCTAAACCCCATATAGTAAAAGCGATGCAAGCCAAAATGGCGCCCTTGCGCTTCTCGGTATCAATCGGCATAAATAAACACTTAGTTATTCAAAAGGTCGCCAGTTTACTCCGCAAACTTTTATTAGCCAACTAAATACGTACCCGTACCAAATGCTATTTGTACTGCTTGCTCATTATGCAATTCCATCCTACAAACACATACTTTATTGCCCGAGCGAATTAAAGTGGCACTGGCTATAAATTTCTCGCCTTTGCCTGGGCGTAGGTAATCGGTGCGCATATCTATAGTGCCCAAGGTGGCTAGTTTTTGCTGCACAGATAAAATATCAACATCGTTTAGCTTATCTATTACACTTGCTGCAGCTAACATACCACCTACGTTATCGAGCACTGCCGAAATAACGCCGCCATGGAGTATTTTTTGTGCCGGATTACCTATGAGTATATCCTGCCAAGGAAACGATATTTTTGCTTGTTCTGGGCTAAGTGATTCTACCGATATTTTTAAAAACTGATTAAACGGCATATTATTTACAAACAGCGAGCCTACATGCTCTATTAACATTTCTTTATTCATTATTATTCTCTATGTTATATCTGGTAAGAGGAGTAAAGCATAACTAGGATAAAACTAGCAACACAGTTAAATTTATTAGCCGCTTAAAGTCAGCTAATATCCCCCCCCCTGAGCGAGTAAATTCACACGTTATAAATTTATTCAAAAAACATTCAACACTCGCTAAAGACATCCTGTACAAAAAACACTAAAATACCCCGCAATGAATACATTAACACCACCCTCTAGCTCACTTGTGCGCACCCCTGAAGCTGTACTCAAACAAGTGTTTGGTTATAGTGAATTTCGCGACGGCCAAAAAATGGTTATTGATGCAGCCATTAACGGCCAAGATTCGTTGGTATTGCTGCCAACCGGTGGCGGTAAATCTGTGTGCTATCAAATACCCGCTTTAGTGCTTGAAGGGGTAACTATTGTTATTTCTCCGCTAATATCGCTAATGCAAGATCAGGTAACTCAACTACAAGCGCTGGGCGTTAAAGCCGCATATATAAATAATAGCTTAGCCCGCGAAGAGCAGCAGCAGGTATACCAACAACTCCATCAGGGATTAATTAAACTACTGTATGTTGCCCCTGAAAAAGTGCTGCAGCGCGAGTTTTTAGAGCGCTTATCGCATTTAAAAATCAGCTTATTTGCTATTGACGAAGCGCATTGTGTATCGCATTGGGGGCACGATTTTAGACCCCATTACTTTCGTTTAAACGAATTAAAACAGCGCTTTGCTCATGTACCTATGATGGCCCTTACTGCAACTGCCGATAAAGCCACTCGTTTTGATATTGTTGAGCAATTAAAGTTACAACAACCCTATATTCATACCGGCAGCTTTGATCGCCCTAATATTCGCTACACCATAGAAGAAAAATTTAAACCTATGGTGCAACTGCTGCGCTATTTAAAAGAACAAAAAAGCCAAAGCGGCATAATTTATTGCACCAGCCGTAAGCGCGTAGACGACATAGCCGAAAAGTTAGCCGACGCGGGACTTAACGCCGCCGCCTATCATGCAGGTATGAGTAACGAGCAGCGCCAATTTGTGCAAACCGGCTTTGCCCGCGACGATATACAAATAGTGGTTGCTACAGTGGCCTTTGGTATGGGTATAAATAAACCCAATGTGCGCTTTGTATTGCATTACGATATTCCCAAAAGCATAGAGTCGTACTATCAAGAAACTGGCCGCGCTGGGCGAGATGGCCTTGCCGCTGAGGCTATAATGTATTTTGATCCGGCTGATATAGGCCGCGTAAGACGCTTTTTTGAAGATATTGACGACGAGCAACGTCGCCGCGTCGAAGAGCAGCGCTTTAATGCCATGGCCAGTTTTGCCGAAGCACAAACCTGCCGTCGACAAATCCTGCTTAACTATTTTAGTGAGTATCAACGTGAGCCATGCGGTAACTGCGATATTTGCTTAAATCCGCCCAAAAGCTTTGATGGCACTTTAGTAGCGCAGCAGGCACTATCGTGTGTGTACAGAGCAGAGCAACGCTTTGGCCTTGGATATATTGTTGAGTTACTACGCGGTGCAAACACCAGTCGTATTCGCGATAATAACCATCATCAACTCAGCACCTACGGCATTGGCAAAGACAAAAGCAGTGAATTTTGGCTAAGTATTTTACGCCAACTTATTCATCAAGGCTTATTAAGCCAAGATATAACCCAAGGTGCATCACTGCGTTTAACCGAAGCCGCGCGCGCTATTTTAAAAAGCGAATATGCGTTGCAACTCGCAGAGCCTCGCCTGCAAGCTAAGCATGTTTATCAAGATAAATTAGCTCAGTTTAATTACGACAAAAAGCTATTTGCTCGCTTAAGGGCGCTGCGAAAAGAGTTAGCCGATGCCGACGATGTACCGCCGTACGTGGTATTTAACGACAAAACGCTTGCAGAAATGGCGCAGCTAATGCCGACCAACGACAGCGAATTTTTAAAGGTGTCGGGTGTTGGCTTTACTAAATTAAATAAGTATGGCGGTGAGTTTTTAACTGCAATTCGCAACTACCTTGCTACTAACTAAGAGCATTATGACCATAATAGAATATCACCACACGCATCAATGCATTATTATTACGCCGGTAGAGCCGCCCCACGACGAAGACTTTGAACTGTGGAGTCGCTTGTTTTTACACCACGATGAAATAACCATTAATGAGTACTCTGCTGGTGCCGATCGTCATCAACTGCGCTTCACTTATCAGCAGCAAACATTTAATTTAAACTTTGAACACTACAGCCAAAGTATTTGGATTAACGGTGAAGGCCATGACGCTGAACATTTATTAGCCGCACTTACTTTTTACCTAAGTTAATAGCAATTAAATAACTTCAAGCTCTCTACTTTTAACTTACATTTTAGTAACAATGATGTAAGCTGATATTACGGTAGTAATTTGCTACGTAGCAGTAAAGGGTTTGAATGATTACTAAAAAATGGATTTCATCTTGTTGTTTTAGCCTCTGTATTCCAAGCTTTTTTATGTTCAGTTTAGCTGCGCAAGAAACCCCTCATGCGCAAAATGATTGCGCAAGCGAGCAACCAACGCCATCAAGTAGTAATAATTTACGCCGTCAACTAGATCAACCAACGCCACTGTTAAAGCAAAGTAGTAATGCAAAAATTGCCAATATTACTTTGCAGCAACTTAACGTATTTAATACTGAACTCGAAGCCGAAAATAACGCCCTATTTCGCTTTGCTAACCGCGCGCATATTCAAACTGAGCCAGAGGTTATTAAAAGTATTTTATTGTTTGAGAGCGGTGATAATTTTGATCCTAAAAAGCTCGCCGAATCAGAACGCTTACTGCGTAAACAAAACTATTTATACGATGCTCAAGTCATTGCCACCGAAAACTGCGAAGGGAACGTTAATGTTACCGTCGTTACGCGTGACTTATGGACACTGCTACCAGAAATAAGCTTTAGCCGCAGTGGCGGAGAAAACAAGTCGAGTATTGGTTTTCGCGAATCTAACTTATTTGGCTGGGGTAAGCGTTTGTCGTTGTCGCGCACTACAGATAGCGATCGTAATGGTTATTTATTTGTATACGACGATCCTAATATTTTATCAACCCGCTATCGTGGGCGTTTAGAGTACGCCGATAATAACGATGGTAAACGCCATCTGCTAGAACTTACCTATCCGTTTTTTGCTATAGACACCCCTTTTAGCTACGGTATTTTAAGCTATTCAGAGCAACGCGAAGAAGCGCTATATCAGCGCGGTGAAAAGTTTAGCGAGTTTGATCAAACGACCGACTACAACAGTTTTTTTGTTGGTCACTCCAAAGCATTAAGCCGTAACTGGACCCAGCGCCTCAGCCTGGGCTACGTTGATGAGCAACATACTTTTGCTGCAATAGACTCTACCTTTGCCCCCTTAGCCGTCGATCGCAGCTTAAGCTACCCTTATGTAAGCGGACACTGGTTTGAAGATAACTTTATAAAAGTACGCAATTTCGACAGTATTTATCGTACTGAGGACTTAAACTTAGGTTGGAACATAAAAGCCTTACTAGGCTACTCCGATGAATCTGTTAGTAACGATGATAGCCGCGCGGTTTACTCTTTTAATTTTAAAAAAGCTCACTTTAGTGGCGATAATACCTTATGGCGCTTTAGTGCAGACATTGATGGTTACTGGAATAAAGAGCAGGACAAATTTGAAAACCTGATCTCCACCAGCCAAATACAATATTATTTAAATACCAGCATTGATCAGTCTTGGTATGTAAAAGCTCAGGTGCAGTACGCTAAAAACCTCACTAACGATAAACAACTTACACTCGGCGGCGAAACCGGCCTACGTGGCTATCCTATGGATTATCAGCATGGAGATCGCAGCTTTTTAGTGAGTTTAGAAAAGCGTTACTATTGGGAATATGATTTGCTGCAATTATTTAAAGTAGGCGGCGCGGCTTTTCTTGATGTTGGCCGAGCATGGTCTAACACCCCAAACAATGTTGAAGATAGCCGCGTTCTTAAAAATGTAGGTATAGGCCTGCGCTTAGCACCAAGCCGTGCAAATGCCGGCACCATGATCCATATAGATATAGCTGCACCGCTAGATAGTGCCGATGGCGTAGATTCGGTACAGTGGCTGGTAAATGTTAAAAATTCTTTTTAAATGGCTATTTCGTCGCACCCTAAAGCGTTAAACTGGGCATATATAATTATTGTGAGACTATAACTTTGGAATTGTTAGCTCTGCTTGGCACCCAATATAAACTGGTCGTTACCCTTATTGCGTTATTACTTTTTCCGATACTGTTAAAAGGTACTAAAAAGCTTCTCGAAAAAGCTATTAAAGGAAAAATAGACCTACACCGAAAATATCGTGCTGAGCTATTACTTAAAATTATCCTCGCATTTGTGATGTTATGTTTAGTGCTGGTATTTTGGGGTATCGAGCTACGTGGACTCCTAGTACTAGGTTCGTCGCTATTTGCTATGCTAGGTGTTGCACTGTTTGCCGCTTGGTCATTACTTAGTAATCTCACCGCTTTTTTACTGATGTTTATTCAAAATGACTGCCGCGTTGGCTATTGGGTACGTATTGTTGATGGCGCAAATAGTATTGAAGGGCGCATTATAGAAATGGGCTTAATGAATGTAGTGCTTGAGCACATTGACGGGCATAGAGTTATATACCCTAATAACTTATTTGTAACTCGTCCGGTACTGGTTTTAAACAAAGAACCTAAGCCAACAAAAGCACCGGTAATTAGGCGTATTATTGGCCCCAAAAAGCCAAATAAATAGTAATAAAAAAGCCGTTTTGTTATCCCAACTGGGTTAACTAAAACGGCTTTACAATTTATTCTACCAACATTTAATAGCTTACTATTATAACTAGTTATTTAACTCTGCAGTTTTAAGCTCATCATCTAAATCATTTATTTCATCAATAAAAGTGCCAAGCTGTTGCTCAACCAAGCTATTTGCATGAGCAAAATACGCAATATGAAACACCGCATCACCCTCATTTACTAATGGCATAGTTTGCTGGCCAATAATAATTCCACTGCGTGGTGCTGGTAGCTCAAGTTCAGAGTCGCCAAGTGGGCTGCTAATATAAGCAAGTACTTGCCCCTTAGTAACACGCCCTCCAAGCGATACCTGCGCACGCACAATGCCATCTACATTAGCACGCACCCAACTTGTAGAGCTGGCTATAATAGGCTCAGGAAGCTTTCTAGGACGCTTACCACGGATCATTTTTAAATGGCGCATAACATAGTCAACGCCTTGTACACCTGCAGCAATCGCAAATGGGTCAAAACGCAGTGCTTCACCGGCTTCATAAGTAATAACCGGGATCCCTAAGTTAGCGGCTTCGCTGCGCAGTGAGCCATTACGTAACGAGGCATCTATCACTGCGGGTGTACCAAATGCTTTAGCCATTTGTGCGGTGGCTTCATCGGCTAAATTAGCGCGTATTTGCGGTAAGTTAGTGCGGTGAATAGCTCCCGTATGTAAATCAATAATATGGGTACAATGTACTGCCACTTGATTAAAAAACATATACGCCATACGACCAGCCAGCGAGCCACGCTCTGAACCCGGAAAACTGCGGTTCATATCGCGTCTATCAGGTAAGTAGCGCGACTTATGTATAAAGCCAAACACATTTACAATCGGCACCGCAATCAGCGTGCCGCGCAACTGGTTAGGATCTATTTTAGCAAGTAATTGCCGCACCACTTCTACGCCATTGAGCTCATCGCCATGAATAGCCGCACACACCATAAGTACCGGACCTTCCATAACACCATTAACCACTTCAATTGGAATATTAAGTGGAGAGTGGGTATAAAGTTTTGCCGCTTCTAAGGCCAGCGTTTTACGCTCGCCTACGCCAACACTTTCACCTAATAAGGTAAAAGAACGGTTAATTTTAACCTTTGCCACGAGTTGCTGTTCCTTTACTTGATGCTGTTTTTTCAATGAAATCAATCACCATGCCTGCAATATCTTTACCTGTTGCTATTTCAATGCCCTCAAGGCCTGGTGATGAGTTAACTTCCATCACTAAAGGACCACGTGATGAGCGAAGTAAATCAACACCGGCTACATTTAAGCCCATCGCTTTAGCAGCTGCAACGGCTGTTTTACGTTCTTCTGGTGTAATACGCACCAATGTGGCGCTACCACCACGGTGAAGGTTTGAGCGGAACTCACCTTCTTGTGCTTGACGTTTCATTGCTGCAATCACTTTGTCACCTAAAACAAAACAACGGATGTCAGCACCACCGGCTTCTTTAATGTATTCTTGCACCATAATGTTAGCTTTTAAGCCCATAAATGCTTCAATAACACTCTCAGCCGCTTTACGCGTTTCAGCCAATACCACACCAATACCTTGCGTGCCTTCTAGTAGTTTAATTACTACCGGCGCACCGCCTACCATTTCGAGCAAGTCTTTTACATCATCTGGTTTACTAGCAAAACCAGTCACTGGCATACCTACACCTTTACGAGATAAAAGCTGTAATGAGCGCAACTTATCGCGAGAGCGAGAAATAGCAACCGACTCGTTTACTGGATACACGCCCATCATTTCAAATTGACGCAGCACCGAACAGCCGTAAAACGTAACTGATGCGCCAATACGCGGAATAACTGCATCAAAGCCTTTTAAGTTTTCACCACGATAGTGAATTTCTGGTAGCTCAGAGTTTATATTCATATAACAACGCAGTGCATCTACTACTTTAACTTCGTGACCACGAGCTTCAGCCGCCTCAATTAAACGACGCGTTGAATACAATTTTTTGTTGCGAGATAAAATACCAATTTTCATAATTTAAACCTTAAATAAGTACGTATTATTTTAGAAGCTTAGTCCCTCTAAAAGTTAATACATCCTTATAATAAATGAGATAAAGCCGGGTCAACGACTATACGATTTTCCATGGCTGTACGCCCGAGTAACATTCTAAACTTCATTGTTGCGCGGCTAGTTAAGGTAATTTCTATAGGCCAGCTATATTTACCCGCATGCAATGTTGTTTCTATAAAGTAACGTAACTCTTTTTGCCCGCCAGAGCTGGTTACGTGCTTCTTCTTTTTAACTTTTGCATTGCAAACAACTTGTGTTTCTTCATCTTCTTGCAATGGCTGGGTAATAAATTTAACCCACTTTTCGCCATCAACTTCATACTCTTCTATATTAAGTGCATGAATACATGAGGTGCGGGCACCGGTATCAATTTTTGCTTTTACTTTCTCGATGCCTAGCTCTGGTAAACTCAACCACTCACGCCAACCAACGGTAATCTTTGCTGTCATAAATGTGCCCTTAATAAAAAAGTGTCTTATACGCTACCGGAAAAAAAACACCAACAAAATAAATTTATCAAGTCGACAAATTGATTTGATTGATCTTTATAGCCGACTAGTTTAACAATATAAGCGTAACAAACTAGTCAACTTTAAGGGCCAAAAACCCCCTTGTTCGAAGCGCTAAATAAATTTAACTTCTTAAAAAAGAAAGATAAGTTTAATTTACTAAAGTAAATACACTATAGTAAACGGTATTAAAAACACACCATCTATGAGAAATTATTATGATTAATGGCTTACTTCACGCCCTTGTACTTGATGAGCAAGGCGGTGCGCGTACTATAGAAAACAGCGCCGAACTACATAATTGGCAACCAGAGCAAGGCAAGCTTTGGGTGCACATGGATTATAGCCAAGCTGACGTTGTCACTTGGCTAAAAGGCTGTGAATTTTTAACCGACTACGAATTAGAGTCGCTAACTGCAGACGAAACTCGTCCACGTATCACCTCTGCTACAAACGGCCATATGTTATTTTTACGCGGTATTAATTTAAATCCGGCACAAAGCCCTGAAGACATGGTTTCAATTCGCCTTTTTATTAACGATGATATTGTTATTACTACCCGAAAGCGTCGCTTACTATCTATTCAAGATATTTTAGCTTCATTTAGTAACAATACCGGTCCGCGCAGTATTTCTGAACTCGTCTGCACTATCACCCAAAAACTCACTTCCCGTATGGAAAGTGTTATTGATGCTTTAGATGAAACCCTAGATGAATTTGAAGAAGAAATAGATGAGCCAAGCAAAAAGTTTGATAATCAAGGTTTGTCGCAATTACGTCGGCAAACTATTGCTTTAAAACGCTATTTAAAGCCACAAAAAGAAGCGCTTATTAGCATGGTTAATCATCACTATTCATGGCTCTTCGATGAGGATAAAGCTAAGCTTAATGAAACCACTAATTTACTAACTCGTTACCTTGAAGAATTAGACAGCTCAATAGATCGGGCGCAAATTATTCAACAAACAGTCACTAACCAAGTATCTGAGCAGCTAAATCAGCGTATGTATGTTATGTCGGTGGTGGCTGCATTATTTTTGCCTCTGGGCTTTTTAACCGGCTTATTAGGCGTAAACGTAGGCGGCATACCTGGCACAGAAAGCCCTTATGCGTTCACTTTATTCGTCGTTTTTTTAGTTGTACTTACCGGCAGTATTGGCGTGTACTTTAAAAATAAAAAATGGCTGTAACAATATAAATTAATTATTTAGTGGAAGTAACGCGCTACGGGTAAAGCAATAAGCAAAGATAGCTTATAAATACGCTAGGTAATTTAAGGTGAGCCGCATCAGGTTTTTATGCAATAAAAATCTGATGCGGCTCTAAACACGCAAAAAAATTCAAATATAAAACCCTCTATATTCTCCTAAAAACAAACTACACCAAAATAAAGCAACAATTTAATTACAATAAACTAGCAAAACTCTTAACTATTTGTTACTAATATAGGAAATAATAACTAGGAAGCTCTGATAATATCACCTCCTGCCTTTTCCCTATTATGCCTTTAAGCAAGTGAATTAGTACTGTGGTTTATTTTTGCGTCTTTGACCTTATTAAGTTGTAGCTCGGTTAAAAAGCCAACTTTTAATAGCGATATTGTAGTGATTGATGTAGCTGATTTAAACCAATATTGGGTCGCTAAGACATCTAAGGTAGTTTTCTTACCTGGGCGTCCAAAGTAGATACCTAAAGGAATGGGTAAAGCATCTTTTTTTATTACTATTGATTCTAACGTAACTTTGGTTAGTAGAGAGTTAATTGACTCCATACCTAATGATTGGATGACACAAAAAATATTAGATAAAATGCCAATACAACAATATAAGCCTTCCATAACTAACCCGACTAAAATTCCGGTTAAGGTTAAAATAAACTCAGAATTAAAGGCACTTGTTGATATAACTTAATACTGATTAAACGTGAATATTTAAAACACCAAACTGCAACATCTGGTTGCTTTATATTTTAAGGAAAAATAATGAGAAAACTCGGAATTTCAATTGCTTTATTAGCTTTAGCAGGATGTGCATCAACAAATTATTCAGATTTTGACGTTAGTGAAGCTGTAATATCAAAGCTTAAAATTAACGAAACTCATAATTTAAATGAAAGGCAGCATAAGCTAGAAATATCTTTTGATTATGAAATATCTGAATACGTAGATACGAACAATTTATATAATTGTTCTGTACAGTTTTTAGCTTTAGATGGCACAACAATCTCAATGTCGAATGGTAAAAAATCACCTTGTGAGTTGAATAAAGCCAAAGGCAAAAAGTCTATAGTATGGCCAACCATATTAGATAAGGCGCACTCTCCTTCTGAAGAGCAGCTTTCTAAAATAAAGTACCCTATAGAATACTTTGTAGCTATTCATCAACGAACAGGTAAAAACACGAATAGAATAATCGGAAAGTCCGCCATCCAAGTTAGCGCGGTAAAAATATAGCTCACTAACGATCTAATACAGTTTGTAGAGATTATACCAATATAAAAAAGGCGAACATTTTACAATGTTCGTCTTTTTTATAGCTGCTACGCTTACTCTTGAAAGTAAGTACCCCAACCGTCGTATTCTACTTCGCATTCAACAGCAAGTGCTGCCAGCTTATCAACGTCTTCCATTATTACGTCAACATCAAGCTCTGACTCTACAACTATGTCAAAACTCCAAATTTTTGCACCGTCTTCAAGCTCAAGCTCTGCTGGTTCTTCCACATCGTAGCCTAATTTAAAAGCGGCTAATGCGGCCTGCTCTAACTTAGGGAAGTCTTCACATACAAAGTGATGTTCTACTTCGTAAAGTATTTCAGGGTCTGAACCATCTTCGAGTAATGAAGATACGATGTCTTCACTTATTTCACGCCAGTTTTCCATTAATTTTCTCTCACTTGAGCATCTAATTCAGTTATTTTAGCAGCCATAATACTGTGCACACTTTTAGCGTGCTCGCGCGCGCTGATGTTTTTATCAAGCGATATGGGGGCTAACATTTCAATATAAATTGTACCATTATCCCAACGATTTAGTTTAATGGTTTTATGCGTTGTGCTCATACATACGGGCACTATGGGTACTTGCGCACTTAAAGCGGTATGAAATGCGCCTGTTTTTAAAGGTAATAAACCGCGTCCGTAACTGCGTGTACCTTCTGCAAACATCCATACTGATAAGCCATTTTTCTTTATTTTTTCAGCGGCTTTAGAAATAGTTCCCGCAGCTTTTGAGCGGTTTGTACGATCAATTAAAATATTCCCCGAAAGCCAATACAACTGACCAAAAAATGGCACCCACTTTAAGCTTTTTTTACCTACGCTCACGCAGTTTTTAGGCACCATTGCAGGAATAGTAAATAAGTCATAACTATTTTGATGATTTGCCACATAAACCGCAGGACCAAGATTTACGCTATCCGGATGGTACTTTCGTACAACTTTAACGCCCAGCATTTTTGCTACTGAGCCAAACCAGCTCGCTATAATATGCACATTATTAGGATGAAATGGCCTCACTATTGATAACAGTAACCCAAAAATACAACTTAATAATATAAACAACAGCATAATAAAAATACGTATAACAGCAAGCAACAGAGCGTCTCCAAATATAATCGCGTTAAGCCAGCGGCTATTATAACGTTATTTTATGATCTACACGAGAAAATAGCGCACAAGTGTACGCTCAATTTTATAACAAACTAAATTTATAACAAAAAAATGGCCTGCATAAGCAAGCCGTTTAATATGAGCGAATGTGAATTAATCGCTACTCATCAATAGCATTTTCAATTGGCTCGTCGTTTTGCGGGCTAAACTCTACAACAGCTTCATCTACTCTTTGTAGGCCTCGTGGTAGTTTATTACCCCTACGCCCTCGCTCGCCATAATAATGCTCTAAATCACTTGGTTTAAGCGTTAGTTTTCGCTTACCTGCATGCAGCGTTACACTACTGCCCTCAGGCACTACTGCTAATACTTTTACAAACTCTTCGCGGGCTTGTACTTTAGCCCCCGGAATAGAAATTATTTTATTACCTTTACCTTTACCTAATTTTGGTAAGTCGCGCAGCGGAAATAACAACATCCGCCCTTCGTTGGAAATGGCCATACAATAATCACTAGCGACCTCGTTAACCCTAATTGGCGACAGTAATAAACCGCCTTTAGGTACGCTCACCAATGCTTTGCCGTTTTTGTTTTTACTCACTAAGTCTTTAAAGTCAGTAATAAAGCCATAACCTGCGTCTGATGCCATAAGTAATACTTGGTTATCTTCACCCATTACTACGTGCTCAAAGTTAGCGCCTGCACTAAGGTTAAAACGCCCTGTCATGGGCTCACCTTGGCTACGTGCTGAGGGCAGGCTATGCGCATCGGTTGCAAACGCTCGTCCTGCTGAATCTAAAAACACGGCGGGCTGATTACTCTTACCCCGAGCTGAGGCTCTATATGCATCACCGGCTCGATAACTTAACCCTTGCACATCTAAATCATGTCCTTTGCCAACGCGTGCCCAGCCCTTGTCTGAAAGCACCACTGTGACCGACTCTGATGGGATTAAATCTTTTTCATTTAACGCTTTTGCTTCTAGGCGTTCAACAACTGGCGAGCGACGGTCGTCGCCATATATTTCAGCCGCTTCTTGAATTTCTTTTTTAAGCAACGTTGACATACGACGATCTGAGCCTAACGTTTGCTGCAATTTATCACGCTCTTTAGCGAGTTCATCTTGCTCACCACGTATTTTAAATTCTTCTAACTTAGCTAAATGACGAAGTTTTAGCTCTAAAATAGCTTCTGCTTGTATGTCTGTTAAATCAAAGCGCTCCATTAATACTGGCTTTGGTTTATCTTCGCTGCGAATAATTTCAATCACTTCGTCAATATTTAAAAAGGCTGCTAATAAGCCTTCTAAAATATGTAAACGCGCTAACACTTTATCTAAACGATATTGTAGACGTCGACGTACTGTTTCGCGTCTAAACACTAACCACTCGGTTAAAATAGTCAGTAAATTTTTAACTTGCGGACGCCCATCTAGGCCAAGCATATTTAAGTTTACACGATAGCTTTTTTCTAGATCTGTGGTGGCAAATAAGTGCGCCATTAATGGCTCAGCTTTAATGCGATTTGAACGCGGAATAATGACGATACGAGTCGGATTTTCGTGATCTGACTCATCGCGTAAATCGGCTACCATTGGCAGCTTTTTAGCGTTCATTTGCGCTGCAATTTGCTCCAGTACTTTACCACCAGAGCACTGATGTGGCAGTGCGGTAATAACTATATCACCCTGTTCTTGCGTATAAACAGCACGCATTTTGATTGAACCACGCCCAGTTTTATATATTTTGTGAATATCGGCTTTTGGGGTAATTATTTCTGCGTCTGTAGGGTAATCTGGCGCATGTACCAAGGTGAGTAATTCTTCAAGCTCAGTTTTTGGTTTATCAAGTAATAAGCAACAGGCACTGGCTACTTCACGCACATTATGAGGCGGAATATCGGTTGCCATACCAACTGCAATACCCGTTATACCATTGAGTAATATATGCGGTAAACGCGATGGCAGTACCACAGGCTCATCCATGGTGCCGTCAAAGTTTGGCGTCCAATCTACCGTCCCTTGGCCTAGCTCTTTGAGGAGTATTTCAGAGAACTTAGATAAACGTGCTTCGGTATAACGCATTGCCGCAAACGATTTAGGATCGTCGGCCGCGCCCCAGTTTCCTTGCCCGTCAACCAATGGATAACGATAAGAAAACGGCTGCGCCATTAATACCATGGCTTCATAACAGGCACTATCACCATGGGGATGGTATTTACCTAGTACGTCACCTACGGTACGGGCTGATTTTTTATACTTGGCATTAGCCGATAACCCCAGCTCGCTCATAGCATAAATAATACGTCGCTGTACTGGTTTTAAGCCATCGCCCACATGGGGTAATGCCCTATCCATAATTACGTACATAGAATAGTTTAAGTAGGCGTCTTCGGTAAAACGCCCCATTGTTTGTTGCTCAATTCCTTGCATTAGCAAGGTATCTGTATCACTCATTAAAGCTTACCTAGTTTTTCTTATAGCTTACACGGTAGATCACATTGGCGTAATCATCGCTTACCAATAGACTGCCGTCACCTAATTCTGCAAATGCAACAGGGCGTCCATATGTTGTTTCGTCTTGCATAAAGCCTGTAATAAATGGCGTATATTTAGTTACACGGCCTTGCTCAATGCTCGCTAATGCCACTTTATAACCTGACTTTTTAGAACGGTTCCACGAGCCATGTTCAGCAACAAATAACTGCTGCTTATAGCTTGCTGGAAATTGCTTACCGTTATAAAAATGAATACCCAAAGGCGCTACATGCGCCGGTAAGGCTAGTGCAGGTGAAGTATAGTCGGCAATTTTTTTACCTTTTCCAAATTCAGGGTCAATAATCGCGCCTGCGTGAACATACGGAAAACCAAAATGCTCGCCCTCTTTAGTGACTCTATTTAACTCATCTGGCGGAATGTCATCCCCCATCATGTCGCGACCATTGTCGCTAAACCATAACGCTTGTGTGCTAGGGTGAAAGTCAAACCCTACTGAGTTACGTACGCCTTGCGCCAGTGTAGTAATTTGCTTGGTTTCTACGTTTAACGCAAAAATACGGCCAAAACGCTCGTCTTCAGCGCAAATATTACAAGGTACACCAACCGGAATTATTAGCTCGCCAGTTGGGGCAAAGCGTAAAAATTTCCAACCATGATGGCGCTCTGATGGCAGCGCATCGTAAAGCACCTCAAACTGTGGGTTTTTTAATTGCGTATCAATATTTTTAAAACGAATGATGCGGTGTACTTCACCAACATATAAATCGCCATCTTTCATTGCTAAACCTGAAGGCATATTTAAGCCCTCTGCAACCAGCATTTTTTTATCTGCTACGCCATCGCTGTTATGATCAATAAGTGCATATACATTGCCTGCTTTGCGCGAGCCAACATATACTATGCCTTTTTTTGATACTACAACTTGCCGTGCATTTTCAACATCACTGGCAAATAAGCTAAGCTCAAACCCCGGGGCTACCGTGAGTTTATCTAATATATTTTTAGCCATTACGGTATTGCTAGTTAAACCTAGTAATAGCACTATTTTTAGTACCGTATTCATATATTCTCCTTGTTTATTTAAACGCAGACGCTAATTAAACTTGTGCCTTGTTACCGTGATCCTCTAGCCATTGACGCCTATCTGCAGAGCGCTTTTTAGCCAGTAACATATCCATCATTTCCATGGTTAATTCTTCTTCATCCAAGGTGAGTTGCACTAAACGCCGGGTATTTGGATCCATAGTAGTTTCACGCAGTTGCAACGGGTTCATTTCACCCAAGCCTTTAAATCGCTGTACGTTTACTTTACCGCGTTTTTTCTCAGCTTCAATGCGCGCTAAAATACCGGTTTTTTCGTCTTCATCTAGTGCGTAATAAACATCTTTACCAATATCGATTCTAAAAAGTGGTGGCATAGCAACATACACATGCCCTGCTTTTACTAGTGGCTTAAAGTGGCGCACAAATAAGGCGCACAATAGGGTAGCTATGTGTAACCCATCCGAGTCAGCATCGGCTAATATACATATTTTATTATAGCGCAGCGCTGTTAAATCGTCTGAATCTGGGTCTATACCTAATGCCACGGAAATATCGTGCACCTCTTGCGATGCTAATATTTGCCCCGAATCAACTTCCCAGGTATTTAATATTTTACCACGCAGCGGCATTATTGCTTGAAACTCACGATCTCGCGCTTGCTTAGCCGAGCCACCTGCCGAGTCACCTTCTACTAAAAATAGCTCGGTGCGATCGTTATCTGCGGCACTACAATCGGTTAATTTTCCCGGAAGTGCAGGCCCTGCGGTTACGCGTTTACGGATCACTTTTTTAGCAGCACGTAAACGTCGCTGCGCATTAGAAATACACAATTCAGAGAGTTGCTCTGCAATATCGGTATGCTCGTTTAGCCATAAACTAAAGGAGTCTTTTACTACGCCCGATACAAATGCCGCACATGAGCGTGACGATAACTTTTCTTTAGTTTGACCGGCAAACTGCGGATCTTGCATTTTAACTGAAAGCACATAGCTACAACGCTCCCAAATATCATCTGGGGTGAGTTTTACACCTCGTGGTAATAAATTTCTAAACTCACAAAACTCACGCATTGCCTCAAGTAAACCTTGGCGTAAACCGTTTACATGAGTACCGCCTTGTGCGGTAGGTATTAAGTTTACGTAACTTTCAGCTATTGACTCGCCCCCTTCAGGTAGCCAAATCAATGCCCAGTCTGCACCTTCAATTGAGCTTGAAAACTCACCTACAAAGGGCACATCTGGTAATGTTTCGTAGCCTTTAATGGCTTCAATTAAGTAATCTTTTAAACCCGTTTCGTAAAACCATTCTTGGGTTTCTTTAGTTTGCTTATTAACAAACTTAATGCGTAAGCCTGGGCATAACACGGCTTTAGCTTTTAATAAGTGATTTAGTTTAGTGATTGAATAGTTAGGCGAATCAAAGTAACTAACGTCTGGCCAAAAACGTACTGTGGTACCGGTATTGCGCTTACCCACCACGCCAATTACGCTTAAGTCTTCAACTTTTTCGCCATTTTCAAATGCCATTCTGTATTGCTGGGCATCTCGTCTAACGGTCACTTCTACGCGGGTTGATAGCGCATTTACAACCGAAATACCAACGCCGTGTAAACCACCCGAAAACTGATAGTTTTTGTTAGAAAACTTACCACCAGCATGCAGTTTGGTAAATATTAGCTCAACCCCGGGAATACCTTCCTCTGGGTGAATATCAATAGGCATACCACGGCCATCGTCACTCACTTCGAGCGAGTTATCTTCGTGTAAGATCACATCTATTCGAGTGGCATGGCCGGCCATTGCTTCATCGACACTATTATCGATAACTTCTTGGCCTAAATGATTTGGCCGCGAGGTATCTGTATACATACCGGGGCGGCGTTTTACCGGATCTAACCCATTGAGTACTTCAATAGCTTCGGCGTTATAATTTTGCTGACTCATAATTTTTATCTTTATATGCGCTAACTAGTTTTATTTAATTTAAGAAAATCGACAATGCTTGCAATAGTGCGCTCAAAGCCAATAAAGCTGTGATCACCACCAAATTCTATTAATTGCTTACAGTGTGAATAATAATTTACTGCGTGTTGAAAATTTAACACTTCATCACCCGTTTGTTGCAACAAGTACAACAACTCAGGGTGCTTTAACTCGCTCAATGTTAATACTTTTAAAGCATCTATATGACGGTTATTTAGTTCATAATTATAATCTTGATACGGATTATAATTTGCCCCAAGTAAAGGCTGTAATAAATTGCCCGGTGCTACCGCTGGGTTAATAACCACCGCAGGAATATGATAACGCTGCGATAAATAGGTGGCAAAAAAACCGCCTAATGAACTACCCAATAACGCGGTATTAGGTGTGATTAACTGCTCTAACTCGATAATAGCTTGCAGAGGTTCGTGGTTTAAACGTGGTACATAATAGTCAACATCATAGTGTGCCATAAGCTCACCAAAGCGCACAGCTTTATATGATTTTTCAGAACTATTAAAACCGTGAATATAAATTACGCGCTTAACCATATCACGTCCGTATTTATATGCACTTGCCCTTGCGATGAGTTTATATAAAGCATTCTATAAGCTGGGCCATTATTTTGCTGTTGCCACGCTTTACTGTGCTTAGTAAATTGCACTGAGCTTGCCGGCGTAGCGTAAATATCAAGCTCTCTAAAACATTGCGTATAATCATTATGCACATGACCATGAATAAGCGCAGCAACATTGCCATTATTAACCAACGTATTTAATAGTTGTGGGCCATTTTCGAGCATATGTTTATCTAAATAACCGTTTATTGGCAACGGATTATGATGGCAAAATACCAGTTGCTTGCTAACTGGCTGCGCTAAACAATCGGATATTTCATTTAAATGCTCACTTGTCACCCAACCGGCTGGAGTGAGCCCTTTGGAGTTAATAAGTAATAGCTCAATATCAGTGCTTGCGTTATTAGTTAGGTTATTAGCCACTAAGCGTTTTGCCGCTTTTATTTGTCCACCACTGATTTGCTCAAGCAAGGCAATTTCGTCATGATTACCTGGTAGCCAAAATACTGGGCAAGTAAGTGTACTGTTGCTTATAAGCTCACTAAATAATAAGTAAGATTCCACACTATGATCTTGTGTTAAATCACCGCCAAATACCACTGCATCTAGTTGTTGTAACAACATATGTTCAAGCGCTTGTTGAAAATATGTGGCTGTATTTACCCCAAAGTACTCAGCATTTCTATCGGCAAATAAATGGCAATCTGTAACATGAGCAATACGTAAAGATGGCTTATTAAAAGTATAAGTATCATCAAACCAAGCCATTATTTACATCCCAATTTAGCGTGGCTTGGCCATGCTCAACACACGCCACCAGCCAATCATATAAAAAGGCGTTAAGCTGATATTTTTCATCTTTTTGATGCATTTTAGGATTAGGATAACCGTAAGAAGGTTTTATGCGCTGATGATAGTCGTGATGAATAATTTCGGCCACTTTCGCATCATTATAAAGCCTAACGGTTAAGTATAATGGGGTAATGCCTTTTACCATTCCTGATAGCTGTTTAATGGAGACATCCATAGTGTATTTAGCCATGTCATCTATTTTTACAGCAAACTCACTGTTACCCAACTTTACCTCGCGAATACTTTGTTTAGTTTGCTCGCTTGGTAATAACTTTAAAAGCCGCACGTAATTATGCTCGCAAAGTGTTAAATACTTTGGAAGGTTTTGAATATATCTTTGGGTTGCTAAAAGTGCTGTCAAAGTACCGCCATTACAATTTATAAATTACTATTTATGTATAAAATTTATGCCCACTTGTTGATCATACCATCACGATTGAGCGCTAACCATTGCAAACAAATAACCGTTGCAGCATTGTCTATTTCCCCACTATTAAGCCGTGCCAGTGCATCATCTAGCGTTAATATATGGGTTTTAATATCCTCCCCTTCCGTTTCTAAACCGTAAACTCCGCTGTTTACTTGGCTTAAATCGGCGCGGGCTAAATATAAATGTAACCGCTCAGTAGTGCCTCCTGGGCTTGAAAGATACGAAAGCATAAACTCGAGCTCGGTTAAATTAAGTCCGGCTTCTTCATAGGCTTCTTTTTTTACTACCGCTGCATAATCCTCACTGCCATCGGTCATACCTGCAATACATTCTAACAGCCATGGCGAATGTTTGCTTTTTATTGCACCAATGCGTATTTGCTCTATTAATAACACTGTATCGGTTACAGGGTCGTAAGGCAGCACGGCAATAGCATCGCCGCGTTCTAAAATTTCACGGCTAATGAGTTGCGACTCGCCACCGGCAAATAATGCATGTTCAAATTGATATAAGTTAATTTTAAAAAAACCATCGTAAAGGTTAGTAATAGGTTTTAACCTCACATCTTGGTGAGTAAATTCGATCAACTTTTTATTGGTCATATAACTACCTCTTACTTATTTTAATAAACTAAAGTGGATTAATATATTCTGTTACACTTACAAACATTGTTTTACTCATTTTTTTTTTAGTTATGAGCCAAAACAGGTTAACATGCCCAATAGTATAAAATTTGTCTAAGGACCGAACCACACATGAAAAAGAACATCCTTGCGGCGCTGGTTAGTTTATCATGCGCAATTGGCGCTACAGCTGCTCACGCTGAAGATTTACTACAAGTTTTTGAAATTGCGACAGCAAACGATCCTACCGTGTTAAAGGCAAAAGCCCAAGCGGATGCACAATCTTATCAAAGTGATCGTGCGATGAGCGCATTATTACCTCAAATAGGTTTAAGCTTAGGCTACGAAAAAAGTGACTCTACCTCTTTTCAAGTTGATGAAAGTACCTTCAACCAAGTTAAACTAGAAAGCGATACTGACCAATTCACTCGTGGTGTTAGCTTAAGCCAAACACTGTTTGATTTAGGCGCATGGAATAACCTAGGTATTGCTGATAAACAAGCTTTACAAGCCAGTGCACAGTACGATTTTGCTAAGCAAGATTTAATAGTACGTGTTGCCGATGGTTACTTTAATGTATTAAGTGCTATCGATAGCCTTGAATTTGTTAAAGCTGAAAAGCGCGCTATTGAACGCCAATTAGAGCAAACAAAGCAACGCTACGCGGTAGGCCTAACTGCTATTACCGACGTACACGAAGCGCAAGCTCAGTTTGATAACTCAGTAGCACAAGAAATTGTTGCCGGTAATGCCGTAGAAACAGCACGTGAACTACTGCGCGAAATAACAGGTAAGTACCACGCAAAACTTGACGTTTTAAATACCGAAACATTTTCAACTGTAAAGCCAAATAAACCCTCTAGCGACTTAGTTAAAGTGGCTGAAGAAAAGAACTTAAATTTACAAGTAGCAAAAGTCACAGTTGATATAGCTAAAGATCAAATTGAGCTAGCGAAAGCAGGCCACTACCCAAAATTAACACTTGATGCGCGTTACGGTGATTCTTTAACCAATCGCGACACAAACGGTGCAAGTTTTGATAACCAACCTCGTGCCGATTCGACCACTATAGGTATTAACTTTAGTGTGCCTCTTTACTCAGGTGGTGCCACGGTTGCTGCAACTAATCAAGCACGTGCATTTTACGTCGCTGCAAGCCAAGATTACGAAACTAACTATCGCGCAGTTACACGCACAGTTATTACTTCTTATAATCAAGTGGTTTCAGATATAGCGACCTTTAGAGCGCTAGAGCAAGCGGTTATATCTGCCGAGAGTGCACTTAAAGCAACTGAAGCAGGTTTTGAAGTAGGTACTCGTACTATTGTTGATGTACTTGTTAGCACACAAAACTTGTACAATGCAAAACGTAACCTTGCCAATGTTCGCTATCGCTACGTGGTATCTACGCTGCGTTTAAAACAAGCAACAGGAACACTGACAAATGCTGACTTAATGGCGATTAATAAAGGTTTAAACGCAATTTAACACAGCTTAGTCTAGTAACTAAAAAGCCAGCATTTTGTTGGCTTTTTGTGTTTTATAGCGCTTAGCGTTAAACTAGCGTTTTTATTATTAGAGAATTTTTTGTGGTTACCTCATCTCCTTTTAAAATATCTTTTTTTGGTCCTCGTTACTGGTTAACTTGGGTGGGTGTTTTCTTTTTATATTTAATTTCGTGGCTACCACAAAAGCTACAACTAGCAATGGGCAAGCAGCTTGGCCGATTAGTACATAAATATATGAAGCGACGCCGCCATATTGCTGAGGTAAATATAAGACACTGCTTCCCAGATATGAGCGAAGCAGACCAACAAGCATTAGTATTAAAAAACATGGAAAATACCGGAATGGCCATGGTCGAAACCGGTATGGCATGGTGGTGGCCAAAGTGGCGAGTACAAAAAGCTTACGGTTCAATTAAAGGGCTTGAGCACTTTGAGCGCATTCAAGCGTCGGGCAAAGGCGTGTTAATGCTAGTTCCGCATATTTTGCATCTTGAAATGGCGAGCCGTGTAATGGGATTAAAATACCAAGGCTTAGGTTTTTATCGCCCGCACAACAATCCGCTTATGGAATACTTTACTACCAATGGTCGCTTGCGCTCTAACGAATATTTAATTGGCCGAAAAGACGTAAAAGGTTTATTAAAAGCACTTAAAAACAAAAAAATATGTTACTACTTACCTGATCAAGATTATGGTCGTAAGCATTGTGAATTTGTGCCATTTTTTGCCGTACCAGACACAGCAACAACCACAGGAACGCTAATGTTTGCAGCCAGCAAGCACTGTGAAACAGTTAGTTTAGTTAGCCGTCGCGACGAACACGGTAAATACCACTTAGAAGTATTACCTGAACTTGAAAACTTCCCCAGTGGCGACAACAGAGCCGATGTCACTCGTGTTAACCAACGTATAGAGCAAGCAATTAATGCCGCTCCTGAGCAATATATGTGGCTACACCGCCGCTTTAAAACACGCCCCGATGAAAATAGCACTTCTTTTTATTAAAAGTAATGGTATAACAATAGATAATAAAAATAAAAATGAGTACCAACTATGTGGTTCTGGATTAAACATTTATCACTGGCTGCGGGGCTAATAATTCTCGCAGTCTACTTTTTATTAGGTGATGGTCCAGTATTTGATTTTAAAGAATCAAACAATGCAGCGGCGCAAGGATTAAGTCGGTTTTACTCTTCAATTCGTAATAAAGTGAGCGACGAGCAAGGTAAGTTTGTATTGCAGCTTAAAAAGCCAGAACAAACTCTTGAGCGTGTTTTAGCTGAGCGCATGCGTATTATTGAACCGATTCCAAAAACCTGGACAGGTAAAATTGAGCCTCGACGCTTTGAAAACGGGTCAACACTAAAAAAGGCGTTATCGCAATATGCCAGTAATGAAGGCATAGAGTTATATTGGTATTTAAGTAAAGATTACGTCGTTAAAGATCATTTTAGAGTCGATAGCAATTTCACTTCTACCTTGTATCAAGTAGGGCGTGCAATTAACGACGACTTTGAAAACGAAGTATACACTTACTTATGTCATAAACAGCGCGCGGCCGTAATTACTGAACTACCTTCTGAATTTGTTCGCACTAACTGCTTACAACTTAAAGCTTGAACTTAATAATTAGCACTTTGATACTCATCTGAGTATCAAAGTGACGCGCGCTTAACCAAAGTTCAAGTTAACTTAATTCAAACACAGTTTGCCAGATTGCAGTTACATTTTTAATGTCATCACTAAATTGTGCACGCTCTGTGCAGCGCCCTTGCTGATCTAAACTCAACACATGATAGCGCGAACGGTAATTAATATACGCCTGAATTAATTGCTGCTTTTGCGCCTTGGTAATGCAGCCAAGCTTTGCAGCATCAGTTAAAATTCTGACGTTATCGGAATACACACATAGCTCTTCAAATTGTTGCGCATAATTTAGCACTAAGTACTGAGTAATAAATTCAATATCTGTCATTGCGCCAACATCTTGCTTTAAATCAAATTGCTGCTCATTTCCTGTTGCTAAATGTTCACGCATTTTTTCACGCATTTTTATTACATCGTCTTTGAGCACTTTTTTATCGCGCGGCTGACACAGTATATTTTTACGAATTTGCGCAAAACGCTCAACAAATTCAGCTTGCCCTAAAATCAGCCTAGCTCGCACTAGCGCTTGATGCTCCCACGTCCATGCCTGTGTTTGTTGGTAATGATTAAAGCTCTCTAGGTTAATTGCCAGTAACCCCGATGCGCCTTCAGGGCGTAGTCGTGTATCAAGCTCATATAAAATCCCCGAAGCGGTTCGGGTATTAAATAAATGCATTAAACGTTGCGCCAATTTTAAATAAAATTGCCTTGAATCTATTGGCTTTACACCATTAGTTTGGCTGCTGCCATCGTGGTTATGTACAAAGACTAAATCTAAATCAGAGTCATAACCCACTTCAAAGCCACCGGTTTTACCATAGGCAATAACCGCAAAACCTTTGCTTTCGTCGTTAGTACTAGGTGGCATACCAAAGCGTTTTACACAATTGTGCCATGCAATATTAACGGCCTGATCGACAATAGCCTCCGCCAGTGCCGTTAAATGATCGCTCACCTTCATTACATCCATAACATCGGTGGCATCGGCAGCGGCAATTCGTAACTGATGCGTTTGTTTAAACTGCCGTAACGCCTCCATTTGCATTTCTAAGTCGTCGGGCTCAATACGTAAAAAATATTGCCTAATTTCGTCTTTATAGGCGCTTAAAGGTGTTGGCTTATAAAGTACTGCGGGGTCTATTAGCTCATCAAGCAAAATAGGGTAAAGCGAAATATGCTCACCTATCCATTTACTATAACAACACAATAATACTAACTGCTTTAAGGCACCTGGGTTTTCGTATAACAGCTCTAAATATGCGGTACGCGAAATTATTTTATTGAGTATTTGGCAAATAACATTAAATGTTTCGGCAGTGGCATTAAAGTCGTTCATTTGTTTGAGTAAAACCGGCATTAATTTATCAAGAATATTACGCCCTCGATTACCCACTTTTGCTTTAGATATACGTTGTTTAAAGTCGTGTAGTGGTGTTTGCCAATCTTCCCTGGGATCATTTAAAAAACTCACATCACCATGATCCCAAGTACTAATAAATGCGCCTTCGCAAGTATCTAGCGGCTCGGTTTCCTCCCCTATTACATGATTAAACTCATTATGAATTTGCCCCATTACATGCTCTAAATAGCTTAACGTAGCGCTAAAGTCGGGCTGATTGAGTAAATAGTTTAAACGTTGCTGATTTAGCTCCTCATCCGGGAGGGTTTGCGTTTGTTGGTCATCAAATATTTGTAGGTACTGCTCTACTTTACGCAGGTATAAGTAGTTTTTTTGCAGATCTTTTGCTTCAAGCTCATCAATTACTTGGCTTAAGCTAAGCTCTTTAAGGGCGTGTAATAATGATTGAGTTTGCAAATTAGCCTCTCGCCCACCACGTACCATTTGTAGTGCTTGTACAATAAATTCAACTTCTCGTATTCCGCCTGCGCCTAGTTTTATATTGTTGGTTAGGCGCTTACGACGTACTTCTTGAGCAATCATCAACTTCATTTTTCGCAGCGACTCAATCACCGAAAAGTCAATATAGCGTCTATATACAAACGGCTTTAATAGCTGGTTAAACTCGCTAAAATAAATGTTAGGCGTGCCAATTAAGCGCCCTTTTAACATGGCATAACGTTCCCAATCACGGCCTTGCTCTTGGTAATAATCTTCAATTGCATTAAAGCTCATAACTAACGGGCCACTTTCGCCAAAAGGTCGCAGTCGCATATCTACTCTAAATACTTGGCCGTCAACGGTCACTTGATTAAGTGCGGTTATTAACTTTTGCGCCACTTTGGTATAAAACACTTGAGCTTCGAGCGAGCGACGCCCGCCTTGGGTTTTAATATTGCGAGGATAGGCAAAAATAAGATCTATATCTGATGAGTAATTTAGCTCTTGTCCGCCAAGCTTACCCATTCCTAACACCATTAAAGGCAATGGCTGACCTTGTTCATTTAAAGGCTCACCATTGGTTTTTGCCACCTGTGTATAAGCCCACTGATTTGCACTTTCTATTAGGTTATCTGCTAATTGGCTTACATACTTGATACTATCGGCAATTGGGTTGTCGCAACATAAATCTAAAAAAGCCACTTTAAGCCAGTACTTTTCTCGGTATTGCCGCAGTAATTTATGGCAATCGCGCTCATCAATATTATTTAGGTCTAAGTCAATAAAAGGAGCTGCAATCACCCTATTTTTAATTTCGGTGTTACATAATAACCAGTTTTTTAGCTCAGGTTGCGATGTTAAACAGCGCCATGCAAAGTCACTCAAGGCTAATAACCGTACCAGCGCTAATTCTTGCTTTTGTTGTGGATAAAGCTGTTCGAAGCGTGTTTCGCCAAGTTTTTGTAATTGAATGGGAAGTTGCTTTACGTTACTCATCAATACTCTCTTTTATATCATCAATAACCGTACTAGAATGATTAAAAACCTATTAAGGTAAATACTACTTAGGAAAACCATGTCATATTTGTCATTATCTAACACTAGTTTACTTGCGATTGCTATTAGTTTTATTGTTATTTGCGTGATCATAATGAGCTTAAGAATAACCACTCAACTAAAAGCAAAACAAGCGCTTAAAGATGAGTTAGCGCAGCATGATAACTTTGCAATGGGGATTAGTTTTGCCTCAGAAATATCGGTGGTGATTGCCTCAGTAGCATTTTTATTTGATGAAATAAGCATAAGCACAGCGCAATCGAACCCATTAAAAGTGATCTTTTTAATCGTTTTATTATTTTTATTTATTAAAGTAGGTCACTTAATTCATCGCAAATGGATTTTGCATCGCTTTAATGAAGAAGCCGCTATTTTAAAACAAAATGTCTGCGCCGCACTGGTCGACTCAGGTATGTTAATTGCAAACTGTATTATTACTTTAGGGCTTTACACTTGGACTCACACTCAAGGTTTTAGCAGTTTACTCATTGCCTTTGTAAGTTTTTTTGTACTACAAGGTATGTTTGCTTTTGATAGTAAAATACGTGAATACCACTTTGCCAAAGCTAACCAAGGCGCATCGCTACAAAGTAACTTTGGCCTTGAAAATACCTCTATTGGTATTCGTTACGCGGGTAAATCAATTGGTTTATCGCTGGCCGCGTATGCTGGTTTGTCCAGCGCAGCGTTTCAAAATGGTAAGATGGTCGAAAATTTATTTACACTCGTGATGCATTGCGGTGTAATGTGGGTGCTACTTTACAGTTTAACTTATGTAATAAAAAAGATTTCGTTACCAAATATCGATACTTCGCTGGAAATTGATCATCAAGATAATATTGGTATTGCTTGTATCGAATTTGCGGTTTTTTGTGCTGTAGGTTATTTGCTTATTAGTATGTTTTCAATTTAACACCAAGCTGATTAAATATAATATTTAATCAGCTTGTGAACACTTTGCTTAAGTGTAATGGGGCCTTATGCTATTTGATGTAACCAATTATCTGTTAGTTGATATAGATAATGAGTTTAGCAGAGCATTTGCTGAGTACTCTTTTAATCATGCTCAGAGCCAATCACCCAGCGGGTTAATAGCAGCTGGTAGCCACACCCGGCAGTTAGTAAAAATGATGTTTGATGAACTTATAAAAGATTACTGCTATTGCGACTTTGAAAATGAAATTAGTGTATCAGAGCTCGCTACCTACTTGCATGATCATCATAAAATTAAAGGCGTATTATTTAACCGTGTTGATTACTTACTTGGCGATGATAAACAGCGCTTTATTTATAACTCACTACACAAAAGTCGCTTTTTAGTTAGCCAAGACGAAAATGGCTTTTCGTTTAGCCCAGTAACAGACCCAGGGCATTCAAATCACTTATCGTGCCATACCGATATAGCACAAGCGTCACTAAACCTAATAGAGACTGATGAGCAATTTAATAAAAATAAATAATTGCACCTAGCTCACAGCTTACTTACCATAGCGGCATATAACTTTTATGCACTAACCAATAAGTGATACCACATGCGAGTTCCTCATATTTATCAGGCATCGAGTATTGCCTTAAACACTCCCGTTACATTAGATGACGACGCTGCAGGGCATATTGGCCGAGTATTGCGAATGAAAGTAGGCGAGCACGTGTCTATTTTTAATGGTGAAGGCGGTGAATACCTTAGTGAAATTATTGAGGTGACTAAAAAAAATGTCGTGGTTATGCCACAACAGCTAAATACTCATGATGTAGAGTCGCCCTTAAAAATTCACTTAGGCCAATGCGTATCCCGTGGCGATAAAATGGATTTTACCATTCAAAAATCGGTGGAACTGGGTATTACCGAAATCACCCCTATTTTTAGTCAGCGTTGCGGCGTTAAATTGATGGGCGATCGACTTGATAAAAAACACCAACAATGGCAAAAAATAGCCATAGCCGCCGCAGAGCAATCTGGGCGTAATTTTGTACCTGTTGTTCATCCGCCGGTAGATCTAAAGCAATGGCTTGCACAGCAAAGTGCAGCAATTAAGCTCACTTTGCATCCACGTGCCGAGCACAGTATCAAAACAATTACCGTCCCAAAAGATGGCGTACGCTTTTTAGTTGGCCCTGAAGGCGGCTTTACTGATGAGGAAATGGCGCAAACAAAGCAACAAAACTTTGTAGATATTCGCTTAGGCCCGCGCGTATTACGCACCGAAACAGCAGCATTAACTGTTTTAAGTGCATTACAGCTGCAGTTTGGCGACTTAGCTAATTGAAATAACTAAAAGTACCCACATATATATATTAATATTCATATTAAGGCACAGCGCATGGCAATTAAGTTAGGCATTATTTCAGATCCTATTAGCGGATTTAATATTAAAAAAGACACTGGTTTTGCAATGATGATGCAAGCGCAAGCACGTGGCTATGAAATTTACTATATGGAAATGGATGATCTTTCACTACGCCAAGGTCAGGCATATGCTACAGCTGCAAAAGCACAGGTTTTTGACGATCCAAACAATTGGTACCAGCTTGAGCAAAAAACCACTATTGCACTTGGCGATTTAGACGTTATTTTAATGCGTAAAGATCCCCCTTTTGATACCGAATACATATACGCAACTTATATTTTAGAGCGTGCCGAACAAGCAGGTACACTCATAGTTAACAAGCCACAAAGCCTGCGCGACGCAAACGAAAAGCTGTTTACAGCTTGGTTTAGCGAACACACGCCCGACACTTTAGTAACGCGCAGCCAAAAGCAAATTCGTGAGTTTTTAGCGCAGCATAAAGACATTATTTTAAAACCGCTTGATGGCATGGGTGGCGCGTCGATTTTTAGAGTTAAAGCAGACGATGCTAACATTGGTGTAATTTGTGAAACATTAACCGAGCACGGCAGTCGCTTTGCCATGGTACAAAATTATGTTCCAGAGATCACTCAAGGCGATAAGCGCGTATTGGTTGTTGATGGCGAAGTAATTCCATATTGCTTGGCGCGTATTCCACAAAACGGAGAAACACGCGGTAACTTAGCCGTAGGTGGACGCGGCGAAGCACGTCCTTTAAGTGAATCCGATTTAAAAATTGCACAAGCTGTGGCACCAACACTTAAAGAAAAAGGCCTAATTTTTGTCGGCTTAGATATTATTGGCGACAAATTAACCGAAATTAACGTAACCGCACCAACCTGTGTTAAAGAAATTGAAGCGGCGTACGATATTTCAATTACGGGTATTTTATTTGACGCAATTGAAAAACGACTCGCTAAATAAGTTAGCGTTATTAAAAGCGCTTTCATATTGTAAGGTTTAAGGTATTCATTATTTTTAAATCGTATGAAAGTGCTTATTTTGTTTTAAAAACATGGGTATGTGCCATACTAAAAATTCATTAACTAAAAAGGGTGAAATCTATGCAGTCATTAGAAAATCATTTTTTAATCGCAATGCCGTCGATGCAAGACCCTTTTTTTAAACGTGCTGTTACCTATATTTGTGAGCACAATGAAGACGGGGCTATGGGCTTGGTAATCAACCAACCTATTAATATTACCGTAGGTGAGTTACTCGATAAAATAGAAATTGATAACGACAAAACTCAGCAAGCAGCGCAAGTTAGCGTATATGCTGGCGGGCCGGTTAAAACCGACCGTGGTTTTGTACTGCACTCTCCAAAGCATGGTTACTCTGCGAGCCAAGCGCTCAGCAGTGATATCATGATCACCACCTCTAAAGATGTACTCGCTTCGTTAACCACAGCACAAGCACCTGAACAATTTATTATTACTTTGGGCTACTCTGGCTGGGAGCAAGGTCAATTAGAACAAGAGCTATTGGATAATAGCTGGCTGATAATTAAAGCTGATCCGAAAATTATTTTTGACACCCCCGTTGAAAAACGCTGGGAAAAAGCAGTTTCTATGCTGGGCTTTGATATAAGTCAACTCAGCCCTGAAGCTGGTCATGCTTAACAAGATAAACTTATGACAAAAAAAAACTTCAAGCCGCAAGGCCAGCGTACTGTAATGGGCTTTGACTTTGGCACCAAAAGTATTGGTATTGCTATAGGTCAAGAGCTCACTGGCAGCGCATCGAGCCTTAAAGCTGTAAAAGCACAAGATGGCATTCCTAATTGGGATGACATAGCAGTACAAGTAAACGAATGGCAACCCGATTTAATGGTGGTAGGTTTACCGCTAAATATGGATGGCACCGCCCAAGAGGTAACTTTTAAAGCTAAAAAGTTTGCTAATCGATTACACAATCACTATGCCATACCGGTAGAAACACAAGATGAGCGCTTAACCACCGCCGATGCTAAAGCGCGCTTGTTTGAGCAAGGCGGTTATAAAAACTTAGGCAAAGGCAAAGTAGATAACATGTCTGCGGTGATTATTTTAGAGAGCTTTTTTGAAACAAGTTACGGTGAGTGAAAATATTAGGTGTTAGGCTTTGAATATCAGAGCTTTTAAGCTGATACCCAAAGCCTTCTCTTTAACTTAACTAATATTGCCTTTATCATCAAGGCCATCAATAGTGACCCCTTGTAAAAAGCCCGCCCCTTGCTGCTCATTGTTGCGCAGCTTTATCATTAAGCGCAAATCGTTCGCCGAATCGGCATGGTGCAATGCATCTGCATAATTGATTCGTTGCTGTTTATACAACTCAAATAAGGCCTGATCAAAGGTCTGCATACCCATTTCTTTCGATTTAGCCATGGTTTCTTTAATACCGCCTATATCACCATTTTTAATTAGCTCTGCAACCATAGGTGAATTAAGTAATATTTCAATAGCAGCAACTCGACCTTGCCCGTCAGATGTGGGGATCAGCTGCTGGGCAATAATAGCGCGTAAATTTAATGCTAGATCGTACTTAAGCTTATCGTGCTTTTCTTTTGGCACTAAATGCATGATCCGATCTATCGCCTGGTTAGCGTTGTTTGCATGCAAGGTAGCCACACATAAGTGCCCTGTTTCTGCAAAGCTTAATGCATACTCCATGGTTTCTTGTGAGCGTATTTCGCCTATTAATATTACGTCGGGTGCTTGGCGTAACGAGCTTTTAAGCGCTGACTCAAAACTTTCGGTATCTAGCCCTACTTCGCGTTGAGTAATAATACTTTTACGGTGTTCGTGTACAAACTCAATCGGGTCTTCAATGGTTAATATATGTCCGCGCTGATTACGGTTTCTATAGCCAATAAGTGCAGCAAGTGAGGTTGACTTACCCGTACCGGTTCCCCCCACAAATAGCACTAAACCACGTTTCGACATAATCACATCGGTAAGTGTAGACGGCAGCCCAAGTTCGCCAATTTCAGGTATTTTAGTAACAATACGACGAATAACCATGCCCGCTTTATCGCGCTGCCAAAATGCCGAAACACGAAAACGTCCTTCGTCAGTGGCAATCGCAAAGTTGCATTCTTTCGTTGTATGAAACTCGGCTTTTTGTTTTTCACTCATTGCCGATTCAACCAACTCAAGTGATTGCTCATCGCTGAGCGGCTCATCATCAAGCGGGGTTAATTCACCATTAATTTTAGCGCTGATAGGCAGTTGGCTTGAAACAAATAAATCAGAGCCTTTTTTATCTATCATTATTTGTAAAAAGTTATTTAAAGATAAAGCCATTAGTATTCCTTAACCACCGAACTGAGTTTTGTCTTGCGCTTTAGCTTGCGCTGCAATATTGGTAACAATGCCATGATTAACTAAGTTTGTTAAACATTGATCCATCGTTTGCATTCCATGCGAAGCGCCAGTTTGAATAGACGAGTACATTTGCGCCACTTTATCTTCACGAATTAAGTTACGAATAGCAGGTACTGCAAGCATAATTTCGTGAGCAGCTACTCGCCCACCGCCAATTTTTTTAAGCAGGGTTTGCGAAATTACCGCACGTAATGATTCCGAGAGCATAGAGCGGATCATGGCTTTTTCTTCACCTGGGAATACATCTATAATACGGTCAATGGTTTTAGGTGCAGAGGTGGTGTGCAAAGTGCCAAATACTAAGTGACCAGTTTCGGCTGCTGTCATTGCCAGGCGAATGGTTTCCAGATCACGTAATTCACCAACTAATATTACATCTGGATCTTCACGAAGTGCACTGCGTAGCGCATTTTTAAAGCTATGTGTGTCGCGATGTACTTCTCGCTGATTAATCAGACTTAATTTGTTATCGTGGACAAACTCTATTGGATCTTCAATAGTGAGAATATGGTGATGTTTTGTTTGATTTATATAATCAACCATAGCCGCTAATGTTGTCGACTTACCTGACCCTGTAGGGCCAGTTACTAATACTAAGCCGCGAGGGTTATCGGCAATGGTTTTAAAAATATCGGGAGCACCTAAATCATCTAGTGTGAGCACTTCACTGGGGATCGTACGAAATACAGCGGCTGGGCCACGATGAGTATTAAAAGCATTAACACGAAAACGTGCTAAATTAGGCACTTCAAATGAAAAATCCACTTCGAGATTTTGTTCGTAGTCCTTGCGCTGGTTATCGTTCATAATATCGTAAACTAGGTTGTTTACATCTTTGTCTCCTAGTGCTGGTATATTAATACGCCGCACATCGCCGTCTACGCGTATCATAGGTGAAACCCCTGATGATAAATGTAAATCGGATGCTTTGTGTTGCACACTAAACGCCAATAATTCGGTAATATCCATTTATGACTCCACAACTAACTGATAAATATATGGTTACAATAGCAGAACGACTCACATCCGCCTACGCTAGAATTGCAGTAGCGGCAAAAAACGCCCAACGAAATAGTAACGAAATAACCTTACTTGCAGTATCAAAAACCAAACCAAGTGCCGATATTATTGCAGCCTACAAGCATGGCCAACGCCAATTTGGTGAGTCTTATGTTCAAGAGGCTGTAGATAAAATAGCGCAACTACACGCATATAGCGATATCATTTGGCATTTCATTGGCCCTATTCAATCAAATAAAAGCGCATTAGTGGCCGCCAATTTTGCTTGGGTACAAAGTGTTGATCGGATTAAAATAGCGAAACGCTTAAACAGCCAACGACCAGCCGATAAAGCCGCGCTTAATGTGCTTATTCAAGTAAATATTAGTAATGAAGAGGCTAAGTCGGGTTGCCAGCTTAATGAAGTAGCCGAACTGGCCAGTTTTATTAACCAATGTGAACAATTAACTTTACGCGGACTAATGGCTATTCCGGCTAAAAGCGATGATATTACAACGCAAACTCAATATTTTAAGCAATTACAAACTTGCTTTGATAAACTACAGACCCAATATCCTCAAGTAGATACTTTGTCGATGGGGATGAGCAATGATGTTGAAGCTGCAATTAGTGCAGGCTCAACAATGGTGAGGATCGGCACAGACATTTTTGGCACACGAACTTAAAAGGTGATAACAGATATATGTCAGATAAAACAATCGCATTTATAGGCACAGGTAATATGAGCTACGCCATTATTGGTGGCATGGTAAAAAATGGGTTTAATGCAAACAATATTATTGCCACAAACCGTAACCAAGAAAAGCTGGCCAAAGTGGCAGCCGATTTCAAGGTGAAAACCACCAGTGACAATAACGAAGCCCTGCGCGATGCTGACGTAATTGTACTTTCTGTTAAACCACAAATGATGGGCGATTTATGTAAATCGTTTCAAGAGTCGGGTGTCGACTTTAGCGATAAACTGTTTATTTCAGTAGCAGCTGGTTTAACCGTAAAACGTTTGCGCGAAATGCTTGGCCAAGACGTGAAAATGATACGTTGTATGCCTAATACACCTTCGCTACTTGGCCGTGGTGTATCCGGTTTATATGGCGCTGGCGAAACGCCAAGCGAGCACGAATTTGTACAACAAGTTTTTGAATGCACTGGCATTGTAGTGTGGGTTGAGCAAGAATCGCAAATTAACGATATTATTGCAGTTACAGGCTCATCGCCTGCTTATTTTTTCTTATTTATGGAAGCCATAGAAGAGAAAGCCAAAGCACTGGGCTTTAACGATGCAGATGCACGTCGCTTAGTACAACAAACAGCACTTGGCGCTGCCGAAATGGCACTAAGCCAACCCGATATAACCATTTCGCAGTTACGCTCAAACGTAACATCTAAAGGTGGTACTACGCATGCAGCCGTTGAGCATTTAAAAGATAAAGGCTTAACCCAAACCGTTGCCGATGCCATGGATGCGTGTATTACGCGTGCACAGCAAATGGAACAAGAACTTTAAGAAGGTTAAATTATGAATGCCATGCAATTTTTAATCAGTACCCTGTTTGATCTATTTTTAATGGTGGTATTACTGCGTTTTTGGCTACAGTGGGCAAAAGCCGACTTTTACAACCCAATGAGCCAATTTGTGGTTAAAGCCACCTCTTTCGCAGTAAAGCCACTGCGTAAAATTATTCCTGGGTTTGGAGGCCTTGATTTAGCCTCGCTATTGCTGGCATTTTTTGTTGCCGCAGCCAAAATAAGTGTGCTTATGTGGCTTATTTATAAGTCATGGGCTATACAACCTGTGCTTATTCAAGCATTAATCACCGTACTAAAAGAAGGTTTAAACTTAGTTTTTTGGGTACTTATTATTCGCGCTATTCTAAGCTGGGTTAGCCAAGGCTACAACCCAATAGAAGCGGTATTCCACCAGCTGACTGAACCTATGTTAAAACCTATTCGTAAAATTCTACCATCGCTAGGTGGCTTAGATTTATCGGTTTTAGTGCTTATTATTGGTATTCAGTTTTTACAAATGCTGCTTATGGATCTGTTAGTTTAAGCGCTTATTTTAGCTAAAGAGGTCACAAGACCTCTTTTTTATTTTTTAGGAGTTAATTATGCAACGGTTAATTAAATTGTTTTTTATTACCTGTTTAGCTTTTACCTTTAATGCCCACAGTGAGCAAGTTTCCGGCGCGCAGTACAAAGAGTTAGGTCAGTGGCAAGTACATTACATCGCTTTTCCTTCAACCTTTGTGCAACCTAAAATAGCCCAAGCTTATGGCCTTGAGCGTAGCGGCTACAAAGGGATTGTTAATATATCTATATTAGCTAATGATACCAATAACACGGCGCAAAAGGCCGTGCTAAAAGGCACAGCTAAAAATCTACTCGGCAATAAACAAACGCTTAACTTTAAAGAAGTAATTGAAGGCGATGCAATTTATTACCTTGCTCAAGTTAACTACACTAACGAAGAAGTTTTACGTTTTGAGATTGAAATACAGCAAGACTCACAATTTCAAAAATTACAGTTTCAGCAAAAATTTTACGTAGATTAAATAACTTATGATAAAAACTTTAGTACTTGCCACAGGCAACCCTGGCAAAGTAAATGAACTTGCAAACATGCTCAGCCCACTCAATATTAATGTTGTGCCGCAAAGCGACTTTAACGTAGGTGAGGTGGCCGAAACCGGTACCACTTTTGTAGAAAATGCCATTATTAAAGCCCGCCATGCTGCCCTAATTACCGGTATGCCTGCTATTGCTGATGACTCGGGATTAGAAGTAGATGGTTTAAATGGTGCGCCAGGTGTGTACTCGGCGCGCTTTGCCGGTGCAGGTGCAACCGATCAAGATAACATAGATAAGCTACTACTTGAGCTGGGTAATAACCCAATTAGAACCGCACGCTTTTGGTGTGTACTGGTATTAATGCGCCATGCTAATGACCCAACTCCGCTTATTTGTAGTGCCAGTTGGGAAGGTGAAATAACCCTAACCCAAAATGGCGAAGGCGGCTTTGGTTACGACCCGGTATTTTTTGTACCAACGCTTAATTGCACCAGTGCCGAGCTTACAAAAGAGCAAAAAAATGCCATTAGCCATCGCGGTCAAGCATTACAAAATTTACTACAGCAACTTAAGCTAAAAGGCGGCCTGTGAACCTACCACCACTAAGCTTATATGTGCACGTACCTTGGTGCGTGCAAAAATGCCCATATTGCGACTTTAATAGCCACGGACAAAAAGGTGAAATTCCTGAAGCTGAATATGTGCAGCATTTAATTGATGATTTAAAAGCCGACCTGCATTTGGTGCAAGGGCGTAAAATTCATAGTATTTTTATTGGTGGTGGCACACCTAGCTTATTAACTGGCGCAGCTTACACACGCCTACTTAGTGAGGTTAAAAGCCTTATTGGGCTTGAAGATAACTGCGAAATAACCCTTGAAGCAAACCCAGGCACCGTTGAAACTGGCCGCTTTAAAGATTATGTAAAAGCAGGTATTAACCGCATTTCTATTGGTGTGCAAAGCATGCAAAACGACAAGCTTAAAGCGCTTGGCCGTATTCATGGCAGCGACGAGGCAAACTACGCCGCAGAGCAAGCTAAAGAAGCGGGGTTAAATAGCTTTAATCTTGATTTAATGCATGGCTTACCTGGGCAAACTCTCGATGATGCACTGGGTGATTTAAAGCAAATCATTGCCCTTAACCCGCCGCATATTTCTTGGTATCAGCTTACTATTGAGCCCAATACACAATTTGCTTCTAAGCCGCCTACCCTGCCACAAGACGAAACCCTATGGGACATTCAAGAGCAAGGCCAAGAGTTACTTGCCCAAGCAGGTTACCTGCAATACGAAATATCAGGCTATGCAAAGCCCGGCTATCAATGCCAACACAACTTAAATTATTGGCGTTTTGGCGATTATATCGGTATTGGTTGTGGCGCGCATGGTAAGGTAACTGATGCAAATACAGGCATAATAACCCGCACCGAAAAAGTTAAGCACCCGCGTGGTTACATGGATCTGATCAAACCTTACTTGTTTAAAAGCTGGCAGGTTGAACAAGACGATTTAGCATTTGAGTTTTTTATGAATCGCTTTCGTCTAGTAGAGCCTTGCCCTATTAACGACTTTAATGCGCTTACACAGCAGCCATTACAAAGCCAACAACACGCGCTACAACAGGCAATTAAAACGGGCTTATTAATACAAACCGATAGCCATTGGCAAGTAACACTGAAAGGTCAGCGCTTTTTAAATGATCTGCTAGAGTTATTTGTTTAACTCTAGGCTCTAGGCTCTAGGCTCTAGGCTCTAGGCTCTAGGCTCTA